>JAUQVI010000001.1:0-41270 GCA_039794885.1 Thermostichus sp. DG02_5_bins_236
GGTAGCCTTGGGCTTTTCGCGGGCAGTAGGGGAATATGGCTCTATTGTCATCATTGCCTCCAGCATTCCCTTCCGAGATCTGATTTCGGCAGTTTTGGTGATTCAACGATTGGAGCAATACGACTATACAGGCGCAACAGTAATTGGCACAGTGTTGCTCTTGATCTCGCTGGTTTCTCTGATTGCTATTAACCTTTTACAAGCTTGGGGCCGTCGCTATGAAGCCTGAGATAAAATCAGAGAGCCATGACCAGGCTGGGATCCTGCCATTTTCCCAACCGGAGCGGCCGATACCATCTCAAGGGGCTTGGGTGCAGTGGGTATTGATTGGCATTGTATTGGTGTACATTGCCTTGCTGCTAGGGATCCCGGCAGTGAACATTTTCTATCAAGCCTTTAAGGATGGCATTAGCCCTTTTTTCGAGACTCTCATTCAACCAGATTTTGTCAGCGCCCTGTGGCTGACGGTGCTAACAGCGTTGATTGTAGTGCCTCTGAATACCTTTTTCGGCATCTACGCTGCCTTGGCCATTGCCCACAAAAAGTTTCGTGGACGCACCTTTTTGTTGAGTTTAATTGATCTGCCCTTTTCCATCTCGCCGGTAGTGGCAGGGCTGATGTTTGTGTTGATCTTTGGTCGCCAAGGGTGGCTTGGGGATTGGTTACAAGCCTGGAATATCCAGGTGATCTTTGCTTTCCCTGGGATCGTCATGGTTACGGCTTTCATCACCATCCCTTTTGTAGCGCGGGAAGTGTTACCCGTTTTGGAAGAAGCAGGCACCGATCAAGAAGAAGCAGCCAAAACCTTGGGAGCCAATCCTTGGCAGATCTTTTGGCGGGTGACCTTGCCCAACATTCGCTGGGGTTTGCTCTATGGGGTAATCCTCACCAATGCACGGGCCATGGGTGAGTTTGGCGCAGTGGCGGTGGTTTCCGGCAACATTATCGGCCGCACCCAAACCCTGCCGCTGTTTGTGGAGGATGCCTACAAGAGCTATGCCACCCCCTCGGCCTACGGTGCAGCGGTGTTGCTGTCGTTGCTGGCACTGGTCACCATTCTTGCTAAGGAAGTTCTAGAGCGAAGAACTCCAGTTCGATGAAGTAGTTTGGGAAGTCTTATTTGCCGTCCGGTTTGCTCTAGCATGGATCCATTGCCTGAGGCAAATTGGGCCAACTCCCCGTTTTTTGCATGAGCGCCATTCCCCAAGTAGAACCAGATCTGATCTTCCACTCGATTCCTGAAGCCCTCGAAGACCTCAAGTCTGGTCGGATGATCATTGTGGTCGATGATGAAAATCGGGAAAACGAAGGGGATTTGATTTGTGCGGCCCAGTTTGCTACTCCCCAGGCGATCAACTTTATGGCCACCCATGCGCGCGGGTTAATCTGTCTGGCTATGCAGGGATCCCGGTTGGACGAGCTGAATATCCCTCTGATGGTAGGGCAAAACACCGATAGCAACCAAACCGCATTTACCGTCAGCATTGATGCTGGGCCAGAGGCCGGGGTATCCACAGGTATCTCTGCTACCGACCGCTCCCGTACCATCCAAGCAGCCATCAACCCCAATACCCGACCTCAAGATCTCCGCCGACCGGGACATGTCTTTCCTTTGCGGGCTCGGGAAGGGGGGATCCTAAAGCGGGCTGGACATACTGAAGCAGCGGTGGATCTGTCGATTTTGGCGGGGTTGTATCCGGCAGGGGTGATCTGTGAAATTCAAAACCCAGATGGATCGATGGCACGATTGCCCCAGTTGTTCGATTATGCTCGCCAGCACAACCTAAAGATCATCACCATTGCCCATCTGATCGAATATCGCCTGCACACTGAACAGTTGGTATATCGAGAGGCTACAGCTGCTCTCCCCACAGAATTCGGGCGGTTTCAGGTAGTTGGCTACCGGGATACCCTTAACCAGGTGGAACATTTGGCCCTTATCAAAGGGGATCCGGCCCAATTTTCCGCTGAGCCTGTGTTGGTGCGGGTGCATGTGGAATGTCCGCTGGGGGATGCGCTGGGATCCCTGCGTTGTGATTGTCGTCGCCAGTTGATGGCAGCTCTGAAGATGATCGATTGCCAAGGCAAAGGGGTGCTCGTTTACCTCCGCCAGCAAGTCCAGGGGATAACCCCCATTCAGCAGATCAAGACCTATGCCCTACAAGACTTGGGATTAGCGGGATCCGTTGCCCTGTGGGCCGCCATGGGCGAACGTCCCAGTGGGACAGAGTCTTTATCGCCTCCAGTCATGGATTTACGGGATTACGGGATTGGGGCACAGATTTTACGGGATGTGGGGGTACGCAAGATGCGCCTGATCACCAATACCCCCCGTCATATCAGTGGTTTGCATGGCTTTGGCCTGGAAGTCGCCGAACGGGTGCCTTTGCTGGTGGAGGAGCAGGATCCCGGTCAGCTCGATCAATAACCCGTCATTGACGGGGAAGAAGCTTTGCCTTAGGCACCCTCAGTCCAGCTTATGTGATAATTCTTAACAGTTAGTTCGCCTTTTGATCCATTAGCCACTGTTTGAGGAGCCTCCGCTGTGACTCGTACTACAGCCCTGACCTGGAGCCATCAGCAAATTTGGGCAGATAGCCTGACAGTCTTTTGGCGGGATTGGCTGGATCTGCGCGGGCGAGTTTGGCAGGTATTGGCCTCTGGCCTGGTGGCACCTTTGATTTATATCGTTGCCTTCGGTGTCGGTTTAGGGGGATCCCTGGGAACGGGCGGGTTAGCCTCGGTGGCGGGATCCAGTGGGGCGGATTCTTATCTGCGTTTTATCTTGCCAGGAATGGTGGCTTTGTCGGCCATGACCATTAGCTTTGCGGGCACGACCTTCTCCATTTGTGGGGCACGTCTTTTTACCAAAAGTTTCGAGGAATTGTTGCTGCTGCCGGTACACCCCCTCTCGCTGCATCTTGGCAAAGTGATGGCGGGTATTGCCCGCGGCCTCATCACCGCTTTGGGCGTCTTGGTGATTGGGGTGCTGGGTACAGGGGCTTGGGGGTTGCTCAATCCCTTGGCGTTCCTGATTTTGCTCTTAAACTGTGCTGTCTTTGCCGGAATTGGGGTGATTGCTGGGTTGAAAGTGCCGAGTTTGGAGAGTGTTGGGGTGCTGACCAATTTCTTGATTACCCCGATGTCCTTTTTGGGGGCGACTTTTTTTGATCCCAGCCAATTGCCCAGTTTTATGCAGGTGTTGGTGTATTGCTTGCCCCTCTCCTATGCCAGCGTAGGCATGCGAGCGGCGGCCTATCAGCCTCTTTCCCAGTTCCCTTGGTACACCGTTGCGGTGCTGGCAACATTGGCGGTGATCCTAGCTTTTGTAGGAGCCTACCAATTCTCTCACCAGCAGGATTAGGTTGAATCCATGCCACAACCGATCAAAGCAGGGTTGATTCAACTGTCTGTGCCAGCAGATGGGGTAGAGCGCTCCGTCAGCCAACTGAAACAGGCGATGATCGATAAACATCTGCCCTTTATCACCCAGGCGGCAGAGCAGGGAGTGCAAATTCTGTGCTTGCAGGAGCTGTTTTATGGCCCGTATTTTTGTCCTAGCCAAAGCCCACAGTGGTTTCAGTTGGTGGAACCGGTGCCGACTGGCCCCACCACGCAGCTGATGCAGGAGCTAGCTCGCCAATATGGCATGGTGTTGCTCGTACCGCTTTTTGAGGAGGAGATACCCGGTCTCTACTACAACACAGCGGTGGTGATCGATGCGGATGGTCGGTATTTGGGCAAGTACCGCAAGACCCATCTGCCCCAGGTACAAGGGTTCTGGGAAAAGTTTTTCTTCCGCCCCGGCAATTTGGGCTACCCAGTGTTCCAGACTGCCTTTGCCAAAGTGGGGGTGTACATTTGCTATGACCGGCATTTCCCAGAAGGGGCGAGGGCTTTGGGTCTGAATGGGGCAGAAGTGGTGTTCAATCCTTCGGCAACGGTGGCAGGTCTTTCGGAATACCTGTGGTTTTTGGAACAGCCTGCTCATGCGGCGGCCAATGGCTACTTTATCGGAGCGAGTAATCGTGTGGGCTGGGAGGATCCCTGGCGCATTGGAGCGTTTTATGGTCAGAGCTATTTTGTTGACCCGCGGGGACAAATTCTGGTCAAGGGATCCCGGGATCAAGACCAACTGGTGGTGGCGGATTTGGATTTGGATCAGGTGCGGCAAGTGCGGGAGCTGTGGCAGTTTTATCGGGATCGTCGTCCGGATTTGTATGGCGATTTGATCAAACCCTAAACCCGTTTTCAGCTTTGTGAATGCTTACCGCCTGGAGCTAGTAGGTGGGTGTGTTAACCTTAACTAGGTGGGTAGTGATCCATTTGCCCCCTTCAGTGGTTATTCAGCTATAGATCCGAGTTGAGGTTAGCAGATGAACGGCGAGCCATTCGACGATTTGCGCGATGCCATGAGCACCTCGGGTCGCTCCACGAAAAAAGCAGCCCGGCGGGGGGCTTACGAAACAGCTCAAGCGGTAGGGGAAGAGCGGCGACGCATCCGTATTCGCACCCTTGATGGCACAGATATTCGCGGGGAAGTGTTTTTGGAAGGCACCGAATTTGAGCGGCGGGTTTCTAGCTTGCTCAATGATGAACGTACCTTTGTGGCAATGACCGATTCAGAAATGTTTGTCAACGGTCGCCGGGTTGCCCATGCGGAGTTTATTTGCGTCAACAAAAACGCCATCTCTTACGTGCTAGAAGAATGAATGAGAGCTGCTCTTGGTCTCAAGCTGGTCAACCGGTCAGTTTGCGTCTCTACAGCCATTTCTCTAGGCATCTCCCACAGGATAAACGGGATAAGTCAAATACACGCTCCTTTCGCGCTACGCGCCGTGCGGAGCACGAACGCGTAAGCGGGATGGAGTCCTTTGGGGCGTCAGGGACAAGAACACTGTTGTAGCAAACCCGCGAAAGGGCTGTAATGGTGGATAACTTTTCCGCCCTGTTTTGTTTCCATGAATCCTTCTCTTCTCTCCACCGGCCTGCAACCCCGCGAAGTGGGATCCCTAGTCAGCCTACGAGGTGTGAGCAAACGCTACCCCAGCCCAACTGGAGATGTAGTGGCGCTGCGGGATGTGAATCTGGAGGTGCAGCAAGGGGAATTTATCGCCTTGATCGGCCCCTCTGGCTGTGGCAAAACCACGTTGCTGCGCATTCTGGCGGATCTGGAGCAGCCTAGCGAGGGATCCCTTTCCATCGCCGGACGAACCCCGCAACAGGCGCGGCAGGAGCGTCTTTATGGCTATATTTTCCAGGCTCCTACCCTGCTGGAATGGCGTACGGCCTTGCAAAATGTGATGTTGCCTTTGCAGGTGATGCATCTGTCTCAAGGGGAGCGACAAGAGCGAGCTAAGGCGATGCTGAAACGGGTGGGACTGGAGAATTTCTTACACAACTATCCTTGGCAACTGTCGGGAGGGATGCAACAGCGGGTGTCGATCGCCCGTGCTTTGGCCTTTGATCCGGAGCTGCTGTTCATGGACGAACCTTTTGGGGCCTTGGATGAGATCACCCGCGAGAAAATGAACCTAGAATTGCTCCGCCTTTGGGAAAGCACCCGAAAGACCGTTTTCTTCGTGACCCACTCCATTCAAGAGGCCGTGTTCCTCTCCACAAGGGTGGTGGTGATGACCCCCAATCCTGGCCAAATTGCAAAGGTGATCCCAGTGGATTTGCCCCAACCGCGGGGGTTTGAAACCTGGCGCTCACCGCGTTTCTTTGAGCTGACGGGCGCAGTGCTAGAAAGCTTACGGGAGGTTTACGGCCAGGACTAGACATCTCCCCAATCCTCGGGAGCCTAATCCATCTCCTCTCCTCCCTGCAACGGTAGGATGAGACAGATTCGGCCCCAAGCACCCATGAGTAGCACCCGCCATTTCCCCTTCGAGCATGTTCGTGAGCACCTGCTGTTTCAATCGCTGGAGGATGTCGAGTGGCAAGCCCTGACCATGGCGCTGTTGCCCAGTCGCTTTCAACCGGGCCACGTGATTTTTCAAGAAGGGGATCCCAGCAGCGATTTATATGTGATTCTCAGCGGGGTGGTGGAGCTGCGGCGGCAATACGTGCGGCACCCAGGGGACTATTTGCTGGCCACTTTGCATGCCGGGCGGTTGTTTGGGGAGCTTTCCCTACTGACGGGGCGACGGCGCTCCTTTACAGCTGTGAGCATGATGGAAGTGCAAACCCTACGCCTCTCTACAGAAGGATTAATCTTGTTGCCCTTGGAAGTCCAGGTGAAACTGTACCGCGCCTGGAGCGGCATCATCAGCGAACGCTTGTACTGGATAGACAGTATGTTTACGGATCTATTGGAACAGCGGGGAGTGGAAAATGTCGCCTCAGCCATGGCTTTGCTCCATCAGCGATATCCTTCTTGAAAGGCTGCGGATCCCGTCCTGGATAGCGGTTTAGCCTTCCAAGCCCTTAGGGATTTAAACCAAGGATCCCGAATTTTATCTTCAGAATATTCAGGGCTTGCGATATCATGTGCTAAGCAGCAGCCCCTAAAGAATTTCAAGCAGCGAGGTCAGGAGCAGTGGTCAGGGTAGCAATCAACGGATTTGGTCGCATCGGTCGCAACTTCTTGCGCTGTTGGTTAGGTCGCTCTCAGTCCAACCTGGACATTGTGGCCATCAATGACACTTCAGACTCTCGCACTGCTGCCCACCTGCTCAAATACGATTCTATCTTGGGGCCGCTGCAAGGAGCGGAGGTTGAGCCCGCTGAGCGGGGATTGGTGGTGAATGGCAAACACATCAACACCGTTTCGGATCGCAACCCCAGCAACCTGCCTTGGAAAGATTGGAATGTGGATTTGGTCATCGAGGCTACGGGTGTTTTCGTCAACTATGAGGGCGCCTCCAAGCATATCGAAGCCGGAGCCAAAAAGGTGATGATTACAGCTCCAGCCAAAGGCAGTGAAATTCCTACTTTTGTGTACGGGGTAAACCAAGATACTTATGATCCCGTACGGCACAACATCGTCAGTAACGCCAGCTGTACCACCAACTGCTTGACTCCGATCATCAAGGTTCTGCTGGAAAAATTTGGCATCGTCCGGGCCACCATGACCACCACCCACAGTTACACCGGCGATCAGCGCATTTTGGACGGTGGACACCGGGATCTGCGCCGAGCGCGGGCGGCTGCTTTGAGCATGGTTCCCACTACCACAGGAGCAGCCAAGGCAGTGGCACTGGTGATTCCAGAGCTCAAGGGCAAACTGAGCGGTGTGGCAGTACGGGTGCCCACCCCCAATGTTTCTTTGGTGGACTTGGTTGTACAAACCGAAAAGAGTGTCATTGCTGAAGAGGTGAATGACGCCCTGAAGGAAGCCTCTTTAACCAGCATGAAAGGGATCCTCGCCTATTCCGATATTCCGTTGGTGTCGATTGATTATCGTGGCCATGACTGCTCGGCCATTGTGGATGCAGAAATGACCAATGTGCTGGGTGGCGATTTGGTCAAGGTGATGGCCTGGTACGACAATGAGTGGGGCTACTCCCAGCGGGTGGTGGATCTGGCGGAATACATGGCGGCTCACTGGGTGGAATAAGGTTGCTTCTGATGCCAACGCCAGGCGGTTTCAAGGATCTCGGTCAAATCGGTGTGGGCGGGTTTCCAGCCTAGATCCTGCATGATGGCCCTAGCATCCCCCACCAAGCGAGGGGGATCCCCAGGTCGGCGTGCCCCGATTTGAACCGGGATCTGCTTTTGGGTCACAGCTTCAGCGGTGGCAATCACCTCTTTGACCGAAAAGCCTTGCCCATTCCCCAGGTTGTAGGCGGGTTGCACAGGCTGATGGGTGGCCAAGGCTTCCACAGCCAAGACATGGGCTTGGGCCAGGTCGGTGACATGAATATAATCTCGAATACAGGTGCCGTCTGGCGTATCGTAGTCATCGCCAAAAAGGGTGATGTGAGACCGTCGGCCACTGGCTGCATCCAACACCAAGGGGATCAAATGGGTCTCCGGGTCGTGGGCTTCCCCGATTTCGCCCTCGGGATCCGCCCCGGCGGCATTGAAATAGCGTAGGCTAATGGACTGGATCCCGTGGGCAACACGAAAATCCCGCAGCATTTGTTCCACCATCAGCTTGCTCTGGCCGTAGGGGTTGATTGGATGTTGAGGATGGCTTTCTGGAATTGGGATCTGTTCGGGTACACCGTAAGAGGCACAGGTGCTGGAGAAGACAATATGAGGGATGCCGTGATCCCGCATCGCCTCCAGCAAACTGAGGGATCCACCCACATTGTTGCGATAGTACTTGGCCGGATCTTGAACCGACTCGCCCACGTAGGCATAGGCGGCAAAGTGAATGACACCATCCGGTTGATACTGTTGGATCACCTGATCCAGTCGCTCTCGGTCAGCAATATCTCCCTGTTCCAAAGGCCCCCAGCGAACGGCCCAAGGGTGACCATAAACCAAATTGTCGTAGGTGATCGGGGTATGGCCGCAGATAGCCAATGCTTTGCAGGTGTGGCTACCGATATAACCGGCACCGCCTGTAACCAAGAAACGCATAGGCAAACCCTGAGTGGAGGATCCTACTTAAGAATAGAGACATAAAACACTTACCCCAAATGCCCTAGCGTGTGAGCAAGTCGATCACCCGCCAGAGATTACCAATACTGGTGAGGGGTCGCAAAAGAATATTGATCGGGTTGAGGGCGATATCCAAACTGTCGGACATTTCTGCTGCCCCGGAGGGGCGAACCACAATTACATCCGAGTTGCGCAGGGGAGGGTTGCTTTCCTCGCTAATGCCCTGAGCAAAATCGACCCCAATTTGCCGGGCTTCCACACTGCCATCAGGATTAAGTCGAATCAGTTCCACCTGCTGCTGGGCTTTGGGGGTAAACCCTCCTGCGGCCAAAATGGCCACATTCAAAGAAGCATTCGGGCTGAGGCTGACTGAGCCAGGACGGATGACTTCACCGACAACATTGATGGTGATGGTGTCTGGAGCAAAATTGGCGGCACTGAGCTGGCTAATTTCAGCAGGGCTAACCTGGCTGGCGACCGGAACTCGAATGGTGTCCCCGTCGTAGATGATCGGATCCTCACTAGCTGCTCCGTTCTGTAGCAGCTCCCAGAGGTTGACTTGCAACGTTTGCTCGCCACCATTGCGGGTTTGTCGGCGGATCTCGATGTTGCGAATATCAGCTTTTTGGGTGATACCGCCCGCCAGTTGTAGCAGCTGGGTCAAGCGGGGCACATCTTCCCGTAGGGTGGTTGCCCCCACCTCCAGTACCTCAGAGGCACCGGTTGTGCCCTGCTTGGGAGAGACTGTGTAGCCCCCTGGTCGGTTTACTTCCCCCACCACATTGATGCGAAAACCGCGCGTATCCAGAAGGCTGACATTGACGGAAGGATATTTCAAATAAAAGGCAAATTTTTGTTCTAAGTCTCCAGCCGCCTGCTGCAGCGTCATTCCTTCCACCGGTACTATACCCACGAGGGGCAAGGCCAAGGTGCCATCCAATAACACCTGCTGATCCCCACTCAGGCTAGGCTCATTCAAAACTGTTACTCGTACCCGATCCCCAGGACCCAGAATATAGGCCCGCTCCTGCCAGGTCAGGCGACCATCCAGGCTGAGTGGAGGTTCAACCGCTAGGGCCACCCCAGGAAAACAGCTTAAACCCAGAGCGCAGGAAAGAAGCAAACCATGCCGTTTCATGTCAGGGATCCTCTTCTCCACTTCAGACTGTTCAAATCCATTGCTTTGGAATCCTTAGCAGTAACCTGCTGCAAGGTTCTTCCCCTTCCCCTCAACGCCCCATGCCAATATAGGTAAACCCTGCTTGGCGCATCTGCTGCGGAGAGAAAAAGTTACGGCCATCCACGATTAAGGCTCGCCGCATCCCTGCCGCCAACCGTTGGAAGTCCACATTGGTAAACTCTGGCCATTCCGTTACCAAAACCAAAGCATCGCAGCCTTGGGCCAAACTCAGGGCATCCTGCTCCAACTGCACCCCCGCCAGGGATCCCTGGTTGGATTGAATAATCGGGTCGTAAGCTTTGACCTTGGCTCCCAATTTCAGCAGTTGTTCGATCACCGTTAGGGAAGGTGCATCCCGCATGTCATCAGTATTGGGTTTGAAGGTGAGTCCCAATAGGCCAATGGTTTTCCCCTTCAGAACTTTCAATTCCTGCTGCAGCTTTTCTACGACCCGCAGCCGCTGCTGATGATTGGTTTCGATCACCGCTGCCAAAATGGGAGTAGCACAGTGGTAATCTGTCCCCGTTCGCACCAAGGCTGATACATCCTTAGGAAAACAGCTCCCCCCCCAGCCAATACCGGCATTGAGAAACTTAGGGCCAATGCGAGAATCAAGGCCAATGCCTCTTGCTACCTCTGTAACATCGGCCCCCACCCGTTCACAAATGGTGGCGACTTCGTTGATAAAGCTAATCTTGGTGGCCAAAAAGGCGTTGGCGGCATATTTCACCATTTCTGCAGAGGCCAAATCCGTCACCAAAAAGGGTACCGGCAGTTGCGCAGCTGTGGTTGCCTCCGGATCCCAGCTGTGGTTGATGATCGGTTCGTACAGTTGCCGCATGATCGCGACGGCAGTGGCGCTATCCGAGCCGATGACAATACGGTCGGGATGAAAGGTATCCCAGATGGCGCTGCCTTCTCTTAAAAATTCCGGATTGCTGACCACATCAAAGTGGGGCAACACAGACTCCAAATCAAAGCGCCTTGGATTGCCGTGGGATCCCACCAACACTGAACTGCCCACCAATAATTCCTCTTTAGCTGCCTGGGCGGCTCCATCCAGGATCATCATGCGCACCCAATCCCCAGAGCCAATCGGCACTGTGGATTTATTGACAACGACTCGGTAACGAGAACGCGTTTGAGTACGGACTAAGCCCTGCCCAATGCCACGGGCCACGGCTTCCACGTACTGCAAATTCGGATCCCCGGAGGGCAAAGCCGGAGTGCCAACCGTAATGAAGATAATGTCCCCAAATTCGATGCCGCGGTTGAGGTCAGTAGTGAATTGAATGGATCCTGAAGAGATGGATTCTACAGAGGTAGAAGTAGGTTCATGGCCTACAGATCTATCTACAGATCCATAAGTATGACGGCAAACAATCGATTCCAACCCTGGCTCATAAATGGGAATCTTTCCAGCTTGTAGAGCCGTAACTTTGTCACGGTTATTATCCACACAAATCACCTGATGACCAATTTCAGCCAAGCAGGCCCCTGTTACCAAACCGACATAACCCGTGCCAATTACAGTTACATTCATAGTTGGGCTTACCTTCCTAATAAGCTTCGAACAAACTACAGCTTTTACCTGCTTCATACCTGTAAAGCCTAAGACGAAGCAGGATCTCGTCGGGTATTGTGATGATCAAGCGGAGGGTCTCCAAGTCAAATTGGGTTCAGCAGGCCGAAAGACTTCAGAGGTAGCACAGTAGGTACCCAAAAAGCTCTCCCGCTTCACTCTAGAACTACTGCTGGAGCCATTTCCGCTCAAGACCCGGCACCGATAAATGTGAATCTCCCCTTGCCGCAAGAAAATACCATTGCAGAGCAGGTGTTCTAGAGAAGCTCCTGCCCCAACAGGTTTAGCCCGACCGGGATCTCCTTCAGAACTGGCAGGGTAGGCTATGTACAAATAACTCATGGTCAAATTCCTCAAAAAGCGCCGAAACCGGTTGCAACCTTGGGCAATGTTTGCAGGAGAATTGATAGATCCCTGAGCAAAGACCAATGGCCTAAATACTGCAAATCCACACGATTGACGATCTCCAAATCCAGCTGGGTTGAACGTGCCGACACCTGCCAAGCTCCGGTGATGCCCGGTAAGGCGAGCATCCGATGTCGGCAGGAGGCAGGGATCCGAATCGCGTCGTAAATAGCCCAGGGACGTGGCCCCACCAGACTCATTTGCCCTAACATCACATTGAACAGTTGGGGTAACTCATCGATGCTGTACTTGCGCATCCAACGCCCGATTGGGGTGATGCGAGGGTCATCCTGACGCTTGTGCAAACCATTCTGGTTGCCCATGACTTGATGATGCAATTTGTCTGCATTGGGCACCATAGTGCGGAACTTGATGATGCGAAATAATCTGCCCCCATGCCCAACCCGCCATTGTTTGAAGAAGAAAGGGCCAGGAGAAGAAATGAGCATTAGTAACATCACCCCGAGAAAAACCGGGATCAAGCACAACAAACCGAAAGCCGCCGCCAGACGATCCAACCAACGCTTCACTTGCCAGGGCAATGGATGCCGTTGCTCCGGCAACCAGAACAGAGACGGTGTGCTTAACTGCATGGATGCTGGCCGACCCGTTTGAGCTGCCAAATCGACCCAAAGATGGATGTCCTGCTGGGGCAGAGACGGATCCAGAAAAATTCGTCGGGCAGAACTGTACCGTAGCCAACTGAGAACAGCTGGGCGGGAATCCCAATCCGTCATGGAATCCCGTTGCCACTGGGGCGCAGGCTGAACAAATAGGGATCCCTTGAACTGCTTCAGGATCCAGCAGTGAAAATGGAAGCTGAGAAACATCTCCTCTGGTAAAAGCGCTGGAGAGGGCCTTGCTGCCTGTAGAACCAACTCTGAAACCATAATCAAGCCGATGAGTATAGGTGAAGAAAGATGGACAGTTGGGATCCCAATCAAAGACAAGCTTCGGTAACAACCTGAATTAACCCTTCCGAAGCAAGCGATTGGACTAGATTCAGCACCTCCTGTTCGCACACCTGCGGATCCACCTCATAGTCCTCTAGCAAGCAGTTCAAGAGATGGCCGATTCGAATTGGGCTCTTCATAAGAGTCCAAATGTAAAAACCAATGGGGTTGAAGCCGTAGTAAACCCCAGAATCCAAATCCAGTAAGACAGCTCCATCTTCAAGAGAGGAGGAAACCTGATTGCCGGCACACACAACAGTGCTGTCAACCGTGATGGCAGGTGCAGTTTTCAACACGCTCATGGTTAAACTCCACAGTGTCAAATCCGCTCAGATCACCGCAAGGAACGTGGCAAATCAAGCAACAGAGCCACCGCACACCCGCAAAAGACCTCAGAGGCAGAGCGGAATACTCTCTGAGTTTGCCTAGTTCTGAGGGAAAGTGCATCTTTCTTTATATTTTCTTTAGATTTACTCATGATCTGCTCACAGGAAGCATTTTCTCGGTATCCATCCACTCTTTTCGGAGAGCAGCCCCTTTGCAATTCGGTTAAATATAAATAAATTCTTAAGAAAGATAGATCTCGATGATGGAGCATGTCTTACTTGCAATGTCTGCCTCCACAAGCTCTGTTGTCGAACGGTGGGTAGCACCTAGGAGTTCAGGCTGGGTTGAAAGCCTTGGCCCTAGTAGGTTCTGGTAGAGTTGGTTTTCCGGATGATGTCCACCCATTTGCAAATTCTGCCGCCCTCTGTTCCGACGAAAGCGTTGGGGCAGGTGTTTGCTGTGGACTTGTTAGGGCGTCAACTGCACTGCATGACAGCTCCCGCTTTGGTGGAAGAAATCTGGCAAGCCTGTCGCCACAACCAGCGTCGGGTGATTGCCCACTGCAATGTGCACGGGTTCAATCTTTCAATGATCTGCCCCCGGTTTTATCGCTTCTTGCAGTCAGCAGATATTGTCCATTGCGACGGTATTGGCATTCTCAAGGCGATTGGCTACTTGGGCAGGCTGAAGCTGCCGGTGGAGTATCGAGTCTCCTACACCATTCTCATGCCACTCCTGCTGGAGCGTTGCCAACGGGAAGGACTGTCTCTATACCTGCTGGGGGGGAACCCGACTCACTTGGAGAGAGCCCTGAGCAACTTGCGGTTGCTTTATCCTCATCTTCAGGTAACCGGCCACCACGGCTACTTTGCTGCAGAAGATCCCGAAGAGAATGCAGCCATTGTGGAATCGATCCGCGCCAGCGGTTGCCAGATCTTGATCGTCGGCATGGGTATGCCCAGGCAAGAGTACTGGATTGAACACCATCGGGATCACCTGACTGTGAATGCCATTCTTTCCGGTGGAGCTGTGGTTGACCGCTTGGCGGGAGTCGTACCCGATTGTCCGAAGTGGCTATCCGATGTCGGTTTGGAATGGCTGTATCGGTTGTCTCGCGAACCGCAGCGATTATCCGTTCGCTACCTGCTGGGAAACCCCACGTTTGTCTTGACGTTGGCTTTGGCTCGTCTGCAAGGATTTCGCGTGTCTTGGGTTGAGCAGACGGATCCCGCAGAACTGACTCTGCCTGTCTGGCAAGTGCAGCCTCCTGAAGAGGCCAAAATCCGCTTGCTAGGCCAGGTGCTGACCGAATCGGGAATCCTTAACCCCACCCAGCTCGAGGAAGCTCTGGTGGAGCACCGGTTGACGGGCAAACCTTTTCGAGAGGTCATTTCACGCCATGGCTGGGCACGTGAAGAAGCTCTGGAAGTAGTGATCGAGAAGTTGCTGCGGACGGAGATATCCAGGTGATTGGGGCTGAGGGTTTGAGGGGTTCAGCAGAACTGTTGGGGGTGCGATGAAGATCTTGCATGCTCTTTACCAATCCAAAACTGGCACAGGCACCCTTCAGGTGGTACTGGACTTGCAGACCTCAGCGCAGGCAGCAGGACACACAGTATCCATCCTGGCTAGAGATGCACAGGTGTTTGCACAAGCCGGGGCAGAGCGGTTTTTCACTGGCAACAAGTTTTGGGATTGGTTGCGGTTTGGGCAGCGAATAGCCCGAGATTCTCCTGATCTGGTGCATGTGCATGATCGCTATTGCTCCCTGCTGTTGCGAGGGATCCCCAATCGCCCCCCCAGTGTGCAAACCAACCATATTGCCTACACCACTCGTCGCCGCTTCACTCTTTTGGCAGATGTTGTGGTTGGGTGCTCCGAGGCGATGGATCGTCATCATGCTGAGTTCTTTAACCTGCCCTCTCACCGTCGAGCCGTTATCCAGAATGGCATCACAGCCCGTTTGCCTCGGCCAGAGCAGGTGGCCAGGTTAGGGCAGTCTCTGCCGGGAGAGAAAAAAAAGCTTTGCCTGACGGTTGCCCGACTGGAACCGGAAAAAGGACACCGCTATTTGCTGGAGGCTATTGCCGGATTGGATCCGGCTCTGCGCCAAGAATGGGGGTTTGTCATGGCGGGTTCCGGCTCTCTGGAAAACTCTCTCCAAAAGCAGGCGCAGCAGCTGGGCCTGGACACCGACGTGTTTTGGGTCGGCCACACGCCTCAGGTACCGGAGTGGCTGGCTTTGGCTGAGGTGTTCGTCTTGCCTTCTCTCCTAGAAGGGTTGCCTCTTTCTTTGCTGGAAGCGATGGCTGCTGGGCTGGCTTGTTTGGCGACGGATGTGGGTGGTACTGCTGAGGCCTTGCATTCCTATCGAAATGGGTTGTTGATCCCGCCAGAGGATGTACCTGCCCTAGGGGAAGGGTTGACCCAACTGCTGGGCAATGCTCAACTGCGCCGACAGCTTGGGCAAGCTGCTCGTGCTGATTACGAGCGCCATTGGCGGTTTGAGCGCACCTGGCAACAGTACGAAACTCTCTATCAGCACTTGTACCGCGCCGCTTTGCACGCCCCTACTGTCTCACCTAACTCTCTTACCCCGCGACTGCCATGACTTTTGATTCTGCCTACGCTATGCCTGTGCGTCGTCCCCTGCCGGAACGGGTGATACGTGCTTTCTTACCCGAATCTTGGTTGTTTCTGCTGGTTCTGATTGCCGTGTTGGGGCCGGCGGTGTACTGGATTCGGCGCATCCCTCCCATTTACCAGGCTCATTCGGAGTTGTTGATCGAGTCCCCTCGCAGTGTGGAGCGCTTGGTCTCAGGGGGAAATAATTCGGGGGTGAGTAACCTGGATACGGTTGGCGATCGAGTCAACCCGATCAACAACCAAATCGCCCTGATCCGTTCCACTCCCATTTTTGAAAAGGCTCTCGAGCAGGCGGGACTGGAGCGACAAGAGGTTCCCCAAGGGGCACTTGGAGTGAAGCTGCTAGGGGGGACTGATCTAGTGGAAATCAGCTATTCCTCCACAGATCCAGAATTGCCACCGAAGGTTGTCGCTGCCATCACTGAGGTCTATATACAAGAGAACCTACGACTGAACCGAGAGAGAGCCTCTCAGGCGCGGCGGGCCATAGAACGCCAATTACCAGAGCTACAGGAGGATCTGCGCAAAGCCCAAGATGCGTTAGAAGCCTTCCAACAGGAAAATCGCTTCTTGGGAGGTGGCAGTGAGACGGCGGATGTGACTCGTACTCTGAATGAGATGCACCAGCGGGTGCAAGCGGCTCAGGTGGAGCTTTCTTCAACAGTACAGCGGATCGAAAGCCTGCAGGGTCAGCTGCCAGAGGATCCCGATGCTGCATTACGGGTTGTCGGCCTGAGTCGGGATCCCAACTTTCAAGCCCTGCGCGCGGATCTGGTCAAAGCAGAGACGGAATTGGCTCAGTTGCAATCCCGCTACACCGATCAAAATCCCCAGGTGCTCAGTGCTCTGGAAAAGAAAGAGCGCTTAGCTGGTCTCCTTCGAGACTACTCCATACGGGCTTTGGGGGAGCAAGCCGGATTCGATCTGGCCATCCCGGATCCCGTTCAGCAGGGCTTGGTGGAGAAATGGTTTGAGCTAGGGGTAGAACGTGCCGCTCAGAATGCACGCCTAGGTCAACTAAGCAGTCAGTTTGCGGAGATTCAAAGCCGCTACAACGAGCTGCCTCAACTCATGAAAGAGCATAGTCAGTTGCAACTGGCTTTGGAGCGCGCCCGCCAGACCTACTTGATCTTCAGTGAAAACCTTGCCTCTAGCCGTAGTCTCGAGCAACAAAGTTTAGGCAATGTGCGGGTGATCGAGCCACCCAGCCAGCGAAGCGTTCCGATTGGTCCCAATCGCAAACCTCTTTATGCTGTGGCACTGGTTTTGGGCACTCTCTCAGGGCTAGGAGCCGTGTGGATTAAGGTTGCCACCAACAACAAGCTGCGTACTCTACCGGAGTTGCGAGATATTCTGCCGTTGCCTGTCCTCAGTGCGGTGCCCTGGGGGGGAGTTGAGAAGCTGGCGGATCCCAGTTTTGGAAAGGAGAACCCTCTGCTGGA
This sequence comes from Thermostichus sp. DG02_5_bins_236, assembly GCA_039794885.1. Taxonomy (GTDB): domain Bacteria; phylum Cyanobacteriota; class Cyanobacteriia; order Thermostichales; family Thermostichaceae; genus Thermostichus. The sequence goes on from JAUQVI010000001.1 coordinate 17,089, forward strand.
TGGCTATCAAACTTTGCAAGCTCACATGCGCATGCTGCCGCGAGAGGTGCACACTATTGCCATTGCCAGTTGGTCTCGTCCCGAAGGGAGTGGGTTGGTGGCCGAAAACCTAGCCCTTCTAGAAGCGCAAATTCGTCGCCGAGTTCTGTTGGTACGGGCCAACACCAATGAGGTGGGATCCCCTCATTTGAGCCGTTTTGATGCCACTACTCTGGAGGAGCGAGATTTAAAAGATCTGGCAGAAGAGGAACGGCAATGGCGGGAGTGGCTACAAACTCAAACCACAGGGAACCCCAACGGTTCTAAGACCAGTGCCGAATTACGCGGATTCGATGTGTTGACTTATCAAGTGGGGCTCTCCCTTTCTGCCTACAAAAAATGGTCAATGCTTTTGGCTCGGTTGCGCAAGCGCTATGACTTGGTGATTTTGGATTGTCCACCTGTTTCCCAAGGCTCAGCGGCGACGTTACTGGCTTCTTTGTGTGATGGGGTGCTTTGGGTTGCAGCTCCCCAGCAATTAGGACGAAGGGGAGCAGCCGCAGCAGCAGAGACCTTACGCACTTGGGATACTCGCCTACTGGGTCAAGTTGTGGTGGGAACAGGTGCTCATGCTGTTGTCAATGGACATCCTCGATTGGGCAAACCCAAAGCCCAAAGCCTATTGCCTGAGGGGGTTTAGGAGCAATGTTAACGTCTCCCCTTCCCCAATCTTTGAACGCTGAGGCGGAGTGGCTTCCTGAGTTGTTCAGCCAGGGAATGCCTGATCAACACTCTGAAAGAGTGATCTTTTGGACGATTGCTTTGGTGCCGCTTTGGTGGATTCTGGGTATTCAAATTATTGTTTACCCACTGGTGGGGGGATATTTGCTGTTGCGCAGTTGGTATCGCCCACAGCCAGTTCCATTGTTGGTGGGATGGCACCTTTGGTGTAGCTATATCATCGCTTGGCTGGTTTCTCTGCTGATTAATTTGGCTTTAGGGGTGGCAGAGGTGGGTCGTAGCCTCAATGCTTTGGGAGCGATCTTGGGTGTTTGGGTGCTAACAGTGGCGGTTTGGTACGCCGTGCGCCGGTTGCGGGTTCGCCTGCAAGTGGTGGTCAGGGCGGCCTGCATTCTTGGTCTATGCCAGTTAATTGCCGTCCTGATTGGGGAAGGATACCTGCGCCTAACGGGATCCCTTTTGGAAACCCGCAGCCTTGTAACTATACTGTGGCCTTCGATACCGGCTCGAGTTTTCTTTGAAGCCCAGCTTTATGGTCTGGATCGAATCGCCTGGGACGTGGATCCCGTTTTAGTTCCGCGTCTGAAGTCGTTTTACTATTGGTCTCCCCTAGCTGGGACGATGAGCTTGATTCTGAGTCAGATTGCATTAACGGAGGAGAATCGATTTTGGCGGTGGGTCGGACTCATTGGTGCAGTAGTAACACTTCGATTCTCGGCAGCTCGTATGGCCCAATTGGCCTTTGGGGCAGCAACTCTGATCAGTCTCTGGTTTGGCAGTCGCTGGGGACGTCGCATCATGAATTGGTTGGCCATTCCCATCGTTGCAGCTTCTCCTTTTTTGATTGGCGGCTTAACTTGGTATCTCTTCAACTATCGGCGGGACTCCTTCACGCTACGTCAGGAAATGTATCAAGAGGCTTTTGAAGCTTTTCTAGAATCTCCCTTTTTTGGCTATGGAGCTCAAGGCCATTCGAGAATTACCCACCATCCACTGGGATCCCATTCCCAAGTTATTTCTTCTCTCTACCAAACTGGGGCAATTGGGTCTACATTGCTCGTTTTGTCTTGGATAGCCATAGCTATAGCATTGGTGAATTGGGTATTGAAACACCCTAATTTAGCACCCTGCTTAGGGGCTTGGGTTGGGCTTACATTTGTCATGCTCACTGAGGAGTATCACGCTGCCAGTGTTACTGCCTTTACACTATCAGCTTGGTTGGGCTGTGCGTGGAATTGGGGTGAGCAGGTTATTTGTCGTCAGTGGTTACCGCCATGGTGGCAAGAGCCTCCTTTCCCATGGCAACAGCGAGCGTAAATGATACTTTTCTAGACTTAATCCAGAACTCAACGGGTGCTATAATGCTAAACCGTTTTCTTCGCAAATCTAGTTTCTTGAATATTAAAGGAACAAGCATTGCAGTTGCCCTAATTACTGCTTCTATTATTTTTGCTTGCTCTGGTTCAATCGTAGGAATTTCAAATAAATTATTTGTGAGAGTGGATACGTTTTATGGAGTGGAAGTAGGAAATGATGCCAACGTGTCTAGAATAATTTCTGTCTTACAGGATCTGAAGATTGGTACAGTTCGTCTTTGGGCTAATGTAAATTGGAATGAGCGCCGTGAACCTAGCAGTGGTGTTTTTAATCGAGCCCGACAGCTGAAACAAGCTGGATTTAGGGTCATCGTTCTGTTTCAGAATCGTGAGATTCCCTCTTCTACAACTGAGGTTAAAGCCTATTTTGATTGGGTACAAACCCTGCCAGGCATTAGAGAGTCTATCGATGTTTGGGAGATTCTTAATGAGTTAGAGAGTCGCAAGTATTGGCTGGGAACAGCCGATCAATATGTACAGTTGGTGCTCAAGCCAGCCTGGGACTCATTACATACCCAGAGGGAGAAAGTTCTCGGCGGCTCTTTCTCCGCTTGGCAGGAAACAGGTTGGAATACCAATGTTACACAAGAGTACCTAGCTGCAGGATATCTCAACTACGTAGACTATGCCGGCAGCCATCCCTATACCTTTACAGTCGATCAGATGAGGCGGCACTTGAATGAAGTAAGGCAATTATATGGCGCTAAGCCAATCATCATTACTGAATGGAACTTTTTGCCGCAGACTCGAGCTGATCACGGTAGAGATTATCAGAAGTGGCGACAGATGCTAGACGAGGTACTTCCTTATGTAAAGAGCCAAGCTTTGACCGTCTGTTATTTTCGCTTACACCGGCTGCAGAGTGAGGGTGGCTGGCCCGGCTTAATTGATTACGAAAACCACTCCATAACCCCCTTCTATGAAATGTATCGCTCTTGGACTAGATCAACGTAGCTGTTTTGTTTGTTCAACCCATAGCCCAAACCTTCCATGCATACCAATCCAACAGTTAGTGTCATTGTTCCTGCCTACAATGTACAGAAGTACATCTCCGAGGCTCTTCAGTCTCTTCTTTATCAAACCTGGCAGAATTTTGAGGTACTGGTAGTCGATGACGGTTCCACAGATAGCACTGCAGAGGTTGTGAAACATTGGTGTCAAAGGGATCCCCGCTTCCATCTTTTATCAAAACCAAATGGTGGTCTTGCTTCTGCTCGCAATTGGGGGATTCGACATACTCAAGGTGAATTTATCGCTCTACTGGATGCTGATGATCGCTATCTTCCCCAGAAGTTGGCCAGCCATATTGAGATACTACAACGCCATTCAGGCATTGACGTTATCTATAGTGCCTCAAAGATCATTCGGGATGATGGTTCTCCGACTTGGCTGTCACTGAGTGGCCGTCCCATGCATTCAGATCCTCTACTGGCTATGCTCTGTAAGAACTTTATTGGTCATGGTTCAAATGCAATATTTCGACGAGCTTTGTTTGACCAAGTTGGAGGATTTGATGAAAGCTTACAAAGCTGTGAGGATCTTGATTTTTGGCTAAAAGTAGCAGAGCAGAGACCTCATTGCTTTTACCGATATCGACAAGCTTTGTGTGAATATCGTGTTCGGCCAAGTGGGTTATCTTTTGATGTCAAAAAGATGCAGGAATGTGGTGAACAAGTCTTGCAAGCTACTTTTATTCGTTCCCCGAAGAAGGTGCAGTCAATAATGCCTACAGCTTATGCTTTTTTCTATCGTCTACTAGCTCGCTTAGCTTTGACAGCTCAAGAACCTGAGTTGGCCAAAGATTATATTGTCAAAGCTCTTGCCAGTGATCGGTCGATTTTCTTGCAGGATCCCCGTTCATTGCTAACCTTGCTTGCTGTTCATCTACAGTTCATCTCACGTCCTTTAATTCACCTTTCGCTAAACCCTCGCTCTTCTCAAATCTCCTGAACTTCTCCAAGTGAATGATCATCATTAAAAGTTGTAATCTCAGTAAGCTATATGACAAGTCTTGAAGCATCACCCGCAAACAACTTACGTTCTCGCCTTTTTAGCGGGCTGCGCTGGAAGTTGGGATCCCAAGCAACACAGCAGATATTAAATTTAGGTAGCGCAGTGGTGATGGCTCGTTTACTTTCACCTGCGGATTTCGGTTTGCTGTCAATGGCCAGTGTGTTTACAGGAATTGTCTATGTAATCTTGGATTTGGGTCTGGGAGCAGCACTGGTTCAACGCACAAATATTGAGCCACGTCATGTCTCTAGCATTTTTTGGATAAATGTAGGTGTAGGGTTTGGTCTTTCTCTCATCGGTCTTGTGCTCTCCTGGCCAATTGCCGTCTTCTATCAAACTCCAGCAGTACAATCGGTTGTTGGAGCTCTGGCTTGTTGTTTTTTTATTGCTGCTCTAGGGAGTACACAAGAAGCTCTTCTTATTAGAAAAATGCACTTTCGAGCTTTAGAATTTCGTCGTATGTTAAGTCATCTAGTTGGTATTATTGCAGGCTTGATGATGGCATATATGGGTTGGGGAGTTTGGAGCTTAGTTGGACGTATTGTTATAGCTAGTTTACTGGGCACAGTATTACTTTGGTACGTCTCAAGTTGGCGACCCAATTGGCAGTTTTGTTGGGCAGACGTGAAACAAATGAGCGGCTTTAGCAATGATGTCCTTGGGGGTAACTTATTGGGGTATGTGGGGCGTAATGCTGATAATCTTTTAATAGGTAGATTTCTTGGTTCAGTTGAGCTTGGCTTTTACAGCATGGCCTACAATCTAATGTCAGCTCCGCTAGATCGAATTGCTCAAGTGTTGGCAGGAGTCTTGTTTCCAGCTCTCTCTCAACAGCAGAAGGATTTGAATAAAGTAAAGCAGAGCTGGTTTAGGGCTAGTCAACTAATTACAGCAGTCGTTATTCCACTTGTTATGGGTCTCATTCTTTTAGCACCTGAATTAATACGTGTGTTTTATGGTGAAAAATGGTTGCCTGCAGCCCCTATTTTACAGATTCTAGCAGTGCGAGCTTTAGTAGTTGGATTAAAGGTTCTTGATGGAACAGTTTTGTTGGCAATTGGTCAGACCCGACTACGACTCAACTTAATTGGCGTTTCAGTAGGAGTAGCTATTTTATCTTTCTTGATTGGGCTCCCATTTGGTATTCAGGGTGTGGCTCTGAGTTTCACTATCTTCACTTCTCTCGTATCGTTAATTGGTCTGTGCCTAACTCTGAATTGCGTCAAATCAAACTTTGCTGCCTACTTTAGCAATTTAAGTGGGATTTTATTTGCTACAGCTGGAATGACAGTTGGTGTCTTCATGCTTAAAGTAGTATGGTTAGATTCTGCAGGCAGTCTGCTATTAGCCTCAATTCTGTTAGGAGGGAGTCTTTACTTGGGATCGCTACAGATAATAGATCCAAATGTACTTCAGGAAGGCATTCGCATCTTGCCTGACCACTGGAGGAATAAGTTTTTACGGTTTAAAAATCATTCTAATTTATAAGATTCTCACTCATTCCCCATCTTCTTAGAAGGAGATTCTAGTATGCAAACACAGAAACAGATATCTTGGCCATTAGTATCGGTAGTCATTCCCATTTTCAATGGGGAGAAGATGCTGCCAACTTTGTTAGACTCTCTCAAGACATTAGACTATCCAAGACGTAAACTTGAAATTATCTTGATCAACAATAACTCTAGTGATGGAACTGCAAAACTGCTCCAAGAAAGTGGCCATCGACTTTTATTTGAGCCTATTCCTGGATGTGGCACAGCTCGTAATCGAGGTATTCAAGAAGCACAAGGCGAGTATATAGCTTGTACAGATGTGGATTGTGTGTTAGATCCCCGATGGATTCAGGATTTACTAGAAGGTTTTATACACCAACAGATAGGTGCTGTTGCTGGCACAATAAAACCCTACAGACTAGACGATCCGGTTATTCGCTACGAAGCTTTAACCCTGCGTAGCCCTAGCCATTGTCCAGAGCACCATCTATTTCTACCTACAGCCTGCACAGCAAATGTCATGTATAGGGCAGAAGTCTTTCAGAGAGTTGGTTTGTTGCTCAATCAGTCTGGTGGAGAGGAGGTAGATCTGAACTGGAGGATGCAAACTCAAACACCTTATAGAATTCATTTTTTGCAAGAAGGAGGAATCGTCTATCATCGCTACCGTGCAGACATTCAAGCTCTTTGCCGATCACAGAGATATAAAGCGCGTACATTAGTCGAACTACATCACAAATGGAAGCTCAAAGTTCCCACCGGAAGAAAAGAGTTATCAAAGGCAGGGTTATCCTTATTCACCTTTGCCCTTCGTTGCTCAAGTCGTTTTATTCAGAAGGTCAAACATGAGCCTATTTCTACAGCAGTTAGAGATAGTTTTTTAGAAACCTGGCTAGATATCTGTGTTCCTTGGACTCGCTATTTAGGAATTCGAGAGGGCCATGCAAAATTGCTCCGATCAACTTGAGAAAACTCTCCAAATGACTACAGAACCATCTAAACTCTCTGAGTAGAATCTATGCAAGTGACTCCTTTGCTTTCTACATCCACCTATCTCTCTACTGAGAAGCGACAAGTTCTTCATGTTGTCAAAGACAACAAAATGGGAGGAGTTAAATCAAATCTGAAAGGCCTGACCGAATCTGATTTGTCAAACAGCTTTGATTTTCAAATTGTTGTCTTTGACGTAGAGAGGTTTTGTCTACATTCATTTCAGAACTTAAAAGAACCAGATTTAATCATTTATCATCCTACTTGTCGTCTAAAAGGATTACCTGACTTACTGCGTCTCAAGACTCGTTTCTCAAGATCTAGGTTAATCATCCATGAGCACGCCTACTCACAAGGTTATGAGGAACACAACGTCTCACAACCATGGAAATTTCACAACGTGCTACGAGCCTTCTATCGTTTAGCAGACCGTGTGGTTGCTATCTCACGAGCCCAGCAAGACTGGATGTTGAAACATCATTTAGCTTCAGTGCATCAATTGAGACTTATTCATCAGTGCCCACCTCTTGATTGCTTTACTAAATTGTCTCCCAAATCTCGAGACAGAGATTTAATTTTGGGTGCCTATGGTCGCTTTTGCACACAGAAAGGATTCGAAGTACTTATTAAAGCGATGGAACAGGTTAAAGACTTGCCAATCAAGCTTTTGCTGGGAGGAACTGGGGAATTAGAGAAAGATTTACATCAAATCTCTAATCATTTACCTTCGATAACCTTTTGGGGTCGAGTGGAAAACGTAGCAGATTTTCTTGGCCATTGTGATGTGGTAGTCATTCCCTCACTTTGGGAGCCTTGGGGAAATGTTTGCTTAGAAGCAAGAGCAGCTGGGAAGCCCATCATTGCAAGTCGGATTGATGGCTTAGTAGAACAGGTGCAGAATCCTGATGGTGAATCTTGTGGCTTACTGGTCACTCCAGGAAATTCAACCGAGCTGGCCAAGGGATTCCGAATCATGGCTCTGGCTTCTCCTTTGCAACTAAGACGTTGGGGAGAAAGGGGAAGGCTTTCTGTACAAGAAGGGCATCAGCGCTATTTACAAGCATGGAAAGAATTAATGTGGGAGGTATTATACTAATGCTATTTAGTTCGTTTACATTTATTTTTTTATTCTTGCCTCTTTGTCTAGGAGTTTACTTCTGGATTGGGCGTTTTGGTTCAGCAACACTCTCAAAAGGTTGGTTATTGTTATCTTCTCTGTTTTTTTATGGGTATTGGAATATTACATTTGTGCCATTGATATTCATCTCAGTAGGAATAAATTATCAACTAGGGAAGTGCCTTCGAAAAAGAAAGCTAGAGAAAAGGCCTTCGAAAATATTTTTATGCTTAGGCTTATCGTTTAATATCGGTCTAATTGCGTACTACAAGTATGCAGATTTTCTCCTGTCTTGTCTGCCTTCCTTGTCATTCTCCACGTGGCTCAGCCGGCTCCTTGATGTGGACAATGTCGTTCTTCCCTTAGCAATCTCTTTCTATACATTCCAGCAAATTGCTTATTTAGTCGATGTATATCGTGGAGAGAGAGCTAGCTACTCCTTTCTTGACTATAGTTTATTTGTGCTTTTCTTTCCACAGTTGATTGCTGGTCCTATTATTCATCATCAGGAAGTCATACCTCAATTTAATAGGTTGAGGAATTTGTTGTTTTCTCAGAAGAATTTTGCCTTAGGATGCGTGGCATTTTTTATTGGATTATCAAAAAAGGTTATTGTTTCTGATAATATTTCAGGATGGGTTACATTGCCATTTAGCCACGCTATGGATCTGAGCTTCATAGAGGCTTGGACAGCAGCTCTTAGCTACACTCATCAACTTTATTTTGATTTCTCCGGTTACTGTGATATGGCTCTTGGCCTTGGACTAATGCTGAATATAAAGCTGCCAATCAACTTTAGTTCTCCTTACAAGTCTGTTTCGATTGTTGAGTTCTGGCGACGTTGGCACATTACTTTGTCGAACTTCTTGAGAGACTACCTCTACATTCCGCTGGGTGGTAACCGTCTTGGGGAAACTCGAAGGGTTATTAATCTTATGATCACGATGCTACTGGGTGGGTTTTGGCATGGTGCTGGATGGACTTACATTGCTTGGGGTGGATTTCATGGAGTTTGTCTTAGCATCAACCACATTTCAGGGAAATTGGAGTTTCGTTTTCCAAAAGTAATATCGTGGGTAGTTACTTTCTTAGCTGTAACTATAGGCTGGGTTATTTTCAGAGCTCAATCTCTTAGGGATGCAGGTCATATTCTATGGGTTATGGCAGGTATGGAAGGGATACTGCTACCTGGAAAATATCGTGGTTCGTTAGGGCCTCTAGAAAAAATTGGTGTCCGATTCAGTAACTTTCCAAGTCTAGATTACTTTCCAGGTGGTCTAGAGAGTCTTGTTGTTCTGACTGTCTTAACCCTGTGGGTTGTATTCTTACCCAACACGCAGCAGCTGGTTCAGAGGTTTAGGCCAGAGTGGTGGTGGGGTTTATTTCTCAGCTGCCTATCTGTACTGAGTTTGCTATCGATGAGCCGGGTTACGGAGTTTCTTTACTTCCAGTTTTGAATGGGTTTTTGAGTTAGTCAGAAATGCTTGAGTAAGTTCATGCATGGTAAGGAGTGGGTATGGATAAACGCAGCTTTCGGAACTTCAATAAGATCTTCTTGTCACTATCATTTTCAGCGCTGTGCACAACAAGTTTCTTTAATCTGACCATTGATCCTTTCGGCGTTATTGACTCCCCATCAATAGCTGGTATCAATGCCATTAAGCCCAGAACACTGAATAACAGTAGATTGTTCAAGGCTATCGATGTGGCTAGAGTTCGACCGAAAACCATCCTGTTGGGTTCCTCTCGCACCGATATTGGTCTTGATCCTTTCCACCCAGCATTGATTCAGCCGGCATACAATTTGGGACTCACAGCCCCCAATATCTACGAGTTGCGTCGATATCTTGAGCACACTCTAATCATTCAACCCGAATTAGAGAAGGTGATAATTGGACTTGACTTTCAAATGTTTAATGATCTGCGAACACCTCAACCAGATTTTAGAGAGCAGAGACTAGGCCATGCTGGGATAGTCAGATCGGATTTGCTAGATGTAACTCTCTCATTAGATGCTCTGAGCGCTAGCTGGAAAACTTTAACGAGGAATCAAGATCCTAACCCGCCGGGATCCACACGAGTAAATGGCATGATGGTTCGGGCCCCAAGGGAGGTTAGTTTAAGAGTATTCTTTGATACTATTTCTAAGGCCCAGCGTCAGTATCAAGATGGAGTATATAAGGGATTTAGAAGCTATGAGAACTCTTTGCCTCACCTAAAAGCAATTATAGAGACCTGTGCTGATCGAGAAATTCAGTTGATTTTATTTATTTCCCCTGCACATGCTACAGAGTGGGAATCCATCTACAATCTTGGTCTATGGCCTTTATTTGAAGACTGGAAAAGAGATATTGCTGAATTGCATCCCATATGGGATTTTTCAGGCTATAACAGCATTACCAGTGAAGTAATTAGCCCTAGCATGATTTACTATACCGACAGCTCTCACTACACACCAGCAGCAGGGCAGTTGGTACTAAATAGAATTCTCACCCATCAGCTTGAGTCGGTTCCTACAGACTTTGGGCGGTATTTAATTCCTGAAATGATCTCTTTCCATTTAGAAGCTATAGCCAATGAACGTTCTGCGTGGCATGAAAAACAAGCAGAGCTAGCTCGCATAGTTTCTGATATTAAGCGTTATGAGGAGACTCGATATACTGAAGAAGTATATCCTCTAAATCTAGCCACTATCACGCAGGCTCAAATTGTATTAGAAGAACCCTCAACACGTCCTTAGCTGCTAGAGGTGCATAGTCTCGTCTAGGAGAAGTAGAATGCCTTTAATTTCTGTCATCATTCCAGCTTTCAACGCAGCTCTAACTCTAGAGGAAACTTTACGTTCCGTAATGAATCAGAGCTTTCCAGATATAGAAATTCTAGTCATTGATGATGGATCAGAGGATGAAACAGTTGCTATTGCAAAGCGGTTAGCAGCAGAAGATAGTCGTATATATATCTTTAGCTATTCAAATGGAGGTGTCTCAGTAAGCCGTAATCGAGGAGTTTGTCACGCAAGGGGTGAATATCTTAGTTTCATTGACGCAGATGATCTTTGGACAAGCAACAAGTTGCAGGCTCAGTATGAAGCTTTGCAAACTTATAAGGAGGCAGCTGTAGCTTACAGTTGGACAGATAATATTGATGCTAGAGGCAATTTAGTTCAGGAAGGTATACGCACTCAGGCTACAGGTTATATACTACCTGAACTTTTACAAGTAAATTTATTACAAAGTGGATCCAACCCCTTGATCAAACGTTTTGCTCTTGAGAATGTAGGGGGCTTTGATGAATCATTACTCAATGCAGATGACTGGGATATGTGGCTACGGCTGGCGCAGCACTATGAATTTGCATTGGTGACTAAGCCTCAGGTGCTTTATCGCCGCAGTGAGACTTCTAAATCGACCAGGGTTTTACGTATGGAGCAGCATGCAAGGCGTGTTATTGAAAAGGCCTTTACTCAGGCGCCAAAAGATTTGCAACCACTAAAAGCAAAAAGCTTATCCAACCTTTACAAATACCTGGCTTACAAGTCGCTCCAAGGCGTTCCCTCTACCCTGACTAAAGAAAGAATTTTGTCTGGATTGCGATTTTTGTTTACTGCCTGTTACTATCAGCCCAGGCTACTTAAAGAGTGGAAGCCACTGACGAAGATGACTTTGCGAAGCCTTGCCTGTCTTTCACTTCCTCCTAACTACGCTGAAAAAATGATTGATCATTTCATTCCTTCGCACATGCCATTTTAGTGGTGACTCTAAGCAGATGATTTATTAATTAGTAAACAGAAGGATCAGGATTTTATGCTTCAACCGATAAAAGTGATTGAAATAGAATTAAATCAGCACCTTCCAGAGCTATTGGGTTTAGACCAGTATGGCTCAGTGTTAGCACTAGTACGTTATCAAGGAACTCCACTTGCTTATCTGCAAATTCCTGTTGATCAGGGAAGGTGTTCTCCAGCTCAAATACGAAACGCATTGCTTCAACATCCTGACCTAAATCCTAATGAGATCGAGCAGGTATTATTGGTTCCAAACTCTTATGAGAATCCTAATGGACTTAGTTTACTCCAAATAGAAGATGTCTCTCGAAAATACAAATATAGTGCTGTAGACTTACAGAGTCAGAAGTGTTGGCTGAGCGTAACTGTAGTGGTTTGTACTCGTGATCGCACACAAGACTTGGATCAGTGTTTAAGATCTTTGCTGGAGCTAGACTATCCTTCCCTGGAAATTTTGGTTGTAGATAATGCCCCAAGTGATAGTAAAACTGAGGATCTGGTACGATATCAATATCCACAAATTCGTTATATTCGAGAACCTCGACCCGGTCTTTCATCAGCTCGTAATTGTGCCATTCGCGAGACTGAAACGGATATTCTTGCTTTTACAGATGATGATGTTGTAGTCGATAAGAATTGGGTGCGTGAATTGTCTCAAGTATTTCAGTTATACCCAGATGTGACGGCAGTTACAGGATTAATTGCTCCTTATGAACTGGAAACAGAAGCACAAATCCTATTCGAAAAGCGGAATGGCTTTGGGAGGGGATTTCAGCGAACATGGGTTCAAGTGAACACTTCTCCTGAACAACCAATAGCAGATATATGGTTTTTAACTGCAAAATGGGGAGCTGGTGCAAATATGGCGTTTCGCCGTCATTTTTTTATTCAAGAAGGGGGATTTCCACTTGCATTGGGTGCTGGGTCTCCCGGACAAGGGGGAGAGGATCTTGAGATGTTTTTTAGAGTACTCAAGCGCAGATATGCTTTAGTTTATGAACCAAGAGCCCTAGTCTGGCATCGTCATCGACAACAAATGGATAAGTTAAAAAAACAAATGCTTAGCTATGGAATCGGATCAACGTTTTATTGCATACATTGTGCTAAAGTTTATCCTGAAGAACGTTGGGCGATTTTACGGCAATGGTTACATTTAATTTGGAATTGGCACTTACGTCGACTCTTCAGAGCTTTTATTCGAAATGAGGGAACTACTCCCAGATTGCTTACCTTCTTAGAGTTCGCTGGAGTGTGGTTAGGACTTTGGCAGTCTCTTAGTATCCTCTTTCGGAAAAAGTTAGATTTCTAAATTTTACTCTTGGGCACTTCAGACTGTTTTTATCTCAAAAGCGTGATAGAAAACGGAAGAAATATTTTAGTGTTTGAATTTAGAATATTGTTTTTTGGGAGGTTAAAATGCAAGAGCAATTAGAAGTTCCAAAGATTAATGATCTAATCTTTGATATTGGAATGCACAAAGGAGAAGATACTAACTTTTATTTAAAGAGAGGATTTCGAGTCATTGCATTCGAAGCTAATCCTGATATGGTTGCTTTTTGTGAACAACGTTTCAAGTCTTTTCTTGAGGATGGGAAATTAACTATTATTTTTGGTGCAATAGTTGAATCAAATGATCTTATTCCAAAACAAGAAACCGTAAAATTTTATAAGAACAATTCTCTTTCAGTTTGGGGAACTGTTTGTGCTGATTGGGCTGAAAGAAATGTTCATCGAGGAACAACAAATACAGTTGTAGAAGTTCCTGTTATAAAATTTATAGAGATAATTCAGAAATATGGAATGCCCTTTTATATGAAAATTGATATTGAGGGTTGTGACATGATTTGTATTAAAGCACTTAAACACTTTCAGATAGTTCCTAATTACATTTCCTTTGAGTCTTCCAAAACTTCTTTTTCTCAAATTGAAGCTGAGATAAAAATACTCTCAGAGCTTGGCTATCTTTCTTTTCAGGCAGTGGAACAATCCTCAATTCCACACACTCAGAAATGGATAAGTGAATGTATAGAGTATACTTTTGAAGAAGGTTCATCCGGCCTGTTTGGGACTGAACTTCCAAATCCCTGGAAAACCAAAGAAGAAGTTCTTACACAATATAAAATTATATCACTAGGATATAAGTTTCTGGGGGACTTTGGCTTACTAAATTCTTGGAAATTTCCTGGTTCTTTTTTGTTTAGAGGATTGACTCGAAGGGCTATTCAATTTGTAACTAAGGCACCTGTCCCAGGATGGTATGATACACACGCATCACTGTTCCCTCCCGTAAATCATAATGTAGGCAGCTCCTGAATAAATAGTTTGCCGTTGAGACCCTACATGAATTTACATTTCTGCTTGTTTAGTCCTTTATTCTTTAATGGCTAACGGGACTGGCCATACAACATGGCTACAGGGAAAGTATTTAAAGCCAATCCTGTAGATATAGTTTCTCCAGCAGGGATTTCTTCATTTGTAAGCTCATTGACCCATTCAACTCGTTTCCAACGGGGCAGATGAATTTGGGTATCTTTCCAAATGGCCTCTCCAAAGGGATCCTGGGTTTCATTAATGAGTTGCGTTAACAGCCTTGGCACAACTGTAATTAACACTTGCTTGCCCTGATGGCGGGCAAAGGCTACCACGTGCTCCCGGTGGGATCCAGTGATTTGTAAGGGAGTATATTCACCTTTGTGGAACAGTTGCGGTTGTTCCTGGCGCATCTTTAGAGCCTGACGCAGCAAAAATAGTTTGATACGTCCATCGCTTCGGTGCAGTAGTAAATCTTCTATTAGTCGCTGAGGTTCCTGTTTGGCACGTCGCTGAATTTCTTCAAGGTAGGCTAAGCGACGAGAAAAATCAACAGGTCGGCGATTATCTGGATCCACCATACTCAAATCCCAAAGTTCTGTACCCTGATAGATATCTGGGATCCCTGGGCTGGTTAGTTTAACTAAAGTTTGGGATAGGGAGTTAAAAATACCAAAGTGAGCGATCTTGCGTTGGAAAGGGAGGAAAGACTCCAAAAAGGGGTTTGTTGATTGTAGGATTTGATCGATAAAGGCAGTGGTTGCTTCTTCGTAGTCGGTATCAGGTCGGAGCCAGGCAGTGTGCACCTTGGCCTCCCGAACTGCCTTGATCATGTACTCTTTGACCCGCTGCACAAATTCAGGTAGTTCTTCCGGCTGGAAAGGATAAGAACCAAGCAGTGTTTGGTAGAGGGAATATTCATCATTACGATCTGGCAGCTCTGAACGCTTAGCTTTTTTACTGCGGACTTTATAGTTGGCATTAAGTTCATGCCAGAGCTTAATGTGCCTTTCCCACTCATCAGGGATTTCAGAGAGCACATTCAGGCGGGCGCGGGTATCTTCGCCACGCTTGGTGTCATGGGTAGCAGAAGCATTCATAGCCAGGGGCCAGTGAGCAGCTCGTTCTTGGTTGAAGGGATGAAAGTCTTGAACAGAAAGACCAAATCGACAGGGATTCCCACCCACTTCGTTGAGAGACAGCAAACGATTGTACACATAAAAGGCAGTATCCTCTACTCCTTTAGCCATGAGAGGGCCGGCTAACTGTTGAAGGCGCATGGCAAAATAAATTTGCTCCTCTTTTTCTTGTTCTGATAAATTATCCAGGAACTCCAGACAGAGAAAGCGCTCAATAAAGTTTAATTCATTTACCAAAATGGGTAGGTTCTCTTTGGCTTGCTCTACAGCTTGTCGGATAATCTGCTGACCTTCTGACTCAAGGACTCCCTCGCGGATATAAACCCGATAGACTGGGAAGCAAACCAAAACTTCCACCAAGGCTCGCCGCAAGCTGTAGAGAGTAAAGTCATTGGCATAGCGGTGATGGCTGGTGATTTGCTTGAGCAGGAAAGCAAGATTGTCCATATCACCAGACAAGTTACGTTCGATGATCAAGCGTTTTTTCTCTTCAATTATCTGTTCTGGGGATTGTTGTAGCTTTGTAAAATGATGATAAAGTGAGTCGAAAGTATGTGCATGTTTAGTCTGACAAAAGATGGCATTCATCTTAATCAAAAAGTCATAACCAGTGGTACCTTGAACAGGCCATTGCTTCGGCAGTGATTCTTCTGACTCCAGAATCTTCTCCACTACGATGTAGGTTTCAGGACAACGCTCTCGTAGTCGATGGAGATATTCTTCCGGGTTAAATAGACCATCAATATGATCAATGCGCAGACCTGTAAACCGCCCCTGCTCAACTAGCCTTAAGATTAGCTGATGAGTTTTACGAAATACCTCTCGATCTTCTATGCGTAGAGAGATCAGTTCATTGATGGTAAAGAAGCGACGATAATTGATTTCTTCAGCACCAACCTTCCAGAAAGAAATGCGAAAATTTTGTCGAGCCAAGAGATCATCCAACAGATCAAAACTAGAGGGATCCCCTGGCTTACCATTAAAGTTATCGATGTTCTCATCAAAGAAGTTTTGAACTGGTTGACTGGAGGTATAGAGTTCCCACAGGGAATGCTTAGCAAAGTTTATTTGATCAGTTCTCTCTAACAGATCCTCTTTACTTGGGATGAATTTTAGGCTAAAGAGGATTCCAAGCAGCTTAATGTAGTCTGGGTGACTACGTCCTAATTTCCGACGTAGCTTGCTCAAGTTGTAGGTAAAGACATCTGCATAGGTGTCGATGTTAAGTGGAAACTTTAGAGTGTAATAGTTGATGCTCAGGCCGTCTGCATCATAACGCAGTTGGATTTGGCCAGATTCCAGGCATTTATCATAAAAGTCTCCCAGAAAAGGTGCCAGTATTCTGCCTTGGATCCCTAGATAGGAATGGTTCCAATTTACATCGAAATAGTCGATGAAATCTGAGTTTGGGCCACTTTCTAAGACATCCATCAGCATCTGGTTTTGGCCGTCGTAGGCCATATGGTTAGGCACAATATCCTGTATCCAACCCATCTGCTGCTGGTTCAGCGCCTCCCATAGCTCCTCAAATTTCTCACTGCCGCCTAACTCTGGATTGATTTGGCCGGGATCCACCACATCATAACCATGGGTACTGCCCTTACGTGCCCGAAAAATGGGAGAGGCATAGACATCAGAGATACCCAGGGCTTTCAGATAGGGGACAATTTGCCGTGCTGCCTCGAAGTCAAACCCAGCATGGAACTGGATGCGATAGGTAGAAGTAGGGATCCGCATGATGACCTCAAAAAAGACAACAAGACCTGTGAACGCCACAAGGGAACAGATGTTACCAGGGTAGCGGCTAAAATTGAGAAGTACCCAACGGGTAAAGGTCTGAGTTTGTCAACTGGACGCTGCAGCAGCTGGAGAGCTTCAAAGCTATGACTGTGAGGAATTGGGCCGGGATCCTCATCCTGAGTGGGTCAATATGGAGTGGCCTTGGTGCTGTTGTCTGGAGCCAAAGCGAGTTTCGGGTGGTGAATGAACCTGTTCTGATGCTCCGTACCCCTGATGCCCCTTCCCGGTTACGCTTGCTGGAGCAACGATTTCAAGAGGTTCTTGCCCAAGCCACCAGTCCGCAGTTGCAGGTTAGCCTAGAAACCCCGGAGGCTCCAGTAGCTTCTTCGTTAGATTCCTCAGACGTGAAACCACAACCAACTCGTATCCTCTTGAATGGGCAGCTGCTTCTGGAAGTAACCCCTGCTGATGCAGAGGCCAACTCTACTCCTCAACCTGTTGATTTGGCAAGGATCTGGGGGGATCGCCTACAAACAGTGTTAAACCAAAACCAACGGCAACTCTTTTTTGCCTTGGGCCTACCTCAGCAGCTCAGCTGGAGAAGCCGATTCTACAATCGCGCTGACCAAGCTGCCACTGATTTGGGTCGATTTATTACTGATGGCAGCCGCATTCAGGGTCAAATCGTCTATTGGGAGATCCCTGTTGGTGAGGATCCCTTTGGCTTTACCTATAAGCCGGTTTTGCCAGATCCCCCTCCAGAGCGGCTATTTTTGTTGAATCGCTATCGTCAGTTTGTGCCCTACGAGTTGTAGTCCTAAGCGTTTTTTACTCTCCTCCTATGCTGCCAATTCAACGAGAACCTCATATCCTGTTGGGCTTGCGGGCAGACCAATTTCGTCATCCTGTTGATCTGCAAGCGACCCGATCCCTACAACAGTTACCAGGGCTGGGCTTGCTGATTCAAAATCTCTTGGGTTCGACTGCAGAACAGGTGTTTTATCTGGATAACATTGCCTCGAGTATTCAAATTAACGAGCATCAGTTGCCAGAAATTTATCAGCTTTTGGTGCAAGCCTGCCGTATTTTAGATTTGGAAGTTCCTCAATTGTACGTGAGGCAGAATCCCATGCCCAATGCCTATACCTTTGCCATGCAGGGGAAAAAGCCTTTTATCGTTTTGCACAGTTCGCTGTTGGATTTGCTCGATCCACTTGAGATCCAGGCTGTTCTAGCTCATGAGCTAGGTCACCTGAAATGTAATCATGGTGTCTACTTAACGATGGCCAATATCCTAATGCTTTCCACCAGTTTGATCCCCTTTGGCGGTCTATTTTATCAGGCCCTACAGGATCAGCTGTTGCACTGGCTGCGCTGTGCTGAGTTTACCTGTGACCGAGCTGCTTTGTTGGTGGCACAAGAGGCTAAGACAGTGATTTCAGTGTTGATGAAGCTGTGTGGGGGATCCCCACAATTGGCAGCAAAGCTCAGTGTGGATGCTTTTCTAGAGCAAGCCCGCACCTATGACGAGCTAGATGACGATCTCTGGCAGGTGGAACTGAAGCAGATGCAAAATATCGGGCGCACCCATCCACTGCCGGTGCTACGGGCACGAGAAATCGATCGTTGGTTTCACAGCAATACTTATCAACAAATCTTGGAGTTGCATGGCTAAGTTGGTTCCCCATCTTCATGACGGATCCCGTTAGACCTCTCGCTGGCCCGCCCCTAATTTTGGGGGAAGTTCTCTTGGATCGGTTTCCCAACCGGGCAGTATTGGGGGGCGCACCCTTTAATGTGGCCTGGAATCTGAAAGGCTTGGGATCCGAGCCGATTTTTCTCAGTCGTATCGGTCAAGACGCTGCCGGAGAGCAGGTGTTGGCGGCCATGCACCGGCAGGGATTAAGCAGCATCGCCCTGCAACGGGATCCCACCTATCCCACCGGCGCAGTTCAAGTGGAGCTGGATGGGCAAGGGATCCCTGCCTATGAAATTCTGGCCGACCAAGCCTATGACTACATTCACCTGAATGCGGATCAACTGGGTGCCCTAAAACCCAGCTTGCTTTACCGAGGTAGCCTGGCTGCCCGTACAGAAGCAGCCCACCAACAGATTCAGGCTCTGATTCAAGGGCTGAATTGCCCGGTCTTTCTGGATCTGAATTTGCGGGATCCCTGGTGGAACCCAGAACGAGTCCGGGAGATGCTCCGCAGCTGTACTTGGCTGAAACTGAACCAGGAGGAACTGACTCAAGTGGCGCAACTGGAAGGGATCCCGGCTCAAGATCTCCTGACCCAAGCCCAGACTTTGCGGGAGAAGCTGAACCTGAGCAAGGTTTTCCTCACGCTCGGAGCGGCAGGTGCAATGCTGATTACCCCTACCCAAATCCATCGATCGGATCCGGTACCCGTGCCTGAAATGGTGGATACTGTCGGTGCTGGCGATGCCTTTAGTGCGGTGGTGATTCTAGGGTTACTGCGGGGATGGCCAGAGGTTTGCTTACTGGAACGAGCAGTGTGGTTTGCCGCTGCTCTGTGTGGGATCCCGGGGGGAACACCGCAGGAGCCAGAGTTCTATGTCCCCTTTCGCAGGAAGTGGGGCTGTTAAGGGAGATCCTGAATAACCTGCCACCTGTTTTCCGGGAGGGCGAAAAAGATGGATTTGGAGCTTTGAGTGGCTGCAGGCTTGCCTAGCTGTACAGGAGCTAGGGAATTGGCCTAGGTCTGAGATGGATGAACTCTAGAAGCAGTTATTTGACGCTGTCTAGCCGGTTGGGTTTCTGGAGGATTCGGGTTGCAATACCTGCCTACGCCCCTGGTCATTGAGTGGGGATGATCTCGTACCAACCTTTGCGCTTTTCCTCAAGGGGAGGAATGTGTCGGGATAAGGGTTCAACGTCCATCGAACTTCTGCTTGAATTACTGAAACTGACGCAGATGAAACTGGGCATAGCGTCCTCCTTTCCCCAGCAACTCTTTGTGGTTACCCTGCTCCAAAAGCTGCCCCTGCTCAAGCACAAAAATACGATGGGCCGTACGCACTGTAGAGAGCCGGTGGGCAATGACAAACACCGTACAGCGCTGCATCAGCCGTTGCAAAGCCTCCTGCACTAGCGCTTCTGACTCATTGTCTAGGGCAGAAGTGGCCTCATCCAAAATCAGAATCTTCGGGTTGAGCAAGACCGCCCGCGCAATCGCCAGCCGTTGCCGCTGTCCTCCCGAGAGGGTTACCCCCCGTTCCCCCACCAAGGTGGCATAGCCATCCGGCAGACTTTCGATAAAGGTGTGGATATTGGCCACTTGAGCAGCTTGGCGCACAGCCTCCAGGTCAAAGTGCTCCTGGCCATAGGCGATGTTGCTGGCAATAGTCCCGGAAAATAAAGTGATCTCCTGGGGCACAATGCCGATCTGACGGCGCAAACTTTGCAAAGTAACGGTGCGGATGTCAATGCCATCGATGCGGATACAACCCTGCTGCGGATCGTAGAAGCGCGGGATTAAACCCACCAAGGTGGATTTGCCGGCGCCGGAGGATCCCACCAGAGCGACAATCTCACCAGGAGAGACCTTAAAACTGATTTGTTTGAGCACCGGTTGATCGGGTTTGTAGCGAAAAGAAACCTGATCGAACTCCACCCACCCCTGAATCGGGGGCAAAGATTTGGCTCCGGGTGAATCACACACCTGAGAGCGAATATCCAGCAGCTCAAAAATCCGCTCAACCGAAGCCTCTCCCTGTTTCAGCTCGCTGTAGTTGTTGGTGATGTGCACAATGGGGTCGATCAGCATCGCAACCCCAGCAATAAAACCCAAAAACTGGCTGCCGGTCAGTTTGCCCTGGCTAATTTGCCAACCCCCAATCCAAAATACCCCTAAGACGCTCATGGCGTAGAGGAACCCCACCACCGGATCTTGAATCGCCTTCACCTGCTCCGTTTGGAAGCGGGCCAAACGGTTGTTTTCGGCAATGGTACTAAAGCGGCGAATTTCGTATTCTTCTGCAGCAAAGGCGCGAATCAGACCAATCCCGGCAAACACCTCTGTCAAAAGAGCTGCCAGATCCGACATGCTCTCCTGGTTGAGACGGGAGCGAAACAAGAGGCGATCCCCAAACCAGCTGATCAAGGCTCCCATCAGGGGGGCCATCAACAGAGTAGTTAGAGTAAGGATGCCGTTCAGGTAAAACAGATAGCCCACCACCGCCACGATGGTGAGCACACTGGGAATGAAGCGATGAAAAAACCGCTGCACCACTTCCCCCACCCGATCCAGATCCCCGGTGAGGCGGTAGACCAAATCCCCGGTACGGCTGCCGGAAAAATAATCCAGATCCAGGGCCTGTAAGTGGGCATACACCCGTTGCCGCAACTCCAGCACCATTTGCAGCGAAGCTCTCGCCATCAGGGCATCTTGGCCGTACTGAAAAGCGCCACGCACCAGAAAGAACACCACCCCAATCAGGGCTAGCATGCGCAGTTGACCCAAATCTCCTGCCCCAATCGACCGCGCCACCCACTCAATCAGATAAGCAAGCGCAGGCATGGTCAGCACAAAGCCGAGGGTACACATTAACCCCAACAGCAGCATCCACAAATGGGGCTGGATAAAGGGAATTAGGCGACGATAGCTACGACCCGGATGCACAAATGACGAACCAAAAGGGCCTCTGACCCAACCAGCTTACAGGATAGTGCTGCGAACTGCTGCTGGGATCCCCTCAATCGGGCTGTAGAGTTGAAAACCATTGCGGCCATTTTCCTTGACCCGGTAAAGGGCCAAATCGGCGTGATGGAGTAGAGTACGTACCTCCACCCCATCCTGCGGATAGAGAGCAATGCCAATACTGCAGGTAACGGCAATGGTATGGCCTTGGCAGGAGAACGGATCCTGAAAGGCATCGAGAATACGTTGGGCCAAACGCATGGACACCACGGGGTTACCAATTTGGGGCAGCAACAGGGTAAACTCATCTCCTCCCCAGCGGGCCACCGTATCTCCTGAGCGAACACATTCCGTTAGACGCTGTGCGACCCCCCGCAACAAAGCATCTCCCACGCCATGGCCGAGGGTATCGTTGATGTCTTTGAAATGATCCAAATCCACAAAAAGGAGAGCCAGCATTTCATTGCGGTACTGCTTCAGAGCTTGCTGTAGTTGATCACTGAAGTATTCTCGGTTCACCAAACTCGTGAGGGCATCATGATGAGCGCGAAACTCAATGTGAGCGAGGTTTTGCTTTTGGGCGGTGATGTCTTCCGAGATACCTTCGTAACCGAGGATATTCCCTTCGCTATCTTTCACCAAACGGGCATTTTCCCGCACCCAGATGATCGATCCATCCCGCCGCCGAATCTGATATTCAAAGCCACGCACGGATCCCTGTTTGTGCAATAGGCGGACAAATTCTTCTCGTTGACCGGGATCCACATAAAGCTGAGTGCCGACGTTGTTGACTTCTTGCATCAATGCTTCCGGGGAGTCGTAGCCACAGATTTGGGCCAGCATCGGGTTAGCGGAAAGATAGCGTCCTGCTGCATCAGTAAAAAAGATTCCTTCGACAGCATTCTCAAAAAAGTTGCGATAACGTTCTTCTGCTCGGCGGAGAGCTTCTTCCATCTGTCGACGTTCTGAGATTTCTAAGGCTAGCGATACCAGATCCGCCAGGGATCCAGCAAAATTTTGGTCTTCCAACGTCCAGCGGCGGGGAAACCCGACACGAGCATGACAGAGAATGCCCACCATCTGCCCTTCCAGTCGAATCGGGGCATCCAGCATTGAGACAACCCCGATCCCGGTCAGGTAAGAATTGCGAAACTCGACCGTGCGGGGATCCTTAGCCACTTGGTCGGCGGCAATGGTGCGTTCCTGTTCCAAGGCATGAAAATAGCGGGGATAGTCTTTGGCCCAGATCTCTGCCCCCTGGGTATGGGATCCCTCAGGGTTGTCGGGGCTGATCTCAAATTGATTGACACAGCGAATGCTCGAGCGCTCTGGCGTGTAAAGCCAAACCCCCACCCGTTCTACCCGCAACGTATGGGCAGCAGTGGTACAAATCTCCCGCAAAGCCGCCTGTAGATCCCCTTGGTTGAGGGCCTTGTGACGGGTGAGGGCCATCAGAGCACGATTTTGCTCCAATAACCGCTCTTGGCTTCGTTGTAATGTCCATTCCACCTGTTTACGCGCTGTGATGTCCTGGCAGGAGCCAACAATTTGGCGAATTGGTTTTTCCCCCTCTAGAACGGGTGAGAGGGTGACAATCAAAATGTGGGTTTGTTCTTGGTCTGGGGTGGCACTGGCGGGATCCACTAAGCTCAGTTCAAAGCTGACCCGCCGGCGGTGTTTGACACAGTGTTGGGTATGCAATTGAATTTGCGCTGCTGTGGAAGCGGTTAGACAAGACAGTAAGTTCTCCCCCTCAATCGGCCTAGGGTGAAGAAAAAACATCCTCCGAAAGGTGGGGTTGCAGACAAGAAACCGGTAGCGCGGCTGGGATGTGCTCTGACTTTCTCCTTCTGGCAGGCACTCCAGAATAAATAGTCCATCACTAACACTTTCAAACAGAGTGCGTAGCATGGCTTTGCCCTGCTCCTGCATCGGACGGCCCCGATACATCACCTGTGGGTTCCACAGCTCGCTGCGTGCCAGCGTGTCGTAGACACTGGGATCCTCACCAGGCCAGGTATTGGAAGTTTCAACCATGGGCCAGAAACACCTGCTACCCACCTCGTCAAGTCTGAGAGAAAATAACTTGCAGCGGCATGACGTAGCACAGACTACGATACAAACTTATTTTCTAAGCTTGTTTTGTCAAAGTGTGTATTGGCTGGCACCAAAACCTACAAACTTCCTGCAGGTTCCGAGTCAGGGTTTGTTGTTTCGCTCTCCATCTTCTGTTGGGGGCCTCTCTCCCTGTGGCAGGATCGTGAAATCAACCCGTTTGCGTTAGCGGGACGTAGTTGCAGAGGGATCCCGGTGCGCTTGACTACACGGGCCACCTACAGCATCAGAGCGCTGCTGGATCTGGCCATGCTTGGCTCAGGGCAAACAGCTTCCGTGCGGGCCATTGCCGAGCGACAAGGGATCCCCGCCCCCTATCTGGAAAAGCTGCTGATTGAGTTACGGCAGGCCGGTCTGGTACGTTCACAACGGGGGGCACAAGGGGGCTATCAACTGGCACGGGCGCCACGGCGGATCCCGGTGAGTGCCATTTTGACGGCGGTGGGAGAATCCCTGCATCCCTTGGTTGCAGACCCTCCCCAGGTCAAGTCCTCGGATCCTGATCCTTCTGCAGACAAGGCTTTAGAACGGCTGGACTGGGTGACTGCAGCCTTGTGGGCCCGCATTGCCCGGCGGGTTCAACAGGTTTTGGAGGAGACCACCCTAGAAGATCTGTACTTTGATGCCCGCAGTTGGCAGGCAGCCCAAGAGCAGGAGAGTGGATTTGTGGTCTGAATGGTTTTTCCCGGCCCAAGAAACTGCCCTGCTTGTCCTGGTGGCCGCC
>JAUQVI010000002.1:0-35016 GCA_039794885.1 Thermostichus sp. DG02_5_bins_236
ATGCGCCGCAGTATGGCTTTGAATTGTCTTTCCCACCGGGCAATGGGCAGGGGGTCAATTACGAACCGTGGCACTGGCGCTACGTGGGATCCCCGCAGGCTGCCTCCCTTTTTGCCCAGGCTCGTCTAGCCTCCCGTCTGTAGATTTGGGCAAAGTTGCCACCAATCCCGATACAGGAGATGGATCCATGCGCAACAGCACTTTGGCCACCTTAAGCGGATCCCTGGGGAGATTCTGTTTGATGGTTGCCCTGGCCTCACCAGCAGCCTTTGCCCTGACTCGCTACCAGGTGCATGTCCTGTCTGAGACGGCAGCAGATTTGGCCCAAGTGCAAACCCAGGTGCCGGATGCCTATTGGGTTCAGGGGGATGAGCAGGTTTTCATCTTGGCGGGCACCTTCATCAACCGCAACCATGCACAACGACGTCAGATGGAACTGGAGCGCTTGGGGCTTCAGGTGCGGGTGGTTAGTCGCGCCGAAACGGATCCCCCTTTGCCCCCTGCTCTCCCCAGCTCAGCCCCCTCCTCGCCAACAGCAGCCTCTCCCCAACCGGCAACGGTTCCTGCTGCAACCCTCCCCAGTTCACCCCCTGCTTCCCAACGGCCTTTTGCTACGCAAGTGCCTAACCCCACCCAGGATCCCCGCCTTGAAGAGCAGGTGCGTCGCTTTTTCCCCGCGGCAACCGTCGTGGAATACCAAGGGCAAACAGCCATACGCACCGGAGAGTTCTCTCGTCTATCACTGGCTCAAGACCAAGCCCGTTGGTTAACGGCTCGCGGGCTACCAGCAGTAGCTGTATCCATAGCAGAGACAGGGATGGAATCCTCCAGGGATCCCCAACCCGCCAACCCCGAGCAAGGTGAAACCTATTGGGTACTGGTAGCGGATCCCACCGGCGAGAAACTGCTGGCCCTAGAGAAGCTGCTGACGGGATCCTTGCCCTTGATCTACGACGGCCTACGGGTGGTGCGTACCGGCGGATTTGCCAATGCCCAAGCAGCAGAAGAACAGGTGCGCTATCTGGCCGGCCAAGGCTACGAAGCAGGGGTTTTCCCGGCGGATCTGCGTCGTTCTCAACCGCTGCTCCAACAGGATCCCGTTCCCACCACAGCCGCTAATCCCGCTCCAGATTCCCCTTCAGGCCCCCCAGTCTCTGAGGCCCAGACCTTTTGGGTGGTGGTACAGGCGGGAGAAGAAGTCCTGCCGCGGCTACAACAGTATGCCCCCGATGCGTTTGTGCGTGGCTCCGTGATTCAAGTGGGCACCTACCAGCGACGCTCCAATGCGGAACAGGCTCAACGGTCTTTGTCGGAAGCGGGGTTCAATGCTCGGATTGTAGCTGCCGAGAATTAGGGATCCCTGAACATTTCAGGCATCCTGGTATTGTATGAGGATCTCGATTGGCGAGGAAATCAACTTTCGTGTTCCAGAGGCTTGTGGGCTGCGTCATTTGGGCTTTGGGGTATCGGATTTATCAGCGGCTGTCAAAGAGTCAACTGCACAAGGGATCCCAGTGGAGCCGATTCGGAAAGATGAGTTGACGGGCTGCTATTTCACCTTCTTCCCAGATCCGGATCATTTGCCTTTGGAACTGTACGAATGTCCAGAAGAGGATCCCCACTCAGCCAGACTGAAGAAAGCTAGAGTAGAAATCCTGAACCCGCTAGCCGATTCATGGTGATAGGACTCCCTCCCGCTGACGCGAGCAGCGATTCTCTCCTGACCTCAACAACCTCCTCGACTGTCCCGACCCAACGGCCTCGCATTGTGGCGGCCCTCTCCGGTGGGGTAGACAGTTCGACTGTGGCGGCAATTTTGCACGAACAGGGCTATGCCGTAGAAGGGGTTACCCTTTGGTTGATGAAAGGGAAGGGGCAGTGCTGTACCGATGGATTGGTGGATGCAGCCACCATTTGTGAACAGTTGGGGATCCCCCACCATGTGGTGGATAGCCGTGAGCTGTTTCAAACCAACATCGTCGACTATCTGGTGGCAGGTTATGCAGAGGGCATCACTCCCCTGCCTTGCTCCCAATGCAACAAAACTGTGAAGTTTGGCCCTTTGCTCACCTATGCCCGCGAGACTTTAGGGATCCCGCAAATTGCCACGGGGCATTATGCCCGAGTGCAGTTTGATGCTGAATCAGGGCGTTACCAACTGCTACGGGCGGTGGATCGTCAAAAAGATCAATCCTACTTTCTCTACAATCTCAGCCAAGAGCACCTGGCCGGCACCGTGTTTCCCCTGGGGGAATACACCAAGGCCCAAACCCGCGCGATTGCGGCTCGCTATGGTCTGGCCACCGCCGCCAAGCCGGAAAGCCAGGATCTGTGTTTGATCGAAACCCACGGCTCTATGCAGAGCTTTTTGGATCAGTACCTTGGGCAAAAACCGGGGGAAATTGTCGATACCCAAGGGCGGGTGCTGGGATCCCATGACGGCATTCACCACTACACTGTTGGTCAGCGCAAGGGCTTAGGCATAGCAGCCCCCAATCCGCTTTACGTGGTGCGCATTGATGCGGCCATGAACCGGGTCATCGTCGGGGAACGGGAAGAAGCCACACAAGCAGAAGCAACCGTCCGGCAGGTGAACTGGGTCTCCATGGTTGTCTCCACAGAACCCCTGCCGGTAGAGGTGCAGGTGCGCTACCGTACTGCTCCCGTGGCGGCGCTGTTGATCCCTGAGTCACCGCAACGAGTCCGTCTTCAGTTTGAGGAACCCCAGTTTGGGGTTACCCCCGGACAGGCCGCCGTTTGGTACCACGGGGATCTGTTGCTCGGCGGTGGGATCCTAGAGCGCCCCTCCCGTTCATCCCGTTCATTTTGATCCATGAGTTGATCTAGTTGCTCTAAGAGAATCGGATCCCCACCTCAAAAGCCGAGTCTAGGGATCCCATTTCCCTCCTATTTTTTAACGTGCAGATGGGTGGAGCTAGGCTGCTTGTCCTTGCATATCCTGCAGGGAGCGGAACAAGAGCACCGTAAAAATGTTGAGGATAGGCACAATCGCCGTGGTGACAGCCCCGATGACCACAGCCACCAACAGCCCCAAGTTCAGGGCAGCCGCAATTCCCCCCACAATCAAAGACAAAATCAGGATCGGGATCCCGAAAATCAAGCCCAGAGCCAAAAAGGCCCAGAATACCCCCCACCAACGACCCTTCACCAGGTTCCAGCTATACCCGAGTCCTTCCGTTGCCCCTTGGCCTTCTAAGGCAATTGCACAAATTAGGAAAGCTAGCTTTACCCCCAAATAAATGCCAGGGATCACCAACAGTAGTGAACCCCCAAAGATAATCAACGACAGTAGAATACTGCCCAACACCAAAGGCACTGCTTTGGAGATCGCTTGATCGAGGCTATTTCCCAGCACGGGAGATTGTTGCTTCAGGTGCTGATCCACCAGCAAAAGGGCTGCTCCCCCCAGGATGGGCGCACCGACCACCACATAGGCCAGATTGAGCACTCCGCCTAACACTGGGATAGCTTCCGCAATGATTGGGATAAAAAAGCTGGGGGAGGCCAGAATCAGCAGAGGTGTATAGATGGGGTTGAGCAGTTGAAGCGACCGCTGTAGGAGCGGGATCGGGCTAAGCGTGGCATTTTGCATGGCAGAGGGATCCTCGCGAGGAACAAGTCCACCCCTTTCATATCACGGGAACCCCGTCTTATTTCTGTGGATTGACTTAAGGAACTAGACCCAAGCGCCTGTGCGCAGGGGGCAAAACGGGTTCTGAGAGGCTCCCGCTTGCGGGGAAATCTTTTCCCTCAACCTCGCCCACCTTTGAGAACCGACTCCGCCGCCTGCTCGCCACTGCGAAGGGATCCCTCAATGCTGCTCTGATGGGTATATTCTCCCGCCCATAGCAAACCCTGGATACCGGAAAAAGGGGGCGGTAAATGGGCCTGAAACCCCGGCGGTTGCACAAACTGAGCAAAAGGGATCCGATACACCCGCACCAGTTGCCATTGCTGCAGCGGGGCTTTGGGGAAAACCGCTTGCAACTCCTGCCGACAAGCCTGGGCCAGTTCATCATCCGCAAGGGGGGGATCCCCCAACACCACAACTGAATACAGATGTTGACCGGCAGGGGCAAGTTGTGGGCTAACGTGGGTGAGCTCCACCCAGTTGTTGATCCATCCCTGGGCGTTGAGGTGAATGTAGCCGCCACGGGTGAGGGAAAAAGGGGCGCTGAAATACAAGCAAGTGACAGAGCGCCCTTGGGTAGGAATGGCTACCGGTGTTTGCGCTTCTCCTAGAAGGCTTTGCTGCCAGGCTCGTGCTTGCAGAGCATCCGTAGCACAGATTACCCACTCGGCAGCTATCTCTTCCCCAGTACGGGTGCGGATCCCACGCACCTTCCCCTGCTCTACCAGAATCTGTTCCACTGCCGTTTGGTAGCGAATCTGTTCAGGCAGCAGGTGGCTGGCCAGTTGTCGCGCAATTTCCCCCATGCCCAAAGCCGGTGTTACAATCGGCCCTTCCGCCATCATCTTGAAATAGAAGGCAAACAGGCGGGCGCTGCTGTCTAAATCGGGATCCAGCAAAATACCCCGGTAAAAGGGGTACAAAAAGTGCTGGCAAATGGCTGGGGAGAACCCATACTGGTGCAGGAACTCCCGAATCGAGAAATCTTCCCCGCCCAGTCCCTCCTGAAAGACTTGCTCAGGGCTGCGCTGGGCCAGTTGGGCGCGCAGTTGCAGAATTTTCAACTTATCCAGGGGCGTAGCCAGCGGATTGAGCAAAGACGAGATCCCACTGGAGATATCCCGCAGCGGATCCCCCAACAAAAACAACCGCTCCCCCTTGGCCAAAACTGCCCCTGGTCGATAACGGCGTAAGTTGAGATTGGGCAAGTTAAGGTGCCGTTGCACCCCTGGGTAGGCCGTGAACAAAACTTGAAAGCCCCGATCCAGCCGGAACCCCTCCACCGTATCGGTGCGCACCCGTCCACCGGGGCCATCGCCTTTTTCCAGCAGCAGCAGATCCTGCCAACCCTCTTGCTTCAGCAACTTGGCACAGGTCAGGCCCGCCAACCCCGCACCGATGATCACCACTTTGCCCATGTCCGACCCGAGATCCTGTTCTCAACACTCAAGGTTCATCAGCAGCCGGCTCCGCCACCATTGGCTCCCAAATGCGAATTGAGCCATCTACACCCCCACTAAAAAGCGTCTGTCCATCCGGGCTAAACAGCAAAGCACTCACCGTCCAAGTCTGTCCACCCAAAGTACGCAGCAGTTCTCCCGTGCGCAGATCCCAGAGCTTAATCTCTTTGGCGCGGTGATCTGTACCACTGGCAATCAGACGGCCATCCGGACTAAGGGTGAGGGTCGCTAAGCTGGCAAAGTTTTGCGGCAGTTTTCGCTCTAGGGATCCCGTGCCTAGGTTCCAAATGGAAATGCCATTGGCGCTGCCACTCAACAGATAGCGCCCATCCTGACTGAGGAGCACTTGCTCGACCGGGTAGTCAGCCTCCAAAGTATCCAGCAAATTCCCACTGACGGGATCCCAGAGGTGGATGGTGGGATCCGCATGGGCAGCCGCCAGAATGATCGCGGTTGGGGCCAAGGAAATCCTTTCTTCGGGAGCATCGCCGCGGGTGGCCACACGAGTGGGGGGGGTGCGGCCTGAGCCAAAGGTTACGGAGGTAACTCCGGTTTCCACGCCACTCTCATGGGCAGTGGCATTGACGGTGTGGAGCAACTCACCGGTCTCGGCCTGCCAAAGGCGGATGGTACGGTCAGCACTGCCACTGGCAATCCAACGGCTATCGGGGCTAATGGCAACACTGTTGATCAACTCTGTGTGCCCCTGCAATTGCAATCGTTCGCTCAGGGTGTCCAAATCCCAAAGGCGCACGGTTCTGTCTGCCCCCGCACTCACTAAGAAAGTCCCATCCGGGCTAATTGCTAGGGTTTCGATCGATCCTTCGTGACCCACCAAGGTCTCTAGGCGCTCTCCAGTATGCGGATCCCAGAGTTTAACCAAGCCGTCATCTCCGCCCGAGGCGAGTAGGGTACCATCCGGGCTGATGGCCAGAGCGGTAATGGCAGCAGGCCCCTCTAGGGTGGCTTGTAACTTGAGGGCATTGGCCCAGCGCCCCGGGTTCAAAGCCAATGGATTCAAAGCAGGGGAAGGGATCCGGCCCTCCAGCGAAGGGTCTCCAGAGACAACGGTTCGCGGTAGCGGGACGGAGTCCTTACTGAGAGTAGAGGCTTCCTGCACGGGAACGGTTTGCGAATTGAGGACAGGAAGAGAGCCAAAGCCTGACCGGATTTGCCACAACCCTCCAAATGTGAGCACTCCTGAAGCCGCCAGTACTCCCCCCAACCATGCGGGTGGAACCTGAAGCCGCGCCCGCAGAGAGGGTCGAGAGCGAGGTGGGGTGGTTGGCTCCTGCAAGGGATCCCAGGCGGCAGGAGCAGGATTGGGCAAGATTTCGGTATTGGCGGTGGGGAGAGCCAATTCTGGCAAAGCCTGTAGTGCTTCTAAGGCTTCTATCGCCGAGAGGAACCGTTGCCGCCAGTCATAACACACCATGCGATCCAGAAAAGCAGAGAACGGGGCACTGGCTGACGCCAGATCGTGCCAACGCAGTTCACCCGTCAAGGGATCGTGAAAGACTTTCTGGGGTGGGAGCCCAGACAGGGCTTGTAAGGCGATCAATCCCAGAGCGTACAGGTCGCTGCTCAAGCGCGGATTGCCTCCCAACTGTTCACTGGGCATATAGCCAGGGGAGCCGATGCCGATGGTGTAGTCGCTGGAGTCCTGCGAAGATTCAGCTTGGGCCAGCGGGCTTAGGGTGACTTGCTTCACAGCGCCAAAGTCGATCAGCACCCAGCGCCCATCCATCTGTCGGCGGATCAAGTTGGCGGGCTTGAGATCGCGGTGAATCACCCCCTGCTGGTGGACAAAAGCCAAAGTGTGCAGAATATCCTCTAGCAGCGCTCGCACATCGGCTTCTGGCCAAGGGGATCCATCCTGTAGAGCCTGCTCCAGGGTTTCGCCCTCGATCCACTCTTCCACCAGGTAAAACTCTGCCCCCTCCTCAAAGTAGGCCAGCAGGCGCGGGATGCGATCATGGGATCCCAGTTGTTCGAGAATCTCAGCTTCCTGCTGAAACAGGCGCCGGGCTACTGCTAGGACTTCTGGATCGCTAGATCGGGGCCTCAGGTGCTTAACGACCACCCAGGGATATCCCGGTCGATGGCTGTCTTGGGCCAGATAGGTTTGCCCGAAGCCGCCGGATCCCAGTTTTTGGTTCAGCCGATAGCGACCACCGAGGGTGTGTCCCTCCATAAGGACTCCAGTCAAATGTAGCCTCATCCTCTCTCAGGATACGGCTCCGTCAGACTGATCATGCCATAGGGGCGGATCTGAGAAAATGGGCACAGCATAAAAGGGGGTTATGGGTCTGCCGCAGGGGGGGCTTCTCCAGTTGGCTCCTCCGCTAGCAAAATGAAATAGACATTTTCCAACCCTTTCTCAAAGCGTAAGGTTTTGATGATCCCCTGCTCGCGAGCCAGCAGGGTATTGACGATGATCATGTCCGGTTGATCGGCAACAGCCTTTTGAATGCCCTCTTGTCCGTCCGTAGCTTCGGACACTTGGTAGCCGCGGCTTTGTAAAGCCTCCATCAACAAACGCACAGTGGGCAAATGTTCGTCGATCACCAGTACCTTACGGCGGCAGATTCGCTGTGTAATTAAGGCGTGGATCGACTCCAGCAGCGCCTCCATATCAATGGGTTTGGTGAAGTAGCGGTCAACACCCAATCGGTAGCCCCGCTCCTGATCCTCCACAATCGACACAATCACAATTGGAATCTCAACAGTATCCGGGTTGCTTTTCAAAACAGCAGCCACATCAAACCCGCCCATCTCCGGCATCATCACATCCAGCAGAATCAGATCCGGATGGTGCAAACGAGCTTGGGTGATCGCTTCGATGCCGTCTTGGGCCTCGATCACCCGGTAGCCCTCAGATTCTAGGTTTTCCTTGAGTAACTGCCGCAGGTGCTGCTCGTCATCCACCACAAGAACCGTTTTGGGCTCCTGTAAGCCTGATCCAACCGCACCTGTTGCTGAGCTTAGGTCAGGGGTGGAGGCCACATGGTCTCGCAGTTGGCGCACCAGGTTCTGCAAATCAATCCCGGTGGTCGGTGCGCTCCCTGAGTCTGTCCAACAGGGCAGGGTCAAGAGAAAGCAGCTGCCTTGGCCTAAGGTGCTCTCCACCCAAATCTTACCGCCATGATGCTCAACAATTTGTTTGCTAATCGGCAGGCCCAAGCCTGTCCCTTGCGGACGATCGGTGAGGGTATCCCCTGCTTGCTTGAATTTCTCAAAGATACGGGCTTGATCGGGTGCCGCAATGCCGATGCCGGTGTCGATAATGGCAATTTCCACCTGCTGGTTCTGACCCGTTGCATCGGCAGGTAAGGCCCTGGCCCGACAGGTGATGGAGCCCTGTTCGGTGAACTTGAGGGCATTGGAGAGCAAGTTAATCAGCACCTGCACCAGCCGATCCGGATCCCCATAGATCTTGGGCAACTCCGGATCAATCTCTTTGAGAAGGGGCAGCCCCTTTTGCTCTGCTAGAGGGGTCATCGCAACCATGGCCCGCTCTAGGATCCCCTCCAACGCTAAAGGTTGCATGTGCCATTCGATCTGACCGGCCTCCATCTTGGCCACATCCAGCACATCGTTAATCAGAGCCGTCAGGCGTTCCCCTTCCGAGAGAATGATGCCGAGGTTGTCGCTCACCTGGCTGACGGCTCGTTGCAGCTTGCGCTCCGCTGCTGGGTCAGAGGCTGGTTCTGGAGCCAGAGCGGGAAAGATCACCTCTTCTAGGCGCTTCTGGATCAGCTTGGCAAACCCCAGCACCGATGTGAGCGGAGTACGCAACTCGTGGCTCACGGTTGAGATGAAATCTGTTTTCATTTGGTCGATGTGCTTTTCGCTAGTGATGTCGCGGATCAGCATGACGCAGCCCAAATTGGTCGGGATCCCTGCTTGAGTCCTTTGAATGGCGGCGGCCACGGCTTTGCCCACCCGTTGGTTGCCCAGCTTGAGCTCTGCCGCTACGGGTTTTGTGGGATCTAGCAAAGAGCGTTCCGCCAAAGCTACCACATCGGCGTCAAACACTTGTGCCACTGGCAAACCTGGCAGGGAACCCCCGTTGGGGCTTAAGCCAAAAAGGTTTAGCAGAGCCGGGTTTACCCGCAAAACCAACCCATTGGGATCCGTCACCAACAGCCCATCGGCAATGTTTTCGATCAAGGCATCCAAATAAGCAAGGGTGTCTTGCAGCTCGTCCACCGCCTGGGCCAACTGGGCTGTTCGTTGTTCTACCCTTTGCTCCAGGGTTCGATTGCTCTCCTGCAAGCGTTCTGTATATCCCTTGAGCCGTTGGATCATACTTTGGAAAGCCTGAAATAACAGTCCAATCTCGTCTGTGCGCTGCCTGTAAGGACTACGTCCCGCTGACGCGAACGGGATCTCTTGCCAATGGCCTTCTTCAACTGCGGCTGCCGCTGCTGCCAATTGCTGGAGAGGTGTGATCAGATCTCGCATCAAAAAGATCAAGATGACAAGGATCCCACCTCCCAGCAGAGCCAACCACAGCAAGATCAACTGTTGATTCACCTGCTGTACTGTTGCCCCGACAGCAGCCCGCGTTTGCTGAACCGAAGCGAGAATCTGTTCTTGGGGCACGACAACCCCCAAGCTCCAGTTGGGATCCGCCAGTGGATGAACCGCAACTCGGTAACGCCCCTCAGACAGTTCCAACTCCTGCAGCAGACTCTCCCTAGCCCTCATGGCTTGCACCAGTTCCACCACCTGGGGTTGCTGAGAATCCAGCAGGCTGATGCTGAGCAGTTCGCCCATTTGCAATTCTCGGGATCCCGGACTAACCAACCCAAACAACTGAGAATAGGCCTCTGGAAAAGCGATGATCTGCCCCTGCTCATCGAGCAAAAAGGCAAATTGCCCGGTTGAGGAGCTCTGATCGGTCTGATTTGTAGGCGCTCGATCGGCAAAGGCCAGCACCTGATCTTGCAAGATCTTTTGAACAATTGTATCCAGGCTCAGGTCAACGCCCGCTACCCCCAAAAATATGCCCTCTGCATCCAAAATCG
This sequence comes from Thermostichus sp. DG02_5_bins_236, assembly GCA_039794885.1. GTDB lineage: Bacteria > Cyanobacteriota > Cyanobacteriia > Thermostichales > Thermostichaceae > Thermostichus. Next base: position 10,146 of record JAUQVI010000002.1, read on the forward strand.
GAGCTACGGCGGAAGTGAGCAACCCCTGCCCTGCTGTGTCCTCGTACACCTCTGTCCAGCGCACCTCGCCACTGGGATTATTTTCTGGACGAACGATCGTGTAGTAAGTGCCCTCAACCCGCTCATCAAAATCCGATAGGGGAGGTAACTCCGGCGCAAAGAATGTATTCGGGTAGTAGCGAGTGGAGGAAGACTCCAAAATCAGCCAACTGGCAACAATGCTGGATTGGCTCTGTTGCAAAGCCTGCAACAGGGGATCGAGATGGGAAATGGCGTTCAGCTCCTGGGTTATCTCAGGGGTTATCTCATCAGCAGCTGAGAAAAAAACCGAAACCGGATCTGCGGCAGCGTTGATCCAGCGCTGGTTGGGGTAGAGGGTCAGGGTTTCTTGTGGGTTGTAATTTTGTTGTCCGTAGAAGCGTTGCTCCTCAAGGTACACAGCCGCTTGTTGGGCGATCAGACTAGCGGCAGCCCCCACCTGAGCAAAAATGGCGTTGTAATGGGCGGCTTGCTCTTCAGTAATGCGAGTCAGGGCAGCATCCACCTGCGTGCGAATAGTGGCTTCGTTTTCGGAGGCAGCAAATTCCCCCAACTCCTGAATGCGCCTTGAGGAAATCTGAACCAGCGCCAGCATCGAAGCAGAAGAGACTAGGGTAACCACCAGCGAGATGCGCAATCCAACCCGGGAGCGTAACCAGCTAGCCATCGATCTATCTCCCCAAACCCAACAATTCTGCCGCTTTAACCATCAGCCTATCCGGGTCGAAAGGTTTGGTGATGTAGAGATCGGCTCCCACTTCTTGTCCCCGTTGCTTGTCAAATTCCTGTCCTTTGGCCGTCAGCATGACAATAATGGTCTGCTGAAGTTCGGGATCCTGCTTCACCTGTTGGCAGACATCAAACCCATTCAAACGGGGCATCATCACATCCAAAAACACGATCTGGGGCCGTTCTGTGCGGATCAACTCCAGGGCTTCTTCTCCATTGGCTGCCAGGATCAGCTCCACCCCTGATACTTCTAATTCCTCCAAAGTCTGTTCCAGGAGCAGACGAATGTGAGGCTCATCATCAACGATCAAGATCTTGTTAGACATGGATCGGCAGCAGGGGGGACTATCCGTCATTCTAGGGATCCGGTTGCGCAGATGGGGTAGGTCTTGACCAGATGCCAGAATCTTTTAACCCAGGCTTGCCTTTTCCGTGGCCCACCTCCAGTCAGGGAAAATCCACTACACTAATGTGAGTCAAGCTACATCTCTGCTCCCCCAAGCTGACTCCTGCCGCACCTTATGTCTTCTCTAAACCAGACTCTGCCTATTCACTGGATCGATGCGGATTCGGGAGAGGTTTTGGAAGAATCTCCATGGCAAGTCAGCCCTCATCCCGGTACTTATATTCAACTGGCAGAGCAGCACTACTTAGTGTTAGAAAAACGCCACTCCTATCAATTGCGACAGGGTCAATATCGCCTCTCTGGGATCCGGGCTGTGGTTCGCGCCGTCGCTACACCCACAGAAGAGGGGAGCATCCTCGGGGATCCCTCTTGCCAATTTAATGCTGGTTCGCCCCTGCTGCGTTGTGCGGTTAATCCCTTGGGGCCTTGTCAGGGGTGCCCTCACTATCGCCCAGCAGCGCACTAGCGGTATGAATCCATTCAAGCCAATCAAGCAAATCGGTGGCCCAATTGCATTGGATCATGAACCGTGATCTTCTTCTTGTGGATCGAGATGTATTTTTTCTTGCGCAGCTCCCCTAGAAGACGGGTAATCGTTACCCGAGTCGAGCCAATCGCCTCAGCAATCGCCTGGTGAGACAGTCTCAGATCGATCGTGACGCCATCCGGACTGGGCACACCAAAATCACGACACAGGATCAACAAAAAGCTAACCAAACGGGATCCCATATCCCGATGAGCCAGCGTCTCGATCATCATCTCCGTTTGCAAAATGCGCGAAGATAAGCTTTTGAGTAACAGCATCGAAAGCTCAGCATTCTCCCGCAAAGATTTCTCCACCTGTTCAATCGGCAGGGAGAGTAGCTCAGCCGGGGTAAAGGCCACCGAGTGATAAAAGCGATCCGAACGCTGACCTGTGATAAACGAGAGCACCCCAAAAATGCTGTTTTCCCGCAGGAGGGCAACGGTAATTTCTTCCCCCATCTCGTAAACCCGCGAGAGCTTCACAGCCCCTTTCACCAGAAAGTAAACTCGCTCCGCCGGATCCCCTGGGAAAAAGATCGTTTTACCCCGGTCAAACGTTTCAATCACAGGTGGGAATTGATGACCCCCCAGCTGTTTGAAGGCTGTGATCAGAGATTTTTCCGCTACGGCCACCGCCATACTCATCAACCTTTTGAGGTCAGTTTATACCTAAGACCAGCCAAGAGGCCCTGGATTGGGTCGCAACCCTATTGACCTCAGAAGTCATCACGACGGCAGGAAGTCATCCTAAAGTAAAAGGTTCTGCCCAGATATCTTTGTAGCGGGAGTTACATTTTCAGGTTTCGTTCATGCCTCAGCAAGGGATCCCTGACAAAAGGTGGGCAGTAGGATGGGAAGCATTGCCGTCAGAGACGCTGCGCTAGCTCCCTGCGGTATGAACCTGACACATTGGAAAACACCCATGGTGATCTCGGAGGCCGTTGTTGCCGCCCCCCTTCAGCTCAGCCGTCAGCACTTCACAGTACGGATGCCAGAGCCAGCCAATCACCTGTTTGAGGTGGAACTGCAGATCCGAGAGGTGCCGCCGCAGGTTCCATTGTTGCTGCGCTTGCCCGTCTGGACGCCGGGATCCTATCTGGTGCGGGAATATGCCCGTCATCTACAGGATTTTCAGGTGGTAGACGAGGAAGGGATCCCTTTGCCTTGGCGCAAAGTGAATAAAAATACCTGGCAAGTTCAGCCCCGCTCCCAGACGGTCAACGTTCGCTACCGGGTCTATGCCTATGAGCTGACAGTACGCACCAATCATCTGGATCTCACCCACGGGTATTTCAACGGGGCGGCCCTTTTTCTCTATGTGCCGGGTCGGGAACAGGAACCCCATACGCTGACGGTGATCCCTGCCCAACCGGATTGGCGGATTGCCACCAGTTTGCGGCCCTGTCAGGCTGAACGGGATGGCTTGAAGGGATCGCAGGGTACAGTATCCGGCCAGTCTTTTGTGGCATCAGATTACGACGAGCTGGTGGATAGCCCGGTGGAGGTGGGCCTGCATCGGCTGGAAACATTCGTGGTGGAGGGGATCCCCCATTACTTTGTGGTTTGGGGAGAGGGGAATCTGGATTTGGCCCGCGCAGTGGCAGATACTCAGCGGATTGTGGGAACGGCGGCGCACTTTTTCGGGGGCTTGCCCTACGACCGTTACGGGTTCATTGTGCATTTGTCGGCGGCAGGGTTCGGCGGCCTTGAACACAAGTACAGCACCACCCTCAACTACTCCCGGCTGGAGTTTCATCAACCGGAGAAATATCAGCGCTTTTTGTCCTTGGTGGCGCATGAGTTTTTCCACACCTGGAATGTGAAACGCTTACGGCCCCTAGCCCTGGAGCGCTTGGATTACAACCAAGAAAATTACCTGGAGTGCCTTTGGTTTTGTGAGGGGGCGACCAGCTACTACGAAAGTATCCTTTTGCTCAGGGCCGATCTTCTTTCCCCCACCGATTTCTTGAAAACCCTTGCCGAGCAGATCGGGCGGCTGCAGCGGATCCCCGGTCGGGCGGTGCAATCTTTAAGCGAGGCCAGTTTCGATACCTGGATCAAGCTCTATCGCCCCCACGAAAACAGCCTCAACAGTCAGGTGTCCTATTACCTGAAGGGTGCGCTCGTGTGCTGGCTGCTGGATCTGCACATTCGCCACTGCTCCGCCGGACAGGGATCCCTGGATACGGCGATGCAAGACCTGTGGCAGCAGTTTGGCAAGGTGGAGAAGGGGTATAGCGAGCGTCAGTTGCGAGAGACCTTTGAGAGGGCCGCTGGGGCGGATTTGAGCGAGTTTTTCAAAGCCTACGTGGATGGCACCGAGGAGCTGGACTACACCACCTATCTCCAACCGTTTGGCTTAAGCTTGAAGACCTACTTCAGCCACCCCAACCCAAGTCCCTATTTGGGTCTGAACTTTAATGGCGAGGGAAATCGCATCAGCTCGGTGGATATGGGATCCCCGGCTCAGCAGGTGGGCATTTGGGCGGGCGATGAACTGCTGGCAGTAGAGGGTTTTAAGGTGAGTGCCGCCCAGTTGCCAGATCGTCTGCGAGCCTATCAGCCCCATCAAGCTATTTGCCTGAGCGTGTTTCAAGCAGAACAACTCAAAAACTTCTGGATCCCATTGGATCCCCCTCGTCCCGATATGTATTCTCTGGAAGTTCTGCCTAGCCCGACCCCAGAACAGAAGCGGCTACTGCAGGAGTGGTTAGGCGCACTTCTCACCCCCTAAGTCAGAGATTCAGGATCAGGAATCCATTAAGCGTCAAACAAGTCTCTAATCGAGTCTAATCGAGAGGCTAAGCCACGATTTGTACCGCCTGCTCCAGGCACCACCAGGGATCCTCGACAAAGGCTGGCAGGGGCGTATTGCCGGATTTGCCTAGGATCGCCAGCCGTATATCTCGGTCCAACCGGGAACCAGCCCCATAGGGATCTTCGGAAGGGGGCTCTAGCCGTTGCCCCAGGGGCGGCATCACCATCACCCCTGGCTGCATACTGCCACCACTGACCCAAATTTTGAAGCGATCCACCGCCATGTCCACTCCCTCCGGCAGTTGCATCTGCAGCAAATAGCGCGGCCCGGATCCAATTAGCAACGTCTCGTTGGGACGTAGACGGGCGGGTAAATCCGGCTGGTACGGGTAAACCAAATCCACGCTGTACTGCCGTTCATCCAAAACAATGGCGTAGACGTGAACCGGGGTGGGAGCGTTGTTTTTTAGGGCAATGGCCAGGTTGCGGCCTGCTTGGATTTGCACCTGTCCCTGATCATCTCGTTCCAGCGGACTGACTTCCGCCGCCGCCGAACGGCTCGCTGGGGTTTCCAGTTGCAGAAATTCCACCGTCAACACGCTACTGAGGGCCTCGCTAGGGGGCCTAAGCTGCAGCAAGTTGCCAAAAGCAGCCACATGCTCCAACAACCGCAACAGCTTGCGAGGTAAGGCTTGTAGCTTTTTAACCGGGATCCGAAAAGCCACTAGGGCTGAATCTTCCCCCTGTCGATAAAAGTGATAGATCCCATTCGGCAATAATTCCACCCGCAGATCGGCAGCCTCGGGATCCGTCAACTTCAGCAGTGGGGAAGGGGGAAAAGCCGCCAACAAATCCGCAATCGGTATTTGGACTTGACTGGGATCCCCACAGGTGAAGGCTACCGACAGGGGCTGAAATCCGACAGAAGAAGTGGGGGCGATCATACAGAAAATCCCAGTCAATCTATTTCGGCTCCACTGGGGCAGCCAAGCTCCATGTTACCTGTATCCCGATCCAGAAACGGCAAGCGGGGATCCCGCTCTGACAAGCTCTGGCGCAGCCGCAAACTTGCAATTAAACTTAACAGTAATGGCCAATGGAACGGATTGTAAAACTGGCTGAGGATCCCGTCTGCAAATGATCTCTTAATGGTCTATTCTTGATCCTGTTGTCGGGTTAGTGGTTGGAGCGGAGTTGAACCCTCCTCTTCTCAGACTGCTCTACGGAGAACCATGTTTAGCAAATCTTTCCCTTTTCAAAATTTGTTCACGCTAGTGCGCCGTCGGTTGCTGGCCTCGCTCTTGGTTGCATGGCTGGCTGTGTTGGGTTGGGGGCTGGCGCCGGTGGTGGCAGCTTCTTCCAAAGATATTCCTGCCGTGGCTTTATCTCCAACGGAATCGATTACCTTCACTGTGGCAGAGTTGGCTAAGGGTAAGAAGCTCTTTAGCTCCACCTGTGCCCAGTGCCACATTGGCGGCCAAACCTACCCCAACCCAGATGTGGGCCTAAAGCTCTCCGATTTGGAAGGGGCAACCCCCCCTCGGGATAATGTGCTGGCCATTGTCGATTATGTTAAGAACCCGGTCACTTACGACGGTACTGAATCCCTGTTGGAGTATCACCCCAACACCCAGCTCATCAGCGAGTATCCCCGTCTGCGTAACCTCAGCGATGAAGATCTTAAGCTGATCGCCGGCTACATTCTGGTGCAAGCGAAAACGTTGCCCGGTTGGGGTGGCACTAAGAGCGAAAGCCACAGCGACTTGGCAGGCTATCTCTAATGCCTGATCTGGGTCAGAATCTGCCGAGACCATCACGGATCCCGTCTCGCCTCTGGGTGTGGATCGGGATCCTTGCCCTACTGTGGTTGGAACTGTCTAGCCCGGTGGCTGCTCGCATCGATTCCTATGTGAACCAATATTTGCGGGTGAGTGGCCCGGTGGAATTGCCCCTAGATGCCGAAGGGCATACCCTCACCTTCACCCCAGAACAGCTCACAGACGGCAAGAATCGCTTCCAGTCTGCCTGCCTCAACTGTCATGTGGGTGGTGCGACTCTACCTGCTCCGAATATTTCTCTTTCTCTGAAAGATTTGCGCGGCGCTACTCCACCCCGAGATACAATCCAAGCCCTGGTGGAGTACCAACGGGATCCCGTCAGCTACGATGGCTCTGATTTTAGCTATGGTTGCCGCCCGGTACCCCCCTCCTGGATGGAGGATGAGGCCCTACAAAATTTGGCGGCTTTTATTTTAAGGGCAGCCCAAGTCGCTCCCGGCTGGGGTTCGAATGATTTGTTAAAATAGAAATATTTCGACTTATTTAGTCATGTTTAGTCATGGCGACGTTATACCGGCGGCAGGCGACGCGACCCACAGAGAAATTCTCCCTGAATCGCTAACGTCTGAGATGGTAGTAGTGGCGCTCCACCCACTGCCGCACGTGATCTTCTTCGCTGAGGGTGATCTGTTCCTACCCATAGCGAATCTCCCAAACCCAACTGCCAGAGGGATCCCGTCGTCGCCAAATTTTAGGGTCTTCACTGGGGGCAAGTTGCGCTACTGGAACCTTCAGAACCGTACGGGCCAGGTGGGCCAGTTTTTGCCGACGAGAACGGGGGGAGAGATCAGCAGCGGTAATCTGGCGGCTACTGGGAATCAAAAGGTGTTGCATCGGTCGGTTCCAAACTCGGCTTTCCCTACTTTCGGCAATGGACTAACGGCAAACCTTTTCCAGTTAATTTTTGGAACGATTCCTTTCGGCTGAGTTGGGGGGGAACACTCTAGCACCAAGCAATTTCCTGAATGAAGTTGTGGATGGCAGAAGCACACAATCGGGCGAAATTACCTTCACCATTCCCAATGCTGCCGGTTCGGGATCCCTGAGCATTAACCTCAGCGGGGTTCAGGATCAGCTGCCTCTGCAGGTGCGTTAGTCCTCCTTAGGGATCCTTCCACCCCAGCGGGATCCCTGAGTCTGGGTGTGCATCAACGGCGGGAATCTGTCATAATCGCAAGAGTCAAGCCGGGATGTAGCGCAGCTTGGTAGCGCATCTGCTTTGGGAGCAGAGGGCCGCAGGTTCAAATCCTGTCATCCCGATCGCAGTACGTTCTTGAACCCAATCTGTTGCATGGTTCAGTTGGGGGCACATCAGCGGGATGAAGCTCTTCCCAAGTCTTTTACGGTTGCAGACTTCGTGGAGCGCTACGGAGACAATGCCCGCTATGAACAACTGATCGATGGAGAGCTAACTGATTTGGAGCCGACCGGTGCTCATGAAGAGGTTGCTGGGTTCATCGGGCGTAAGATCAATGTTGCTATTGACCAGCAGAATGCTCCTTATGTGATTCCTTTCCGCTGTTTGGTTTGATTAGGCTGTTGGGCGCTGAAACTGCCTTTCGGCCTGACCTGGTTGTTCTGGATCAAAATCAGTTAGCGCAACAACCTTTGTGGCAACAGGAACCTGTGATCTGTCGAGGTGCATCCGTCAAGCTGGTGGTTGAGGTGGTGAGTGGCAACTGGCAAAATGACTATGCTCGCAAATCCGAAGATTATGCCCTGCTAGGGATCCCTGAGTATTGGATTGTGGATTACTTAGGCTTGGGAGGCCGGGACTTTATTGGTAGCCCTAAGCAGCCTACGTTGACCCTGTGTGTACTGAATGATGAACGCTACCACAAGACACTTGTGCGAGGTGAGGATCTCTTGAACTCACCCACTTTCCCAACTCTGAAAATCACGGCTGCTCAGATCTTCCCAATGGGGAAATAGCCTATCAAGATCCGTCGCAGTGCTCCGCCTGTCGCGACAGCGGTGCGTAGCACCTTACCCGTTAGAGTTGGGGGGGAGAGCGTCAATGGGCGAGATCCCATCCCAAGCACTCTTGCATGACCTGCCCCAATAGGTAAAGGGATCCACACAGTACAGGTGGAGGATCTGCCGGGGTACTCGACTGGGAAAGCTGGGCCAAAAAAGCCGATAGATCCGGCAGCACTTGTACATGGGTGAGGTAGGGCTGTCGCTCCTGGGCCAGTTGCGCCAGTTGCACGGGATCCATGCCGGAATGGCCGGCAATAGGCAGCGTAAACAAGCGATCACCGGGGCGGAGCAAGGCACTTAAAATACCGGCCACATCCTTGGTGCTCAAGATACCGATATACCAGGTGAGGGGGCCGGGTTGCGTCTCATCTAAGTAGCGGCGTAGAGCTTGGGCGGCGGGCAAATTGTGGGCTCCATCCATCAGCAATTCCTGGGATCCGATCTGAACCCGCTGCAGACGCCCCGGCCAACGGGTGAGATCAAACCCTTTTTTCACAGCAGTATCCGGGATCGACCAGCCCTGATCTCGCAGGGTTTGGATAATCTCTAGGGCTACTGCAGCGTTGATCAGCTGAACATCACCGGTTAGAGGTAAGTGGAAGGAGATCCCTTGCCAGTTCACCGTCTGCGGCCCCAACCACTGCAGCGGTGTTGCCATGCGCACCGGGATTTGCAACTGATCTGCTTTGGCGTCGATCACCACCTTGACCTCTGGGGTTTGCGGTGCGCACACCAAAGGGATCCCTGGTTTTAGAATGCCCGCTTTTTCAGAAGCAATTTGCGGCAGGCTGTTGCCCAGACGCTGCCAGTGATCCCAGCCAATCGAGGTAATCGCCGTAACAATCGGATCGATCCCGGCATTGGTGGCATCCAGCCGTCCCCCTAGGCCGACCTCCAGCACCACGACCTCTACCACTTGCCGGCGAAAATACAACCAGGCTGCTGCTGTTACTACCTCAAACTGGGTGGGGGAAGGCTCGTCGGGGGGGTAAGTCTGCAGGGTGTCCCGTACTTGAGCCAAGGACTGGCTCCAATCTTCTGTCGAAATGTACTCACCACTGAGCCAAATGCGCTCCCGCCAATGCACCAAATGGGGAGAGGTATACCGACCAACACGATAGCCCGCTGCCCACAAGACATGGCTGACCCAAGCACAAACGGATCCCTTGCCGTTGGTCCCCGCCACATGGATCACTGGAATCCCGGTCTGGGGCTGTCCCAACCGTTGCAACAACACCTGCATCCGCTCCAGGCTGAGATCCACCCCAAAGTGGCCCAGCGACTCCAAAAAACCCGGCCAATCCCAATCGTGCTCTGCACGGCGCGGAGCGCCATCGGGCCTGTCAGCACCGGCAGGGATCCCCTTCTGTGTGGGCGAGAGAATGCGGATCAGAGGCAGGTCATTTTTGCTCAAGCTCATCCACTCCAGCCCATGCAAAACAAATTCAAGACAAGTGCCCAAATTCTACTGGGCACGGATCCCATTCTGGCCTCTGTTGAGATTAGCCGGTTGAGATTAGCCGGTGGACTGAGTCCAGCCATCTAGGGGATTAGAGATTGACCACAAAGGCATCCCGGATCCCCGGCTGCTTCAGCACTTCCTCAATGATCCCATCCGGCAAGGGATCGTCCAGGCTGAGCACCATCACTGCTTCACCGCGAATTAACTTGCGACCCACCTGCATACTGGCAATATTGACGTTGTAGGCCCCCAGCAGCGCCCCAATGCGCCCGATGATCCCTGGCATATCCCGATGCAGGGTCATCAGCATATTGGCAGCAGGCGGGACGTTAATCGGAAATTCGTCAATCTGGGTCACCCGCACCTCTCGTTCACCGATTAGCGCCCCAGAAACGGAGCGGATCCCATTGGGACCATGGGCGATCAAGGTCAGGGATCCCGAATAATCTTTGAGGGCTGGATCCCGGGTTTCCACCACCCGAATGCCCCGCTCCTTGGCCTCGATGGAGGCGTTGACATAGTTGACCCGTTCCCGCAAAGCAAGGGTGAGCAACCCCTTCAGCGCGGCGACAATAATCGGTTGGCCATCTTTTTCTGCCAAGTCCCCCTGCAGGCGGATCTCCAACTGGTTAACTCGATCCCCTGCCAACTGCCCGACTAAATTGCCCAAGGTTTCCGCCAAGTCCAGGTAAGGCCTGAGGCTTTGCAGCACTTCTGCTTGTAAACCGGGGATATTCACGGCTGAACGGGCCGGCAATCCCAACAACACATCCCGGATTTGCTCAGCTACATCAATGGCTACATTGACCTGTGCTTCTTCGGTGGAGGCCCCTAGGTGGGGGGTGAGCAACACCTCTTTGCCCAAAGAAAACAGCGGTGACTCTGTCAGAGGCTCAGAGGCAAACACATCCAAGGCAGCCCCGGCAATTTTGCCCGAAGCTAGGGCTTCGTACAGGGCTTGCTCATCCACCAACCCACCACGGGCACAGTTGATCAGGCGAGCAGTCGGCTTCATCAGGCTGAAGGTTTCTGCATTGAAGAGATGGGTGGTCTCAGGGGTTTTGGGGATGTGCAGAGTGATGTAATCGGATTCTTGCACCAAGGTTTTGAAATCCACTAGGCGCACCCCCAGTTGCTCCGCTCGCTCCATGGAGAGGTAGGGGTCATAGGCCAGCAACTTCATGCCCATGGCCTTGGCAATCTGCGCCACATGGGATCCAATCCGACCCAGCCCCACGATCCCTAACGTTTTTTTATAGACTTCCACTCCAACAAACTCTTGCCGCTTCCACAAACCAGATTTCAGGGAGGCATTGGCATCCGGCACATGGCGGGAGAGAGCCATCATCAAGGCGATGGCATGTTCGGCAGCAGCAATGGTGTTACCTTCCGGGGAGTTGACGACGAGGATCCCGGCTTTGGTGGCTGCAGGCACGTCAATGTTGTCTACCCCCACCCCAGCACGACCAATGATTTTTAAGTTGGTGCCCGCCTCGATCACCTCTCGTGTTACCCGCGTACCGGAGCGCACCATGATGGCATCATAGTTGGGTATGGCCGCAATTAACTGCTCAGGAGTGAGTTGCGTTTGCACCTCCACCTGGGACACTTGGGAGAGAATATCTACTCCAGCCTGATCGATGGGATCCGTGACGATAACTTTGGGCATGAGCGACGCTAGCCTAATGGAATGCAGAAATAAGGGTCAATGGAGGTAACCCAGCAGCCTCAGTCGAGGTGGATCCCACCCACAACCAGCACAGCACACTTTAATTTACCGCGAAATTGGCTAGGCTCCAGTCTATGAAAGTTCCCCGGCTAGATTTAGGCGCGATCTCCAGGATCCTCTATGATCCACTGACCCAGCCCCCTGCTTTTTGGGTAACGGGTTACAGGACTGAAGCGCCGGTGCAACTCAGTGCTCATCTGGGGTGAATTCACGGCATAAGCAACCCTAAGCGTGCTGTCGGCAGTTCTGGCGATGCGCCCGATTTCGTGTTGTGAGTCAAAGCCGTATTCAGCGTTGCAACCGGCGCTGCGAAACTCATAGAGAACATCCGTGCTGGTCTCCCGGTGGAACTCGAAGCTGCTTTCGGGACAGTTTATGAGAAGGCGATCCCGGAGATTGTTGGCAAGAACCCGCGGCACATCTGGCCTTTTGATGGTCATGAAGGTGAGCATCTCGTCCCAACTGGCTAGGTTCTCCCCTGGCCGGAGCAAAACCGTCATGCTCAGCTGCTCGTTCTCCTCCTGCTGGGCAACCACCCATTCCTTAGGGTCACCCTGGATGGTGATGTGGCCGGAGGGACTCAGGCTGGCAGAAGCATACAGAAGGGCAGCGAGCAATCCAGCCTGCATCACGAACCTCCTGTTGAGAATCTCATGGCTCTTTTGTGTATGCTCAAAACCGAGGCCGATTCTTCACCGTCGTATTTTGTTTCTGAGCTAAGTATATTGAGGATTCTTCTACAGGAGCAACTGCTAAACTCTGCCGATTTTTAAGATAAATAGTTACACCCAAAGTTATTCACAGGGATAGAGTAGTAACCCTGATACACCGATGCCAGCTATGATACCCGTGTTAATGCTGCGATCAGGAGTAACAAGAGAATTGACCAGCGAAAAACAACAAAGTGGGTAATAGGTCCAGAATACTTGTATACACTGGCTGTGTTCTATCCGCAGTTAATGGTATATATCTCTACATTAATTTGCATAGGATTCCCCGACTTGATGATTCTCTTGGCGCCTAGTTACATGTAACACCAGCATCGATAGTCCTCTTATTGCTCGGTGGGGGTGTATTCTTGAAAGAGCGGAAAACCAGCAAAACTTGACAGTCAGCCCTAGCTGCTAGTCTATCTTCCTTTAGCATAGTAGGCTTTATCATCATGATCTTCCCCTGCTTTCCACCATCGGAGCAGGACAGTTTTTTTCCAGTTAGCTAGTGAAACAGATTTGATGCGGTGAAGCGGCTAAACATGCCGACTGCTGTGATTGAGTTTTACACCGAAACAGAGCCAAAAAATTATTGAGGCAAAGGGTATATTCTTGCTACTAATTGCCCACTTGCTGGATGTCAATTGGCACACTGTTCTTGGAATTGCTGCCTGCTGATATGGCTATATTCTTCTTGCAAAGACAATATGTGGTGATGCTTATTGTTTGAACAGTAGCTCCTTGAACAAAGGTAGACAGCTTACCTTTTAACCACGAGCGGATAAGTGAAACCGCTACCCTAGAGGAGGTGATTCAACAAAGCTACTTGATATCGAGGGTCTACCCGCCTCACTGCTCTGCAGAAAAACTCAAAAGAAAAACTCAAACATAAAAAAAACTCAAACATAAAAACTTTCCAAAACAGTGTCAACCTTGCTAAGGACTGTGAACTCTGAGCTAGACAGTGGAGTTCTCACCAGCAAGTAGTGTTTTAGAATACATTTCCCAGGGGGGTAGCCATCTAGTATGGATCCCCGGCTTAGGTAGGTTCATAGGTAGGTTCGATAGAGGCAGCTATGGTGGAGCTAGGGTTTTCGCGGCGGGAGTTTTGCATTCGTTCCGGCGCCATCTTGGCCGGTGTAATGGCGAGTCGCTGGCTGGGACGGGATGCTGCGGTGGCCCAGGGAGCCAAGCTGAAGGTTGCTGGGGTTTACACCGTCCCCATTGAGCAGCAGTGGGTCAGTCGTATTCACAAAGCTCTGGTGGCTGCCATGGAGCGGGGAGATATTGAGTACACCTGGTCAGAGTCCATCTCCAACACCGACTACCCACGGGTACTGCGGCAGTATGCTGAGGCAGGCACCCAACTGCTGGTAGGAGAGGTCTTCGGTGTGGAACGGGAAGCACGGGAGGTGGCCAAGGACTATCCTGAGGTGAGTTTCCTGATGGGATCCAGCCTTAAGCCCGATCCTGCCCTGCCCAATTTTGCTGTGTTTGACAATTACATCCATGAGCCTTCCTACTTGACGGGCATGGTGGCGGGAGGGCTGACCAAATCTAAGATCATCGGCATGGTGGGGGGCTATCCCATTCCTGAAGTGAATCGCCTCATGAATGCTTTTATGGCAGGGGCTAGAGAAATTGAGCCGGATGTGAAGTTTTTGGTTACCTTTATCGGTAGTTGGTTTGATCCTCCTAAAGCGAAGGAAGCGGCGTTTGCCCAAATTGATGCCGGGGCAGATATCCTCTATGCCGAGCGATTTGGGGTGTCGGATGCGGCTAAGGAACGTGGTATTTTGGCTATTGGTAATGTCATTGATACGCAACCAGACTACCCCGACACTGTAGTGGTCAGTGCTTTGTGGCACATGGAGCCTACCATCGACAGAGCTATTGCTGCAGTCAAAGCTGGGGAATTTAAGGCCGATGACTACGGGATTTACAGCATGATGAAATACGGCGGCTCTAGCCTCTCCGATTGGGGTGCTTTTGCCGATAAAATCCCGGCTGACCTGAAAGCCAAGGTGATGGAGCGGCAAGCCGCAATTCTAGCGGAGTCTTTTGTTGTAACCATTGATGACAGTGAACCCAAGTCCACTCTCTAGACATCTCCCCGCTCTGGAGGTGGTAGGTATCACCAAGCGCTTTGGTGCTCTTGTGGCCAATGACCAGATTCATCTTTCTCTCCACTGTGGCGAGATCTTGGCGATCTTGGGAGAAAACGGGGCGGGCAAAACCACGCTGATGAATATCCTTTTCGGGCATTACCTTCCCGATCAGGGTCAGGTTCGTGTCTTTGGCCAACCGCTGAAGCTGGGATCCCCGGCAGCAGCCTTGGCGGCAGGGATCGGCATGGTGCACCAACATGTGGTCTTGGCGGATAATCTCTCGGTACTCGACAACATTTTGCTGGGAACCGAACCTCTGTGGCAGCTGTGGTCACGGCGGCAGCAGGGTCGGCGGCGGATTCAAGAGCTAGCAACAGAATTGGGGTTGGAGATAGATCCCGATGCCTGGGTGGGATCCCTAGCTCTGGGACAGCGGCAACGGGTGGAGATCCTGAAGGTGCTGTACCGAGGGGTGCGGATTCTGATTTTGGATGAACCCACGGCAGTGTTAACCCCTGCAGAAATTGAGCCTTTTTTCCAGACCTTACGGCGGATGGTCAGTCGTGGGTTGGGGATCTTACTCATTTCCCATAAGCTCCAGGAAGTGATGCAGATTAGCGACCGGGTGGTGGTGCTACGGGCCGGGCGGGTGGTGACAGAAGTTAAGACCTCAAAGACGGATCCAGCTGCCCTAGCGGAAGCCATGGTGGGGGAGCGGGTAGCGCCGGTGGTGAAGGATCTCTTGCCTGCTGGGGAGCCGGTGTTGGTCTTGCAGCAGGTGTCCTGTCGAGCAGGGCAAGAGCATCTGGATCAAGTCTCACTGACCGTACATCGGCACGAAATTGTTGGAATAGCAGGGGTGGCAGGCAATGGGCAAACGGCCTTGGCCGATCTAGTTTGTGGTCTGCTCCGCCCCCACCAAGGTGAGATCCATCTGCGCGGGCAGGTGCTGCGGGTGAGTTCTCCGGCCCTGATGGTGCAGCAGGGAATGGCCCGCATCCCAGAAGATCGCCATAAAACCGGTCTGATTGGATCCCTGACGCTTTGGGAAAATTGGGTGGCAGAGCGCTACCGGGATCCAGAATTTTGCTGCTGGGGGTTCCTCAGGCACCGGCAAATCTATCGGCAAGCTCAGACTTGGCTACAGGCCTTTGATGTCCGTAGCCCTGGGGATCCCCGACAGGGGTTGCAGATGCCGGTACAGGTGTTGTCGGGAGGAAACATGCAAAAGGTAATTCTGTCTCGCGTCTTGTGTCGGGATCCACAGGTGATTGTGGCTCACCAGCCAACACGGGGATTGGATCTGGGGGCAGTGGCCTATGTGCACAAGCAACTGCTGGCGGCAGCCCAGAGAGGAGCCGGGATCCTGCTGATTTCTGAAGATCTAGATGAGCTCCTTAGCTTAGCCGATCGCGTGGCTGTACTTTACCGCGGTCAGCTTTCTGCCGCTACCCCAACCCAGGAGACAACCCTGACAGCCTTGGGATTACGGATGGCAGGGCAGGAGATAGCCTATGCGTCTTGAACCTCGCCCTACGCCCTCCTTGGTAATGATGGTTCTGGCTCCTGTCTTGGCGATTGGGCTGGCTTTGTTGTCCTGTAGTCTGCTCATTCTTTGGACGGGAGCCCCAGTTTGGGTTGCCTACACTGCCTTATTGCAAGGTGCCCTGGGATCCCCCTTTGCCCTGACAGAAACCCTGACGCGGGCCGTTCCCTTGATCCTGACAGGCTTGGGGGTGGCGGTCTGTTTCCGTGCCAAGCTCTGGAACATCGGGGCGGAAGGGCAGTTTTACGGGGGAGCCTTAGCGGCCAGCCTCTTGGGAACAGGGGGATTTTCCCTGCCTTGGCCCTGGCTGGTGCTGGTGCTACTGATAGCCGGCTGGATGGCCGGGGGCCTACTGCTGTGGATCCCAGCCTGGCTGAAAACTCAGTTGCAGGTGGATGAGGTGGTGACGACGTTGTTGCTGAATTTCGTGATTCTCCTGGTCATCAGCTACCTTTTGGAGGGTCCCCTCCGCGATCCCCTAGCCCTAGGTTGGCCCCAGGGTCGGGCCATTGTGGATGCCGGTTTATTGCCGCGCCTCATTCCCCGCAGCCGCCTCCATGCCGGCTTGATCCTGGCGATCCTGGCCGCCCTTGCTGTTTGGATCCTAGAACGCTTCACGATTTGGGGCTTAGAAAGACGAGCCGTTGGGGCAAACCCAGAAGCAGCCAGGTTCCTGGGGATCCCAGTCCAGCGGGTGATCCTTTACACTTCGTTGCTGGGAGGCGGCTTAGCTGGCCTAGCGGGTGTCTGTGAATTGCTTGGGCTCAAGGGCTATTTGACCTTGGATCTGTCCCCAGGTTTTGGCTACACAGGCATTGTGGTTGCCATGTTAGCCCAGCTCCAGCCACTGGGGGTCGTAGCAGCAGCCATTTTTATTGCCGGGATCTATGTAGGAGCCGATACCATGGGACGCACCTTGGGTGTACCTACTTACCTAGCCGATGTAATCGTTGCGGCTGCTCTCCTGTGGATGTTGGTTTGCATGGGGTTGGCCCGTTATCGCTTGCGCTGGAACTAAGCACCGATGCCCGAATTCCTGAGTTTGATTGGCGCTGCCAGCTTTTGGATTGCAACCTTGCGCATTGGCACCCCCTTGATCCTGGGAACCTTGGGGGAGGTTCTCTGTGAGCGAGCCGGAGTCTTAAATCTGGGCATTGAGGGGATCATGACCCTAGGAGCCATGGCCGGTTGGATGGTGGTCTACCAAGGATCCGGACTGTGGTGGGGCGTAGCCTTTGCGGCCATCTTAGGAGCGGGGGTGGGTCTTGTGCATAGCTTATTGACTGTGCGCTTGGGGGTTTCCCAGCACGTCACCGGCATCGGCATTACCCTCTTAACCACCAACACTGCCTACTTTGTCTACCGCATGGCCCTGCCGCAAGTGACCTCTCCCCCCAAAATTATTCCCTTCTATCCTTGGCCCATCCCCGGCCTATCCGGCCTGCCCCTGGTTGGAGAAATCCTGTTCAATCAACCGCCCCTCACCTACCTCAGCCTGGCTCTGGTGCCTCTAGTTGCCTATGCTCTCTACCAAACTCCCCTAGGCTTGGCCCTGCGTATGGTCGGTGAAAACCCCTATGCCGCTGCATCCCAGGGGATCCCTGTGTATGCTGTCCGTACCGGAGCTGTTATGGTTGGCAGTGCTTTGATGGCGGTAGCTGGGGCTTTTTTAACTCTGTCTGCTTTTGATGCTTTTTTCTTCAATATCGTCAACGGGCGGGGGTGGATTTGCATTGCCCTGGTGGTTTTTGCCGGCTGGGATCCCTGGCGTGCTTTGGGCGGAGCATTGCTTTTTGCCGGATTTGATGCTTTGCAATTGCGCCTGCAGCAGATCTGGGGCAGTCAAGTTCCCTACCAATTTTTTCTGATGTTGCCTTACCTGCTCAGTATTGCGGCACTGATTATCATCTCCCGTCATGCCAAGGCTCCCCGTGCCCTCTTGATACCTTTTCGCCCTAGAGAACGAGTGTGAGGGTACTGGCGTCTTTCTGTGAGTGTGTGAAGTTCCCAGTTTTTCTAAAGGGATCCCTGTGGAGCGGAAACCTCTCTTGCTACAAACCCAGTTAGAGCAAGGGTTGTAAAGACCATTGGTGAGGGGGCCGGCAAAATTGGGGGTTTGGAAAGGGCCTGAGAGGCCTAAAACTTTTGCCGTAAGGAAAGTGCTATGCACCGCTACGGGAACGAATCGATCCAGGAAAATACGTCGTTGCAGCAATTTTCCGAGGCAGTCACAAATGGATTGGCAGCAGAAGCTAGCCTTCATGATCTCTTCCGGAGCCATAACACCAAGCTTCGCAGCGGCGTTTCCAGGCATAGCTGGCGGCCCTTTCTGCCTGAGCGCCTGTAACTCGGTGCAGCAGTCCGTACACACCCAAAGCGCTAAAATGGCCCATCCACTGGGTCAGTTCCAGCGGCCCGATTTGGCCCAATAGTTGTGTCACCAGCCAGGGATCCCGGCTCATCACCCCCCACAAGGCTTGCGCCAATCCGCCAAACTGCACCACATCCTGCAAAAAGGGCTTGACTACCTGTGGGCCAGTGGCGAACATCGCTCCAAACACGGTACTCAACAGGCGATTAATGCGGTCGGGATTCTCACTTTTTGCCTTGAGGGGCTGGATCATCGCCTTCTGAAATAACCAGGTAACCGCCAGATTGGGTTGATAGGGTTGCAGAAGGGCCAGAGATGCCTGATCCAGCTGTTGTTGGGAAAGGGCCTCGTAGATCCCCTGTTGTAAGCGGTTCAAATGGCGCAGCATCGCCCCGAAGCCGCCAAAACTGAGAGGGGACTGGCTGCCACTGCTATCCCCCACTGCCAAGAGGCGATCCCAGGGCAGTTGCAGCGGGCTCCGCCGATAGGCCGGAAAAACCCCACACAGCTTGCGCACCCAGGTGATCTCCGCCAAATCCACCCCCTGATAGGTAGGCAGATTGTGCAGATAGTCTTGCCAGAGGGTGGCAAGGCTGGGGCGGCGGGGATCTAGATCGCAGTAGGTAAACAGGTAAGTGGTGCGGCCATCGCGGGCAGGGAAGGCTTCCCAAAAGGGTTGATAGCTGGGTTGCGTCGGAGAGAAGCTGTAGAACACATCCCCATAGTCCAGGTTCGGCAGCCCCTGCGCACAGGATCCTACCACCAAACAGACGCTATCCGGTAGTTGTGCACCGCGGGCTTGCGCCACCACAGGCGAACGGTGTCCCATTGCATCCAGCAGCAGTTGGGCTCGCAAAGTGACCTCGGCAGTATGCACTTGGATCCCATCCGGGTGAACCGTTGCGCCCACAAAAGCCTGCTGCTCCAGCAACTGGCCGCCCCATTCCAGAAAATGGTTCTTCAAGCACTCCAGCAGCCCAACTGGATCCACCCCTACATTCAACACATCTTCCACCCACCAGCTAGGCCCATCCCCAAAGCCAATCCGCCCAGCTGGATAGTGAGTCACCTGAACCTGTTCCAGTTCCGGGGGGGTAAGCAAATCCAAGGCCAGCAAAACCTGCAACTCTTGCCCAGAAATGTTCCACTCTTGTGCCCTACCACGCAGGATCCCGCGTTCCAGTAAAATCACTCGCCAACCCCGCTTCGCCAAAGCCGCCCCCAACAGAATCCCCAGGGTGCCCCCAGCAATCACCACATCGGCATCCAGGGATCCCAGTTCTTCAGAACAGGTTTGCACTACGGATTTGGGTAATTCCATCTGTCCCTGCCGCAGGGATCCCCACCAGCGATCCAAGCCAGGCAGAGCTTCTGGAGGTGTGATCAGATCAGGAGTGACGAGTTCAGCCATTAGAGGGAGGAAAGACTACCCCTTTCAGCCTAAACCAGCCCTCGGCCCGACAGACGCCGGTAGATCAAAGCCAGTGTATCTGCCTCGCCGACATTGCCCGGAAACAACACCACGGGCAAGTGGGGAAAGCGGGGATGATCCGCCGGTGTGATCACCATTGAGACCCCTGGAAAGATCTGCCCCAGCAAACGGACAGCCGACAAGTTCAAGCCAATACTGAGGGTGTCGTTGGAGGTGATCCCCCCTTTGCTGATCAAGTAGCCAATCCCGGCGGGTAACCCCTGCACAACAGCCATCAACAAACCGGAAACCTTTTGCCCAAAAGCCAGGCGCGTTTCTATGGCCGAGTCTCCCTCAAAGGTCAGTTCTGCGCGGCTGGTGTAAACCGCAGGGCTTAGGCCCGCTGCATAAGCCCTGTGCACCTGATCCAGAATCTGCGCTAGCAGCTCCGCCTCGCTTCCCGGCAAGAGCAACCGCTCAACTTCCACCTCAATCGCTTGGATCCCGGGCTCTTGCAACAGTTGAGCCAGTTGCTGGCTAGATTTCTTCACATGGGATCCGACAATCACCACCCCCGGCTGCTGCGAGCGGACAAACTGCCCCATCTGCTCAGGCGCAACCGGCTGAGGTGGCAACTGGGCCAAAGCCGTCAACAGGCTAGCGGCACTGCGAAACAAAAAGCGTTTCCCTTGAGCCGCTGCTGCCAAGACATCCTGGGCAAAGCGATCCAGATCCGCTTGGGTTTCCCCATCCACCACACAGCAGACATTCCCCTGCAAGGCCAGCAACCGCTCCAGGCAGCCAGCTCGGATCTGCGCCAGGGTAAACCGTTCCACCTGCTGAGCCGGAATGCGCCCCTGCGTTTTCTCCTGCACATAATCGGGCAAATAGCTGTGGTGGTAAGCAAATACCGAGTCACGGGCAAACTCAGTTTCATGCACCGGCACCCAGGAGCCCTCCACCCGCAGATAGTGCACACTCTCGCGGGTAATGCGGCCCCCTTCAAAAAAAGCTGGCACCAGAAAATGGGCATCAAAAGGCCCCAACTCCGCCGCCATGACATCGGTTTCTAGAGGATAGTGGCCGCGCAAGGTGGAGTCGGAACGGCTGACAAAGATCCCCTCCGAAAGCCCCAACTCCTCCATCACCCCTTTCAAGGCTTGGCAGACTGATTGGGTCACCTGTACCGCCTCTACTGGCGAGAGAGCACGGGTATTGGTGAGGATAAACCGAATCGGGGATCCGTCCTGCAACCCCAACCTCAAAGTATCCTTATCCCAGCGGGTGAGCAGCAAGCAACTGTGTACCGTTTGGGATCCGGTTGGGTCATCATCCAACACAATGATTGGGGGAAGGGTCATGAGACAGGCTTCAGCGACGAAAGGCAGGAGATACAGTGAACCGAGAATCCGCTCTCCCTGACCAGGATGCGGCTTCTTCCTCATCCTCCCTCAAATTTGCGGCTTCTCCGCCTCCTAAACCGGGAGAATTTGTCATGATGAAACGAGGGATTTTGGACTGAGCAGGGATCCCTTCCCCGCCAGTATCACCCTGACTGGGGAGAACAATGGGGCAAATTGAGCTTCAACTCCACATCAAACAGGTGCAGCAGGATGTGCTGCGCATGGGGGCTTTGACGGAAAAATCGGTGGTGCTGGCCCAACAGGCGCTGTTTGAGCAAAACCTGATGGCAGCTGAACAGGTGATGACCCAAGACAAACAGATCGATCACCTCTACCGTCAAATCGAGAAAGATTGTATTAACCTGATTGCTTTGCGATCTCCTGTGGCGCGGGATCTGCGCTGGATTAGCACCCTGATGCAGCTGATACGGGATCTGGAGCGGATTGGCGACTACTCCAAAGATCTGGCGGAAGTGGCCCTGCGTCTGGTGATGTATCCACCACCGTTGGAGTTGGGCCGCATCCAGGTGATGATGCAGCGTTGTCAGAAAATGCTCAGCCACAGTCTGGTCGCCCTGACGGAACTGGATGCTGAGCTGGGCCTACAACTGAAGCAGGAAGACGATGCGGTTGATGAGGACTACACAAGCCTTTACAATACGTTGGCGCAGCAGTCTGACATTAAGGGATCGATCGAGCCTATTCTGTTGATGTTGCTGTCGATCCGCTACCTCGAACGTCTGGCTGACCACAGCACCAACATCGGCCAGCGCGTGGCTTTTATCGTCACCGGTCACCGCGATTAACTCCAGCCGAGGTTGACCTGCTCCACCCTGCTCTGATGCATCCGTTTCTCCACCCTTTCTTTCGCTCATACCCGCAATGGACTTCTCTCGGCTTTTTCAACATTTTCTCTCCCAAGCGCCTGACCAATTCACCGATAAAGACGCTCTTTTCTCCCTCCTGCAAGCCCAAGACCCAGAAGCCCAGGAGATGCTGGAGATTGCTCTGGATGGACTGGTGCGGGTGGGTTTTCTGGAGCGATCTGGGGATCCACCCCGTTATCGCCGTCAACAGGATGAGTCGTTGGTATTAGGGCGTTTGCGCTGCTCTAGCAAAGGGTTTTGCTTTGCCATTCGCGATGAGCCAGGGGTAGAGGATGTTTATATTCACGGCAGTAATTTGAGTGGCGCTTGGAATGGCGATCAGGTGCTGGCGCGGGTCACCAAAGATGGCAATCGTCGTCGCAGCCCGGAAGGAGAAGTAGCAGCGGTGATCGAGCGGGTCAACTCCACCTTGGTGGGTCGCCTGAAACAAACGGAACAGGGCTTCCGAGTCGTACCCTTAGATGATCGGTTGCTATTCGAGCTAGCCCTCCCCGAATCTGGGATCCCGGCCTCTTCAGAGGGATCCGGCTCCCCAGTAGAGTTAGCAGAGGGTCGAGTCGCCTACGTGGAAGTGGAGCGTTACCCTCTAGCGGATCTGCCCCCCACCGGCACCATTCGCAAACTTCTAGGCAATGGCCCCGATGCCTCCATTGATGCTGACCTAGTCTGCTGCAAGTACAACCTGCCACAGGAGTTTCCTGCCCCAGTGGTGGAAGCAGCTACCGCTCTGCCGAAAAAGTTAAGCCGATCCGATCAAAAAGGCCGCCGCGACCTGCGGGATTGTCTATGTGTCACACTAGAGCCCCTCGATTTGCAACACCCTCATGGTCTAGAGCCGAATGTGGCCGTGTCTTTACAAGCCCAGCCGGAAGGGGGTTGGCTACTAGGGATCCACATTGCTGATATTCCTCATTGGCTGGAACCAACCCGCACGGGTGGCAGTGAGTCCTTACATCCTCTTGAGCAAGAAGCCCAGCAGCGTACGGCTACGGTTTACCTAGACACGATGGTGCTGCCGCTGTTTCCGCCTGAGGCCCATACTCGTCTGGCTCTGTTGCCGCAACAGGAGCGACTGGCCTACTCACTGCTCTTGAGGATTAGTCTAGAGGGAATACTGGAAGGATTCGAGATTCAGCCTAGCGTTGTGCAGTCGCGGGCGCATTTGTCCTATGGGCAGGTGCAGGCCCTTCTCGCCACCGCTGCCGATCTCAACCCTGAGGAAGAAGTGCCGGAGTTGATGGCGCTGCTACAAAATCTATTGCGCCTCAGCCAGATCCTGAGGGTGAAACGCCACCAAGCAGGCGGGTTCGATCTGCCTCTGTTGGATTTACTCACCCCCCACTCTGCCGACGAGAGCGGCCATGGCCCCCTGCTGGTGAGTGACCGCCTCAGCGCCCATGCCCTGATGACGGAGATCTTGTTGCTGGCCAACCAGACCCTCGGCAACCATTTGCGCCAATTGGGGATCCCCTCCTTGGCTAGAGTCCAGTCTGCCCCGAGCGCTGAAGCGCTACAAGGTTTTTTGCGACTGGCCAATTCCATGAAATTGGATCTGAATTTCCAGGATCCCGAAACCGTGACGCCGGCAGATTGGCAACGCATATGTGCCCGCATCACCGCCCCGGATGTCTTGGCTTCTGGGGCCAGCCCAGCTTTGGTAGCGCAGTTGTTGGCCACCTTGCCCCCGGTGGAATATCGCCTGCAGCCGCTGCCAGAAGGGGAATCTCTTGGGCATTTTGGCCTGGGCCTAGCGGAACCCTATGCCACCTTTACCGCTCCCCTGCGTCGCTACGGAGATTTGCTCAACCTGCGTGCCCTCCATCTCGCCCTCAGCAAAGGGCGGGATCGCCGCAGTACACGGGTGAAAACCGGCGTCGATCTGCACAGCCACACCTGTCACGGCCAGATCAACTGGAATGTGTTGCCGCCAAAAGTGCAAGAGGAATGGCAGGCGTTTCTCCAGGCTCAACTAGAACCGCTGCGGGAGGGGCATCAGATACGGCTCAAGGCCGAGCAGGAGCTGATGGGTCTGAAGCGCTCTGAATTTATGCAGAAGCATCTGGGGGAAGTGTTCCCTGGCTTGATTATCGGCGTGCAAAACTATGGCTTTTTCGTGCAGGTGGATCCGATCTTGGCAGAAGGGTTGGTGCGGGTCAGCTCCCTGAAAAATGATTGGTATGAGTATCGCAACCGCCAGCAGGCGCTCGTAGGTCGCAAAAGTCGGCAGCAGTTTCGCCTTGGCGATCGCGTGGAGGTGCAGATCAAAAATGTGGACTACTATCGGCAGCAAATTGATCTGGCGGTGATCGGGGAAGGGCGGCCCTACGAAGAGGAGGACTAACAGGCGGGGATCCCTCCACAGGTCAGGGCAGATGGGGACGGTTCTTGCGAACTGTGGGTGCTGCAAAATCGGCGATACCTAGATTAGCGGGATCCCGTTTGGATCCCCTCAACCTTAGCGGCAACGGCTGTTGACCCAAACCGCTTCCTATACTGAATACCAAACTCCTCCCGAACTTCTATGCAGCCCACCAACCCGAATCAATTTACCGAAAAAGCCTGGGGTGCCATCGTCAAATCTCAGGATGTGGCCCGGCAATACCAGCAGCAACAACTGGAAACCGAGCACCTGCTCCTCTCTTTGCTGGATCAGGAGGGGGGGCTCACCCAAACGATCCTGCAGCGGGCTGGCACCGATCCGAAGCTACTGCGAGATAAGTTGGAGAGCTTCATCAACCAGCAACCCAAATTGGCACGGGTGGATCAGCTCTATCTGGGCCGGGGTTTAGAAACCACTCTGGATCGGGCCGAGGAGTTCCGCAAAGAGTACGAGGATGATTTCATCTCCGTCGAACATTTGTTCTTGGGATCCCTGCAAGATGAGCGGGTGGGCAAGCGGGTCTTGGCTCCCCTAGGCCTAACCGTAGAACGCCTCAAGCCCGTTATTCAGGAGGTGCGGGGCAAGCAACG
>JAUQVI010000003.1:0-33922 GCA_039794885.1 Thermostichus sp. DG02_5_bins_236
AGTACATGCCCCCGAATAACAACCCCAGCAGGATTACCACCCGCCCCGGCAAATAACCGTATAAAGAAAAGCCCGCCGCTGCCCCTCCCAAGTAGAGCAACAGCGGATTTTTCTCCCGCACCCCTTTCAGGAGCAAAGCCAGGGCCGCACACTCCACCAACACAATCAGGTTTTCCCGCATCGCCATGCGACTGATACCCAACAAGGCATGGTTGGATCCCAGCAGGGCCGCCCCGGCCAAGGCCAAACGGGATCCCCAAAAAGCCCGGAAGAACCCATAGGCAACGAGGATGGTTATCACCCCAAAGCCGGCATGAACCATGCGCATGTGGGTTAAGGTCACTCCCCCCATCAGCCGTGTCAGCCCACCGAACAGGCTAAACATAAAGCGGGGAAAGTAAAAATACTCTGGTATCAGGCCAAAGATATCGGGAAAGCGCACCCCCGAGGCGTTGCGAGACATGGAGGTAATGACAATCTCATCGGTATTCACCTGAAAGGGAATGTTGGCGGAGTCATAGAGGTAAATGGGCAAAAAGATCCCTGCCAGCAGGCCCAGATGCAGCAGTTCCCGTCGCCAGCGCACCTGAGCAGGATCCCAAATGGGTTGAGCCGGAGGAAACTGAGCCAAATAAAAGCCAACCAGCAACAAGGCCAGCAGCCACAGGCCGATTTGCAGAACGTGATAGCCGAAGACTGCATACCAAACAGTCAGCGCTAGTCCCATCCCCAACCCAGTTCCCAGTACACTGGAGCGGCGGGAGGACATCACCGTATCCAAGACAGTCATACCCAAATAGTTATAGCCGCAGCAGGCTCCCAGTAGGCATTTTTGTATCCTACCAGGGGTCTATGGCCAATCACATTATTGTGTTGTAGGAAACCCAGGCAAGCGCTCTAGCGCCGATTTCAGCGCAGGATCAATAGCCCCGCATCGGTTCCGGTTCGGCTTCTAGCTCAAACTCCGGTTCAGAAAAACTAGAGGGATCATAGAGGAAGCGATTAACATCATCCTCAAGTCGGTAAATTTCAAAAGGCTCCAACAACCCTGTATTGCGCAGTGCTAAAAGATAGCCATCCACCAACAGGCGCAGCTCGTCGGTGCGCTGATAACCCCGATGCCAGGTATCCACCAGAGCGTCAGTCACTGCTTGGTAATGCCGGATCAACTTTGGATCTTGCAACATGGGTGTTTCCTCGCCCCACCTGTCTTTATCCTAACGTTTGATTTCGCTTTATGAGCAACGGTTGCAGCCGGGATCCGAAATTTCAAAGCCACTCCGAGTGCACCTAAGCATCTAAACCAGGGGCAGGCGCAACCGCGAGCAGGTATCACCACCACTGTGTAAAGTAATGGTGAGGATGCGAGCTTCCATCAATCGTTCCTCCCGTACCGGGGATCCCGTACCTGTATTCACCGGGTAGGCAGGGAAACAAGCCGCGCTGAGACTGAGGCGCAAGGCATGGCCCTGAGGAATGCAAATGCAGGTGGGTTGGCATTCCAGGGTGATGGGCAGCTCGGCATTTTGCACCCGCCGGTAACCCTGGGTGATGGTATAAACCTGGCCATCGGGTTTCACTTCTGAGATCACGGCACACAGATCAAAACTGGGGCTATCGGCTTCGACATAGAGTTCTAGGCTCAGTTCCCCTGCCAGTACCCAATCGGCCTGCAAGGGTGGGGTGGTATAGGTAAGGACATCGGTACGGCAATCGAGGGCAGAGCGCTCCTGTGGGCCGGGGGGATAGGCCAAGTGACCGCCTAGAGCCGGTACCGGGCGCCAAGGATCGTGAACGAAGGTATCGGATTGGTTCTGTGCAGGAGGTTCCGGCTGCAGGGATCCTTCCGCCTCCGACAAAGCCGCCAGACCAGAGCTGTGCAAGTAAAAAAATTGGGGCTGCGGGGTGGGCCAAGTTTCAAAACCACGCCACCGGTTGGATCCCATCTCGAATAGTTGTACAGGTGGTTCTTGCAGAATGCCGGTATCTTTGCCCTTGAGGAACTGGTCGAACCACCGTATTTGCAGACGATCGATCGGGTTGACTGCCGCCGGGCCAAAATCTACAGCTCCCACCTTGCGACCCCAAGGAATGTGGGGCCACGGGCCGATGATCAGATGTTGAGGGTTTTGGCTGCGGGCAACCATCTCTTTGTACAGCCGCAAATTTCCCGTCAGATAGCTATCGAACCAACCGGCAATATGCAACATGGGCAGATCCACTGCCTCTAGACGAGGAGAGAGCTTTTGCCAGTATTCGTCCCGCTCAGAATGCTCTAGCCAATCAAAGTAGTAAGACTGCGGCGCGTACTGCTGCAAGACCCCCGGTTTGACCGGGATTGGGTCGTAGAGGGGTAGGTTACGGGAGGCTTTGAACAGGGCCTGGTGAGCATTGGCATCTCCCCTTAGACGTGCCCCTTCGGTCTCTAGCTGAAAGGCCCATCCGAGGTTGCCCTGAAAACGGAAGGTGCCCCCTTGATAGGCGGCATCCGCATAAAGATCATAGGGCATCATTGCCGGGCAAAGGGTCTTTAGGGCCACCGGGCGGGTGGAGGCGGCATATAGTTGGGTCATGCCCTGGTAAGAAAAGCCATACATGCCCACACTGCCGTTGCTGCCAGGCAGAGTTGCCGCCCAGTTGACCGTATCGAAGCCATCTTCTGCCTCGGCCCGAAAGGGATAGAAGGATCCCTTGGAGGTTCCCCGTCCGCGCACATCCTGAATGACGACGATGTAGCCCTGGGCTGCATACCAACTGGGGTGAGCATAGACCACTGTGGAGGCAATAGAACGGCCATAAGGCTGCCGCATCAACAAAACCGGATAGGTACCCTCAACCTCTGGGCGATAGACATCGGCATCCAATTGGATGCCGTCACGGGTGAACATGGAGGCGGTTTCTCGGGGACAGACAGGTAGCATGGGTTTGGAGAAGAACGAATCATTGAGGGGGATGAGATGAAAGGGATCCCTGCACCCACCCGATGATCTTAAGGCAGTTCGAGTTAAGCTGCCGAAAGAGCCGTTCTCCAGCACCCTGAAAGCACCCGTAGATCATCCTCGTCTAGTTCCGCAGGGGTACCGGCTCGGATCAGCTCGGCAAAGTCCTCATTCGGCACCATGATGCATAAGGCATAGAGACGACCGGGGCCGGTATTGTGGATTTCATGGACACCTGTCGGCGGCACCAAAAGGCTATCTCCGGTCTTAATGGGGGCTGCTTTCCCATCGCAAATGGCAACGCCTTCTCCCTTGAGAATGAAGAACATTTCCACAGCCATTTGATGACGATTGGGAGGGGTTTTGCCACCTTCGTCAAAAATCTCAACACAAAAGGTTAACGAAATTTGTGAATGGGAGGGATCAAAGACAATAGCCAAGCGGTTGGAATCCTGAGGGCTAATGCGAAAGGCTTGGTAATCAGTAGGAGTCTTGATCACCGGGATGACACATTGGGAAAGAGTTTGCATACAGTTCCTTCGCTCAGGGAAATATAGGGATCCAAATTCAGCAAAATCTATCTGGGTAAGGCTGCTAGCAAATCCGACGAAGAAGCAACAAAGCCAAAACACTGCTTGACATTGTAGAGAGTAGCCAGTAAGCAGTATTCGGGGGAGGTGGTGGCAGCACAATCTTCAAGCAAAATACAGTCATAACCGAGGAAATTAGCATCCTGCAGCGTCGTCATCACACATTGGTCGATATTGACACCCGTAAAAAAGAGTGTGGTTCGCCCCAGATTCTTGAGAATGCTATCTAAAGGCGTATCCCAAAAGCCACTCATGCGGAACTTATCGACACAAATATCTTCGGGTTTCACTTCCAACTCATCCACCACCGCTGCTGCCCAACTGTCTTTGGTGAGCACCCGTGCGCCGTTTTTGGGCAAGGGATCCCCTAAACCCACCCCGTCTCCGCTGGGGTTATACACGTGCCTGAGGGCAGCACTGATGTTGAGCAGGTCGGGCCGGTTCCCCCAATTCACCCAAAGGATGGGAACCTGAGCCTGCCGCAACTCAGGGATCAAGGTTTTCAGAGGATCAATTGGAGCACGGGCCGGCGTTACATCCACACCGATACTGGACAACCAACCATCGGGATGACAAAAGTCATTCTGCATATCGATGATGATCAGCGCCGCCTTGGCCAGATCTAGCCGCAGAGTTTTGGTGGCAGTAGGCAGCAGGATGGGCCGAGGATCCAAGGGTGGACGGGTAAGGTCGGCCATTTCAGCATCCACAGCCCAAGCATTGGGCGGGATCCCAAGTCTTTTCAAGGGGCGATCTGGGCTACTCATCACCGGCATCTCCACTTGCGTAGCGCACCGTAAACAGGGGTGGGGAGTTTGAAGGACTGCCACCGACCACGCTTGACCTTAGTACACTGCCACCGCCACTTCGGAATCATAGGTTACAGTTTTCTCACCTTATTTACGCATGGGATCCTGAGTAAGAGGTCAAGCTCAACTGAGTTTATCGGCAGAACAGACTCAGAAAGGGGACTTGTCGGCTCCGGTTGTACTGTTTGCGGACACGTTGACCGATCCAGGGGCGCAATCTCTTATGCAAAATTCCTAAGCTCAAGACAGCATTTTTCTAGACTGAGTACCAGCATGAAATCTCCTCACCCTGGGGTGCCGTTCCCCACGTTATGCTGTAAAGACGAAGATTGTGTAGAAACATGAACATCCTCCGTCAGTACATCTTCCCGGCTCTCATCCTGCTGGTGTTTCTATTCACCCTTGTGGTGGTCAGTATCCGCTCGTTTCTGCCGGGAGATATGGCTCAACCGGCCCCGATGGAAGATCTAACCCCGGTAGCCCTCACTCCTGTGCTGATGTCTGAGCATGGCTGAACCAGGGATCCCATTACCCCCTGGCTACCGCTGGCGCGTTGGCTCGGCGTGGGATCGGCCCCGCATCCGACAAGGCTTGCAAGCGACTTTACAGGAGTCCTTCCCGGAGCAAACCCACTGGGATCACCTGGAAACAACGCTGGATCGGCTGTTTGATCCGCCCAACACACCTTGTTGGTGGATCTTAAAAGAAGAAACAGCAGAACCTGTAGGCTGTGTTTGGGCAGGCATTTCCACAGACCAAGCCACAAATCGGCGGGTGGCCTATATTTTCTTGCTCTGGGTAGATCCCGGGCATCGACGACAGGGGCTGGGCCAAGCCCTCATTCAACAGGTAGAACGGTGGGGATCCCAGCAGCAACTGGCGGCCATCACCCTGCAGGTTTACCGCGATAACCAAGCTGCCCTCAAGCTCTACCAACAGGCAGACTTCACCGTGCAAGGGTACTGGCTACATAAACCCCTCTGCCCTACCCTTCCTGAAAATCATGAAGTTTTGTAAATAAGCTGGGATCCAATCTCACTTGCCCTTTTGATGAAAACGATGGCATTGACTGGAGGAAGCATCCATGTCCAGACCCGTCAAACTGAGTGAAACCGAGATCCACGCCAAACTAGAGGCCTTGCCCGGCTGGTCTTTACAGGATGGAAAACTGCATCGACAGTTTCAATTTGGCTCTTTTGTAGAAGCTTTTGGCTGGATGAGCAGCGTTGCTTTGGTAGCCGAGAGCCTGGGTCATCACCCCGATTGGAGCAATGTGTACAACCGTGTCAGCGTGGATCTCAATACCCATGACGTTGGGGGCATCACAGAGTTGGACTTCACCCTGGCACAACGCATGAGCGAGTTGGCCACCTAAATCCTTGCCCGGCACTCAACTTTGTCCATTGCAGTTGTGGATCCCTTCAAACTGAGTTTTGAGAGGGATCCCTTTTTATGGCCAAATTAGATTTGTGTTGGAATCCCCATTGGTCTGGTAGACTATACACAAGGTTAAGAAATAATAAGTTTATGAAAGTTCTGGTTGTGGGGGCGACAGGAACGCTGGGCCGGCAAGTGGTGCGGC
Source organism: Thermostichus sp. DG02_5_bins_236 (assembly GCA_039794885.1). Classification (GTDB taxonomy): domain Bacteria; phylum Cyanobacteriota; class Cyanobacteriia; order Thermostichales; family Thermostichaceae; genus Thermostichus. The sequence goes on from JAUQVI010000003.1 coordinate 5,921, forward strand.
GAGCGATTGAAGAGGGGCATCAGGTGACCTGTCTGGTACGAAACCCCGCCAAGGCGGCTTTCTTAAGTGAGTGGGGAGCCCATCTTAGGGTTGGAAATCTGCTCCAGCCAAGCACGATTCAGTCGGCCATGGAGCAAGTTGAGGCTGTTATCGACTGTGCCACCGTGCGGGTAACCGACAGCCTCAGTGCCCGTCAGGTGGATTGGGATGGCAAAGTAGCCCTGATCAATGCAGCGCGGGCGGCTCAGGTAGGACATTTCATCTTCTTCTCCATCATGGGCGCCCACCATGAGTACGCCAATGTGCCGCTGATGAACTTCAAGCACCACATTGAGAAGTATTTGATGGGATCCCAGATGCCCTACACGATTTTTCGGACAGCGGGATTCATGCAGGGGTTAATTGGTCAGTACGCCATTCCCATTTTGGAAGAACAAATGGTTTGGGTAACCAGTGAAACGGTACCCACGGCCTATCTGGATACGTTGGATGTGGCGCGATTTGCAGTGCGTGCTCTCAGTGTAGACTCAGCCAAGCAACAGATTTTTCCATTGGCGGGGCCAAAAGCCTGGACAGCCCGAGAAGTGATCGCTTTGTGTGAACAGCTATCCAGTAAAAAGGCCAAGGTGAGCACCATGCCGCTAGGGTTACTGCGAGGAGCACGTCAGGTGGCACAGTTCTTTCAATGGAGCTGGAATATTGCCGACCGGCTAGCCTTTGCGGAGGTTATCGCCGCCAAAGAGCCGATGCACGCCGATATGACCGCTGTTTATGAAACCTTGGGAATGGATCCCACCTCAGTGACAACGCTCGAGGACTACCTTGCGGAGTATTTCCAAAAAATGCTGAAGCGCATCCGCGACCTGAAGGTCAAACAGCCGAAGGTGAAGACTCCGTTTTGAGCAGTTGCATCTCATTGCCTCTCCTTTCTTGCGGGAGTTTCTTGCGATGTTTCAGGGGGAGTTGTCAGTTAGTGGCCCTGCTGTGCAGCCCAAAGACTTTGCCGTGAAGGAAGTTTCATTCTGTCGAGGGATCCCAGGCTGGTATTCCTCTCAGCGGCCTATCATAGGGAAATTGCCATGACACCTGCAACGCAAGCTCCGGTAAGAGTTTCGACCTCCAGCAGTGAGCTAGAACGGCAGGCTTGGACCTTATTACCAGAAGCGGCTCTGGATAGGCTTCAGCAAGTGGGCGAAGAGCATGAAGTCCCGGCTGATACAGTGCTCTTTGATGTTGGTCAGCCTAGCTACGACTGAGTAGTTGTCCAGAAGGGATCCGTACACATTGTGGATCGAGCTGGGGATCAAACTGTGGTGACCATCTCGGCTCCCAATTTTTGCGGTGAGTTGGGGATGCTCTCTGGACAGGGAACCTTCCTGGCTTGTGTAGCTGCCGAGCCTGTAAAAGTGTTGATTGGCCCCCAGTCTGATGTGCTCCATTTGGTGGCAACAGTTCCAGAAATCAGCGATCTGTTGGTGACTGCCTTCGCCGGCGGCTGTTGATCGAATGGGGACAGGGGGGCTTGACCTTAATTGGGCGAGAAGATGATCCCAAAGCCTTACATTTGCTGGAATTTGCTTGCCAGTCGTAGCCGCATTCCCTACCGTTTTATTGACCGTGCTAACCCCGAGGCCCTGAGCAACCTTCCCAAACTGGAAGGGATCCCGGCAACTGGAACCGTAGCGATGACTGGACGCTCCCATCTGCTCATCGAGCCAACCCCACGGGAAGTTGCCGTTGCCCTTGGCCTGGATCTGCGTGTGGACAACACCATCCCTTTTGACATGCTGATTGTCGGGGCGGGCCCTTCTGGGTTGGCGGCAGCAGTCTAGGGGGCCTCAGAAGGTCTATCGACTTTGGTTGTGGAAGATACCGCCATTGGAGGCCAGGCGGGCACCTCATCCCGCATCGAAAATTATCTCGGCTTTTCCACCGGCATCTCTGGGGCTGAGCTAGCTTATCAGGGATAAATCCAAGCCTTCAAATTTGGTGCGAAGATCGCCGCACCTCGTCGTGCGACGGCTCTCCATCCCACTCCTGAGGGTTTTCAGGTGGAATTGGATGATGGCTTGTGGTCTTGGCCAGAACCATCGTCGTCGCCAATGGTGTACGGTATCGACGCTTGGCCATTCCGCGTCTGGAACAGTTTGAAGGGGCGGGAGTCTACTATGCCGCAACCGAGTTAGAAGCTCGTTTTTGCACCAACACCCATGCTGTTAGTCTGGGGGGCGGCAATTCCGCAGGGCAGGCAGCCATGTTTCTATCCCGCCGTGCTCAGTGTGTGCATGTGGTTGTACGCGGCGAGGGATTATCGGCAACCATGTCCTCATACCTGAGTGGCCGTAGGGGATGTGCGGTCAGGTTCGGTAAAACGAGTCGCTTCAGCAGTGGGTGAGGGTTCTGTTGTGGTTTCGTCCATCCATCAATTTCTAGCCCAGCGATACTAGAGGAGATGCCCACCAAGCGCAAGCCCATCTGTATCCATTAATCCCGGCGGGCAGCCCACTCTAAAGCCAGCAAAGCCGTATTCACCAACAAAGCCAGGGATCCCACCGCCAGGGATCCGGCCCAGATCTTGTCGTAGCGACCGGCTTGGGCAATACCATCAAACAGCAGAGTCCCCAGTCCTCCGGCCCCAAACTTGGCCCCAATTGTGGCAATGGCAATGGCAACAATCGCCGAAAGCCGCAATCCCGCCAAAAAGATCGGCAGCATAAGAGGGACTTGCACCTGCCACCAGCGTTGCCAGAGGTTCATCCCCATGCCTTTGGCAGCTTCCAAAATCGCAGGCTTAATGGAGTGCAACCCCACAGAAATGTGGCGCACCAAGATCACTTGGGTATAGAGCACCATGGCCACGATCACCGAGCGGGCATTGAGGCCAAACAAGGGCACCAACAAAATGATCAAGGCTAAGCTGGGCACGGTGTAGAGGGTGCTTAAAGTTCCCATCACCGGCACCGTTAGCCAGCGAACCTGATGGATCAATAGAGCAATCGGCAAGGCCAAAACCACGGCAATACCCAGGGTGATCGCGATCATGACCATGTGCTCTTGGGTCAGCTGCCACACTAGGCCAGGATTGTTGAGGATGTAACTCATGCGGATCCCTCGTAGGCAGGCGTACCCTCTAGCGCTGCCAAATCCCGAATGTGATCCAAGGTCAGAATGCCAATGGCACGTCCATCCTCCCACACCGTTAGGGCTGCCGCCCCAGTTCGCAACAATACCGACAAAGCCCGCCGCAAACTCTCCTGCGGTTTAACCACCGCTCCTTCCTGAATTTTGTGATTATGGGGGATCTTGGCCATAGCGGTTTCCACCCGCAACACACTCAGTTGTCGCACCATGTCATCTGCCCCCAGCAACTCCCTGACAAAAGGGGTCGCCGGTTGGGTGAGGAGCCGAAAGGGGGTATCGAACTGAGCAACCTGTCCCCTGTGCATGACCAAAATCTGATCTGCTAGACGCAGGGCCTCTTCCACATCGTGAGAGACGAAGAGGATGGTTTTTTTCAGTTGTCGTTGCAGGCGCAGGATCTCCTCTTGCAACTTGCTGCGGGTGATGGCATCAATCGCTCCAAAAGGCTCGTCCATGAGCAGAAGACCCGGATCTCCCGCCAGAGCACGGGCCAAGCCCACCCGTTGTTGTTGCCCACCGGACAGTTGGATGGGATAACGGTGTCGATATTCGTGGGGCGGTAAATTGACCAAACTAAGCAGATCATCCACACGCTCGCGGATGCGCTCCTTCGCCCAGCCCAAAAGCCTAGGCACCACGGATACATTTTGCGCCACCGTCATGTGAGGGAAAAGCCCCGATTGCTGGATGACGTAGCCAATACGCTGCCGCAGAGCTGTGACTGGAAACTGGCGAATGTCTTTCCCCTCGAGGCGAATTTGCCCTTGAGTGGGATCCACAAGCCGGTTTACCATTTTTAGAAGGGTCGTCTTACCGCAGCCAGAGGGTCCCAAAATCACGACAAACTGGCCCGACTCCACCGAGAAGCTGCATGAATCCACCGCAGGGCGGGAACTGTGGGGAAAGCGCAGCGATACCCTCTCAAACTCAATTTTGCTCACGCTCCTCATCAAGTCAGCATCCCCCGACTACGCTACGCTAAAACCGGGAGCTTCTAATAGCCCTAGATCTACCAGACAAGCTGATAGACTTAAACCTCTAGGCTGGCTCACATCCAGCCCCAAAAGTCTAATCATTTGGCTAACCTTCACCTCTGCATCGCCCATCCGGCCACAAACCTTTCTGCTGCATCCAAAAAACTTACCATTCCCAATGCCGACCTGTAGGCGATGATGGCAGATCCGAGACGGATATTGCAGAACTCGTGCCACTGCTCTCACAACTTCCTGTGATGGTTGTAACCCATTCTAACGACGGTTGGAACTGTCCCACTTTTTCCCATCACTGAGAAGATGGGGGTTTCTGCATCTGCCGACCGGTAAACTTGACAGAGACTGCGTTGGTGAACAACCCAGAAGCAGTGCCAAGGTCTAGTAGCTGGAGTGGCTCAATTTTACGGCTCTACAACCGGCCTTTTCCACAGAAGCTGATGGGCTGTCTCCAGTGTCAGTGTTACAAGTTTTATAACTACAGGCTTTTCAGGAATTACTTAATATACTTCACTGAGTAGACTTTTGAAGCCCATTGCTCGTCTTGGGAGAGCCATCCCGAGTCATACCGGCTTTTGAGCTCGATGTTGCACCCGAAGATATGCCAGAGGGCAAAAGGTTTTCAGTGCTGAATGAGGGATCCTCCTCTCCTGGGGAATCGATATTGAACTGTCTTGAACTGTAACTATAGGCCGGATTGCTTCAGACGAGCGATTGCAGCATGGAGCGAGTCTGCATGGATCCAGCCGACAAATCCGGCATATTCACACTGCCCCTGAGCATTGGCCACGTACACGTGATCCACCCCCAGCAGATTTTTCCAACAGCGCAGGGTACTGCCATCGGAGAGGGTATAAACGACCTTCGCCAAAGAAAAATGCTCAGTGCTGGTATCGGTCATGCCGGGCAATTGGCGCACCTGGTTCAGCAGCCGGGTCAGCGAGGTCTCCTCCGGGGCAGGGAGAGGTGAGCGCGGCTCGGCCCAAAAGGCCCGAATGGTTTCCACCACCTTGGGATGGTAGCGCAGTTGGGGATGGGTTACTCCCGAGAGGCAAACAAAATAGGCATGGTTAATCCGGGTGGCGGTGATGGGTACCGTGCCGTCGCGTCCATCTTGGGTTTCAGAAGCAATCACCAGTGTCGGAATTGTTGCAGCAATTGCTTCTGCTAAGGGACGACGATTTTGGCCGAGGTGTTTGGCAATCCCAATCCCCAACCCTAGAGGATCCACCAAGCGGGCATAGTCAGCTCCACCAATGGGTGCCCCCAGCAGCACTATGGACTCAATGCGCGGCCACCACTGGCGATGGCGGGATAGCAGCTCAACCCACAGGACACCCCCCAAAGACGTGGCCACAATCCGGGCAGGGCAGTTGGGATAGGCGTAAAAAGCTTCCTCGGCAGCAGCTTCTATAGTCTGCAGAAGAGGTTCGATATGGAGCAAGGTACGCAGGTAGCCCAAGTCGGGTGCAACAATGTGCATTTGCGGTGCCAGCCGCTGGGCCAGGGCCAGCATGGTGCGGTTGGTGTCGGTGAGGCCATGTTGGGAAAACAGAATATGGCTGGGCATGCACGTAGAATGTAGAACACAGAGATTGCTTCTGTTGTAAGGCTAGGGCATGGTTTAGTCCCCCATCCAACCTCAGCAAAAGGGCGCTACCCGGCCACAGCCGTTCTACTGAACGAACGGGGTGCTCTGCCTCTCGCGCAAACGGTGCGTAGCACTCTGGGGTTAAGGGGTGGTGTGGTAGACCTGCTGCCGCCATCACCCATAGAACTAAGAGTTCTAGGCCGTGGGACACACGGTCTTGAAAATGCTCCCGGACAGGTTCTAGCGGGGGTGTTCTCCAGGATACCTAGTCAAGTGTCTGTGAACGGGGAATCTCCGGCCATACCCTTTGCGTCAGTTGAAAGCGCCAAGAGTTGAAGTTCCTCTTTCCAGAGGGATTGAGGGGGATTGGCATGCAAGCCACACTGCACAAGTGTTGCAAGTGCTACTGTTGACTGGGTCGAGCTTGATCTGTTTTGGGTCGGAATTGCGAAAGCTGTTTGACTGGAACAGATGCTCCGGTCGAGCAAAGGTTACGTTGGAGAGCTAGACGGCAGCTCCACCCGAAAGGTGGTTCCTTGTCCGAAAAGACTGGTGACTGTAACTTGGCCACCGTGGGCCTCAATCACCTGCTTGGCAATGGCAAGGCCTAGGCCGAAGCCTCCCTCAGAACCGACGCGGTAAAACGGCTCGAAGATGTAAGGGAGATGTTTGGGGTCAATCCCAGGGCCATCATCTTGAATCTCAATCACCAGCGGTGCGGCGGTGAGCCTTACCTCAACTCGAGTGCGAGCGTAGCGCTTCGCATTCTCAATCATGTTGCCAAGCGCCTGTTTCAGCAGGCCGGCATCAGCCTTGATCCACACAGGCTCCCTTGGCAGGGTTAGCAATAGAACAGGGGGATCCCCAGGCTCTGCCCATTGCTGCAGAAGAGCCACGATATCCGTCTGGGTTAGGGTTAAAGTCCCCCCCTGAGAACGGGCTAGTTGCAACAAATCCTGCACCAAGCGACTCATCCGCTTCGCGGTTGCCACAACCGTTACCAGGCAGTCCTGGCTTTGTTGGTAATTGGCTGCTTGGGCTTCTGCATCAACCCCTGGGCTTTGCAGCAGCATCAACCCCACTTGGGCATTGCTCAGCACTGCTGCCAGGGGCGCCCGCAATTCGTGGGAGGCATTGGCTGCAAAACGCCAGAGCTGCTCATTGGCCATTTCCAACTGTCTTGAGCGAGAGCGCAGCTCTTGGTCTTGGCGATTAAACAGGACAACTGCACCGGCAATGGCTGTTAATCCCACCAGCGTCAGCAGATATAAGCTGGCTTGGCTCCAGCGGTAACGGGCTTGGAGCCGGGCTTGCCGCTCCTGCAGATAGCGGGTCTCCAAAGCGGCAAATTCTTGGAGCTGGGCACGGGTTAAGGTGAGAACATCCCTAGCTTGGCTCAGCCAGAGGAACAATTCCTCCGCTGTCATCTCATAGGCCTCGGCAGCCCCTAAGCTGAGCAGCTGCCCATCCAGCGTAATGATGCTCCGCACCAGAAGATCCTCCAATCTGCGCAGGCGGTCATATTGTTCAGGGTTATCTCGCACCTGCTGGAGCAGTTGACCTTGGGTGGAGGCCAAATCCTGCACGGCAGCTTGGTAAGCATCCAGATAGGGTTGCTCCAAGGTCAGGCCGTAGCTCTGAGCATTCACCTCCGCCTCCAGTAGACGCCGGTTGAGCTTCTCGGTAGACAGCAGCACCTCAAGCGTGTGGGCTACCCAGTGTTGATCTATCTGGTGCCAGCGCTGAAAATTGGCGAACATTAGCAGCGCCGCACTGAAACAGGTCACGGGAATGGCCAGAATCAGCCAGCCGATGCGTCGGTCAACCCAGAAGGATTGAGGCGGTAGCCCAAGCCATGAACCGTGGCGATGAATTCGCCGCAACCCAGTGGACTGAGGCGCTGCCTGAGACGATAGACCAAACGACTCAGGGCGTTGCTCTCTGGCTCGGAACCCCATTCCCACAAGTTAGCCTCCAAATACTCCCGACCAAACACCCGCTGCGGCTGACGCATTAGCATCTCCATAAGCCGGAACTCCTGCCATGCCAGCATCACCTGCTGATCGCGATAGTGCACTGTCAGGGTCATCAAATCCAACCGTAAATCCCCAACCGTCAAACAGTCGCCTAGCCAGTGGGGGGAGCGTCGGCCCAGTGCCCGTACCCGGGCCAGGAGTTCCAAGACATCCACAGGCTTGATAAGGTAATCATCTGCCCCTGCATCCAAACCAGCCACTGTATCGGCTGTAGTGTCCTTAGCCGTCAGCATTAAAATCGGTGCTCCCTTGCCCGCCTGACGGTACCGACGGCACAACTCAATGCCACTCCAGCCCGGCAACATCCAGTCCACAATCAATAGGTCGTAGTCCTTGCTCAGCCACAGTCCTTCTGCCGTCTCGGCATCGGGTACAGCATCAACCATGTGCCCTGCTTGACGCAGGGCAATTTGCAGGGGCAAACGCTGAGTTGGATCATCCTCAACCAGCAGCAGCCGCATTAGAAGCCTCGCTCTGCGGCCAGAAGATGGGTTGCTGCTTTCGTCATTTCATAGGCAGCTCGATGCTCCGCCAAAACGCGAAAGTCAGTGTTAAAACTAACCTCTGCTGGGTTGAGGCTCACTAGCCCTTGGGCCTGCTCAACCAGTTGCTTAGCTAGCGGATTCACGCCGTCACGGCTGAAGTTAAGCTCCGCTTGCGCCCGGAATAGCCGCTCTTGCACGCGAAAGGGCGCATCAAAATAGCTGCGGCTGGGTGCTTCCGGCTGACCATAGCGGCCAACTTTGTAGCCTAGCTCCCCTTCGTAAAGGGTTTCGGCTGCTTCAAACAAAGCTTTTGCCGCCTTTGCCAGCTCGCGAGCTTGGAAGACATTACCCGCTGCATGCGCTGTCCGCGCTGCCTCAAGAGTGGTATAGCCTTCGCTGGTCAATTCTGAGGCCAGGCTATTGTTCACCTGAGCCGCTAAGCGCTCCACACGAAATGCTTCTTCTGTGGCTTTGTGAATGTCCCGCAGGCTACGCTCAGCTGTGCGGCTGTCGAATCCGGGCGTAAAACTCGGTACATCACGGCCTCGTCCCGGGTTACGTCCGCGCTGGGCAAGGGCAACCTCCGCCGACCCAAGGGTTGATCCCATCAGCGAAAGGGTCAGACCGGAAAGCAGGATTCCTTTGAGTACGTTCATTTTGAAAATATCCTTGGTTCACATCAACACTCAGAGTGTGACAAACCTAGATGACATCAAAATGACAGTGACGATCTCAGAAATGAGAGCGTCTTGCTAAGCAGCTTGTCCAAGTAGTTTGTCAGCTCCATGCTGATGCGCCTGATTTTCACGACTGAATACTGAATAAGGAGGGATCCCCCCAGCCTATTGGGATCCCACCGCAGCCAGATATTTCCCGTCGATTAAAAAGATGCCATTGGCAAACTGCACACTGTAGGTGCCCAATAGCCGCCGTTGTAAAACCACTCCTCGCTCGTGAAGCTGGATCAGATTGGCTGAACGCAACATCGGCATCGGATCAGCCGTTTTCAGAAAAGGGGGCATCTCCACTACCTGCACTGTTGCCCCCACTGGAAGCAGTCCTTGCGCCTCTGACATAAGCGGGCTCCTTAGATCTTTGTCGTCCTTAGCTTAAGTAAACTACCTAACCTCGACGGTACGTGAGTGTAGGAGTTGCCCCCATGGGCAAGAGGTATTCCTCCCGACGCTCCCCTAGGGAGGATCGCGGGGCTCCTGCAAGTTCAGCTGATCCCAATCGTTCCAGACAACGCGGCTCAAATCCTTATCCAGCTAGCTATCGGCCATCCCAAGGGATCCCATTCCCCGAGGAGAAGATGTAAACTTTTTATCAGTAAGCTAGGCTTTTTGGTTCAAAGGGGTAACGACTTGTCAAGACTCCGTAGCCTCTCGCAAGAGAAAACTTTGGCAAACTCCTAAGATGCTGTCAATCTGGCATAAACCTGCTATCATTCCGTGACCCCCGCCATAATTTTTTTGTGTCTGTTGATACGGAAATTCTCTTTGCCCTGGTCATTCAAGGGTTTGACAGGTTGCAGAACCTCCCATTGAAGGCTTGGCTGCCGCCTCAGGGCTGACCTGCCAGCGGGATCTTTGCCGAATATCTTGAAGGGTGTTAAGAATAGTTACATAAATTAAATCTGTTGTCTTCTCTCCCCCTCACCTCATCCACCCCGAAACGACCATGCTAGATCCGATTCCCCCGCCCGCCCTTGAGGAATATTTATTGGAAACGGGTATTATCGACCGTTCCCAACTAAGCCTCGCTAAGAAATTGCAGCATCGCCAGCAGGGACCGCTGCTGATGATCCTTTTGGAGCTGAGTTTTATCGATCTCGAACAGCTCAGTCGCCTCTTGGATTTGGGCCGCACCTACCCTTTTGACCATGCTGCGAACGCTGGATAGCCTTCAGCCCGACTGGCCAAAACATCTGGCGCAGTGGTCTATCACTGGGCAGGGATCCTTGTTGCTGAAAAGCTGTGGGGAAAAGGATCCAGCTGAGTTGCGGACTGTTCTGCAACTCAGCTGTGCTCCTGGGCAATCTTTGACCTTGCTAGAGGAAAACCTAGAGGTGGTAGCCGGCTCATTGACGTTACAAAGCTGGGATCCTGAGAGCACAGGCCGTTTTACCCATCTCTACCTGGAGCGTTCCTCCTCTACCCAACACATGAGCCGTTTGGCTGCGATTGTCGCTCAGTTGCGTGCCCCGGCAGGATGCCCCTGGGATCGCGCCCAAACCCCTGAATCTCTGACTCCCTACATTCTTGAAGAAGCCTATGAGACGGTAGCGGCCATTCGCGCCGGGGATCCCGCTGCCATTGCCGATGAGTTGGGAGATTTACTGTTGCAGGTGGTGTTGCAATCCCAGATCTTTGCCGAGCAGAACTACTTTGATCTTGAAGCTGTAGCTGCGGGAATTGCCGATAAGTTGATCCGGCGTCACCCGCATGTGTTTGGAGAAGCTGTGATTGCAGATTTACCGGAGCTACACCGGACTTGGGAGGACATCAAGCAAGCTGAGCAACCGGATCAAACCCTCGGCCAAAAACTCCTGCACTATGCCCAAAGTTTGCCACCTCTGATGGCTGCCCTGAAAATCTCCCGCAAAATGGTCGGGGCAGGGTTTGAGTGGCCGGATGTAGAAGGGATCTGGGCCAAAATCCGAGAAGAAGAAGCCGAGTTGCGCCAAGAACTGGAGCGGGCTACTCCGGATCCGGCTCGCCAAGAGGCGGAGCTAGGGGATCTCTTTTTTGCGCTGGTCAACTTGGGCCGTTGGTATGAGCTGGATGCCGCCCAAGCCCTGACGGAAACCAACCTGCGCTTTGCCCGTCGTTTTTTGTGCATGGAAGAGCTGGCGCGAGAACAAGCGGAGCCACCCAGTCATGGCAACAGATCCACATCCCACCTAAAAGGCCGTACCCTGCAAGAGCTGGAAGCCCTCTGGCAACAGGCAAAGCAACGGCATCCCTAATCTTTTCGGAGATCTTCTGGGGAACTTGCTAGGGTAATAGCAGCGCTGCCCCTGACAGCAGGGGCATAAAACGTTACCAAAGCTCTATGATTGTCGCTGCCCAAAATCCGACCATCACTTGGGAAAAACCACCCGCCGACTGGATCCCGGAGGAAGAACCTGTGGACAACACGGGGCAGCCCCTGATTGCCGGAGCCTTATCTGAGGTGTTGGAACTAGCTGGCTACCTGGGTTCGGAGCGGTTGGTTGCCGGTAATTTGGGCATCTGCGCTACGCTGGCGGGCCAGTTGGTGATCAAAGCCCCTGACTGGTTTTGGGCCAGCCCGGTTCAACCCGTGAGCGGGGATCGCCGCAGCTACACGCCTCACTTGGAGGGATCCGTTCCGGCTGTGGTGATGGAATTTCTCTCGGATAAAGACGGAGGAGAGTATTCTGCTAAGCCCACCTATCCACCGGGTAAGTGGTTTTTCTACAAGCAGGTGTTGCAAGTTCCGTTTTATGTCTTGTTTGATTCTGCCGGTGGCACTCTAGAGGTCTATCAGCTTCAGCAAGGGCGCTATCAACTCCTCCCTCCTCAAGCCAACGGGCGTTATCCCATCCCCCCTTTACAACTGGAATTAGGGGTTTGGCAAGGGGACAAAGAAGGTCGGCAAGGCTATTGGTTGCGCTGGTGGAACCCTGAGGGTGAACTGCTGCTTTGGGGGACAGAACGACTGGAACAGGAGCGGCAACGGGCAGAGCAGGAGCGGCAACGGGCAGAACAAGAGCATCAGCGGGCAGAACGATTGGCCGAGTATCTGCGCCGACAGGGCTTGGATCCCGGTAGTCTATTGTGACGGGTCACGGGTTAGGGCAGAGATCCTGACTCTGGAAGTGGAGAGAAAATCAAGAGGTAGCCGTAAACCAGCATAGTTGTGAATTTCTGGAAGCCTTTCTGCCTCATTTAACGAATTTTGCCCTCAATAAAGGGTACTTCCAACACCTTTTCATGATGGATGGGGCCATGGCCAAAGTAGCCCTCCTCGCCAAACAGCTCGCCATGATCTGCGGTAACCGTGATGTAGGTGTTGGAGGGAACCAAATCAAACAGTTGCTCGAAAATCCCATCCAAGTAGCGCACCGCCTCAATTTGTCGTTGGCGTAACTCTTCCAATTGGGTGGTACTGAAAAAAGGGATCCCTTCATCCCCGGGTTCATCCAAGCGCTTTAACACCCCATTCACCCCAGAAATGCGCGGCCACAGGCTGGAATCCTGATCTGGCAGGGCGAAGGGATAGTGGGTTTCTCCAACATTCAGCAGGTAGAAGCTAGGGCGCTCCGGCTCAAAGTGCAACCGCTCCACCATCGCTGCCATATCGTTGTGCTGGGGCATCAGATGATAAGAATCAAAATCACGATTCAGCAGCGTGCTGGGATTGAGCACTGGCAAAGAAACCATCGCATGGGTCAAGTAGCCCAGTTGATGTTTGAGCAGGGTTGGGAGATAGAGGTGGGGCAATAACTGCTTGAATTCAATCGGTTGTTGGGTAGCCAGCCGCTCGTTGTAGCGTAAATAATCCTGTTTGTAGTGCTCGGAAGCAAAAACCTGGGTAGGGCTGGTATGGGGCAGTAGGCCCATGAGCAAGTTGTAGTGGGAAGGAGCCGTCCAAGAGGCATAACTCCACCGCTTTTCCAGGGATCCCAGTTTGAGCAGGTGCTTAGGATTGGCAGCAAGCAGGCTATCGAAGCGGCAGCTATCCAGGATGATCAAAAGATAGTTGTTCTGGCCTTGGGGGGTGGGCAAAGGTGCCGGTTCAGGCAGAGGGTTGGGACGTTCAGTAGGTTCAGTCGCTACCGCTGCAGGAACTTTCAGCCAGTTTAAGAATCCCATTCTTCTTCCTCATTCGGGTAGGGCTGATCGGCAAGACGCCAGTCAGGAACAGAAGTCCCGCTTTCCTCTTGTTCATAACGGGTTTCATCCTCAGCAGGGTCGGGCCGAATTCGCTCTGGAGGCCGGTTGGCATAGGAATATCGCCCTGGGTAAGGATCCGGGGTGTACTCCGGTTCTGGTACATCCTGGGGTAGATAGTAGCCAGGGGAAGCTGTTTGCGATTCCAAAAAGCTAACGCGATCCATCAACTGATTTAACTTGCGGACGGCCTGTCGTTGCAACGCCTGATCGTGAAACCGCCAGGAGCCTACATACAAAAATCCAAGCCCAACGCCCACCCCATAGGAGACCAGCAAGACCCATGACAAAGGCATTGGGGATCCCGATTGTCCGGCCAGCACCACCGTTACCGGAGATCCCCAGTTTTGGATGAACAGAATCAGTAGGATCAGTGTCCACAAGCCCAGCAGTGCCAAGCGGATGTTTTTGAGCATAGCCTTAACCTCCCATCCCCTTAGGCTATCATCCAGCTCACCTACTCTAGTGAGCATAACGGCCCTCACGAGATAAGCATCCGTCGAGTGCCATGGGTTCTTTTCTTGCCATAAAGGGAAGAAAAGAACCGTATTCTCCTCCTCGCAGTCTTAGCCCCAATGGGATGGAGCGCCTGATGTACTCATCCATATAAAGGGCAAGAGTCAAGGAAGCGATCCTTAAATTACGGACTCTTTGGATTTAAGTCTATTCTCACTAGAGAACAAAGTTGGGAAAATCTGTAAAGATCCTTCAAACTCTACCTTTTTCACACTATCCTTTTCTTATTCCATTAGAGCTGATTCATGAAAACAGGCTAAAGGGAATCCCCTCTCGTCTTTCATCAGTTTTAGGGTGAGGCTTGGTCAGTTCAAAGTCAACCGATGAGATGTCTACTGCCATTGCCCACTGCAAACCCTATCCCAGCAACCTAAGTGACCAGAAATGGGCCATCCTGAAGCCCTTGCTGCTCCATCCTAAGTAGGTCTGAGTAGGTCGAAAGTCCCCCGGATCCCCATTGATCTAAGCTGTGGCCAAGGCTTGGTAGTTGGCAATGCGGGTAAACTCTTTCGGCTCCAAGCTGGCCCCCCCCACCAAAACCCCGTCAATTTGGGGTTGAGCCATGATCTCATCGATGTTACTGGCTTTTACGGAGCCCCCATACTGAATGGGTAGTTGCGCTTGGCCCACATGTTGCCGAATCAAGCCGATCACACGGTTGGCCTCCTCGGCTGCACAGGTTTCTCCCGTACCAATGGCCCAAATCGGCTCGTAAGCGATAACCAAATGCTCCAGATCAATACCGGCCAAGCCGCGATCCAATTGCTCAAAAATCCAGGATTCTGTCAGCCCTTGATCCCGTTGTTGCTTGCTTTCCCCGACACACAGGATGGGAATAAGGCCGTGTCGCTGCGCTGCTGCCAGGCGTTGATTGACCGTTTCATTACTCTCGCCAAAATACTGCCGCCGTTCGCTGTGGCCAACGATCACATAACGCACTCCCAATTCCACCAGCATTGGGCCAGAAATTTCCCCCGTAAAAGCCCCTTGATCTTCCCAATGGAGGTTTTGCGCACCCACCGCTACGCCGGATCCCTGAGTTTCCTCCACCACTACAGCCAAGTCTGTAAAGGGTACACACAGAATCACCTGTCGTTCTGTTCGCGTTAGCGGGACGGAGTCTTTGGATGACGACTGCGGAGCCACTCCAAACTCTCGCAGAAACTCGCGGGCCTGAGCCTGAGTCTTGTGCATTTTCCAGTTGCCGGCGATGAGGATTGGGCGCAAGAGGGGATCCTCCGTAGGGGACAGTGAAGAAAAGGGATCCCACAAAAAGCAGGGGCAGTGGAATAAGGTGGATCCCAGGCTTCTGTTTTTTCGTATGTCACAGTGTATCAGCAAGCGGCAACGGGATCCTGCTAAGCCTGTCTGGGTAAGGGTTAGACCTCTTGGGCAGTTTCCTTCTGTAAGCTCCCGGTGATAGCGGCCGTGCAGTCTTGCCAAGAGGCTCCCTGCTCCAGCTGCTGAACTGCAATTGCGTAGGTTTCAGGATGAGCTTGCAAAAGGGCTTGACTTTGGCGCAGAAATCGATTTAGTTGGGCCTTTATTTTTGCGGAGGTGCCCAAAGGTTGAACGGAGGGGATCCCTGACAACAGCCGTATCACCTGCTGCCGATCCTGCGCATCCCCATCCGCGTGGCCATAGAGCAACGTTTCCGCTGCTGCCCCTGCCATCCAGAAGGTGCCGTAACGATCCACATCTCCCCAAGGGATTCCCCCTTGGGTTTGCCACCGCTGCACAGGAGCCAGATCCAACTCCACCCCGCCATAGCCAGGGATCCCCCGCCGAAAGGCTTGCCATGGGTTGAGCACATACCCCACCAACGGGATCCCGAGCAGATGAGCCACCACCACATGCCCCGCTTCATGACGAATCACCCGTTGTCGATACTGCGGCGAAGCCCAATCCAGCCAGGCTCCCAATAGGCCAGACAATCGCCCACCCAACGCCACCTGCTCCAGAATTAGCAGTGCTACCCCAGCCACCAAAGGCAGTGCTGCCCGCGGCCCCAGCAGAGTGGAAAACACCAAAGCTGCCACCATCAAAGCGGCACGAGTTACACCCGCCTCCGACATTCCAGCTTCACTCCAACCTTTTGCCCAGCTTAGTCAGTCCGTAAGCAAGGGATCCCTTTCCCGATGCAAACGGGTCTCTACTCTGGCGAGCCTTGACTTTGCAAGCGGCGTAAAGAGTCTAGAGCTGCAGCTGCCACACTGTCATGGGGATCCTTAGAGAGGTAGTTAAGGGCAGAAAGGCTCTTGGCAGAGGGTAAATTTCCTAAGGCTTGGGCTAGCCGCTGCCGTACCAGCCAATCTTCGGATTGGGCAAATTCCAAAATGCGATCCAAGGCCCGCAAATCCCCCACTTCTCCCAACGCAGCGATGGCGGCCTGCTGTAGCAACACCTCTGGGGCATCCAAAGCTCGCATCAGCACTTCATAGGCGCGCGGATCCTTCAGGTTGCCCAAGGCCACCGCTGCACTGAAGCGCACCAACCATTCCATATCTTCGTAAAAGGCACGCACCAAGGCCTCAAAAGCACGCGGATCCTCCAAATATCCAAGGGCGCCCGCCGCATCGGCGCGGATCCCGTAGTCCGGATCCTGAGTCAAAATTTCCAGTAGCTTAGGCAGGGACGCCTCTGTTTGCTTTACCCCCAGAGCAAAAACCGCAAAAGAACGCACCTGTAGGTTTTCATCATCCACCACCTGCAGAATCAGAGGCACCGCCTCTTCATCTGGAACCTCGCGCAAATGGGCCAACGCCACCATGCGGTCAGCAGGCCGTTGGCTTTGCAGTTGTTGGGCAATCTGTTCTAAGCGAGCGGGGTTGACGGGATCCAGAGCTGGAGTAGCCATAGTCTTAATAAATGTTTACATTCTCTTAGTATGGCAGATTTCTTTTGGGCTTGGCAGGTTAGCTTGACGAGAGTGAGTATGGGGAATTAGCTCAAGGATTTCTTGCTATAAAGACAAATTTAGGCAAAAACCAGTCCATTTCAGTTGTGGAAAAAGGGCCACCCCTTAGCCCCGTCAGAGGGATTTTGGGTATTTTAGGTAGAGAAGGTGCCCTAAGCTCAAGGGCACAAGGCACGAGGCTCTTTCCCAATGGTCTTTATGCTGAAATCTTTACCGACTCGCCAACTGTCCCATCTTGCTATCGGCCTCCTATCAGCAGGAGGGATGTTGTTCTTGGCTCCGCGCTTACCCTTGGCTCTGGCCAACGAACGGGCTGTTCCTGAAGCTGAACTGGCGATTCAGCCCCTGTTGCCCCAGGGATCCCGTGTGATTAGTTCCCACTGGCTCAATAATCAAGAAGCCGAAATTTGGGTGGAATCTCGTGGTGGGGCTAGCCCCGTGATCATGCGGCTGAATGCCTCAGGCGCTTGGGAACAAGATATGAGCGCCACCTTGGCCCGTGGAGCCAGTCAAATGCAAGCTCTGGCCCAGCAACAAACGGTGAATTTGCCATCGGGTTTTGGCCAGACCGCGCCGGATCAGCCGGCTCCTCCTCCCCCTGTGCCTTCTCTGCTGCAAACCACTCAAGCTGCTTCTAGCCTGATTCCACCGGTGGATCGGGAGCAAGAAACCCAGCGCGCCTTGAGTGGGGCCGGTCGTGTGGATCCCTTTGTGCCCCAAAACATTCGCACCCCTGAGCCAGAAATTGCCCTGCCACCTCTGCCGCCCCCTCCGGTTTTGCCTCCCCCTGGAAATGGCAACGGCAATGGTGCGCCTGTTGCTGTGGCTACTCCGGTTCCCACCCCTACTCCGGATCCGGCTGCCTTTGCTCGCAGTGTGCAGGTTTCTGGCATTGTGCAAATTGGGGGTGAGTCCTTTGCCCTCATTTCCGGCCCAGGAACTGTGCCTTCCGTGGTACAAGCTGGACAGGATTATCAAACGGCAAATGTGGCGGGTGTCTCAGCTCGGGAACGGCGGGTAGTGCTCTCAGAAGGGGGAGAAAATGTGGTGAAGACAATGGAAGACACGACGGTCATTATCGGTGCCCCTTAAGCCGAACTGCATAACCTTGTGCCTTGAGAAGGTCAGATCCTGCTTTTGGGGTTTGGCCTTTTTTTGCCTCATTACAATTTGTGATTCAAGTTACGATCGAGCGGGATCCCTTGCTAAAAGCTCGGTTCACTTTTCAGACGGGGCGGTTGCTGCTTCAGGTAGCGGAGAAACTCCCTCAGCTCAGTATCGGTCAACTGGTGGCGGGATTTTTTGTGGAAGCGGCTTTCCAAGAATTCCCGCCCTTCTTTGTTGGTCCAGCCAATGCGCTGCAATTCCACATCCGTCTGGGCAATGATATCGGAAAGATCATCCATATCCGTTCCAGATTCCATTAACCCCGGCAGTCCAGAAGCGGGAGTTGGTGCGGTTTTGATAGGGGCTGGAATGGGCTCAGGGGGAATGGGTAAGGAGCTTGTGTGTCCGTTGGCAAAATCGGGAGTTGGCAGATAAGTAGATCTTCCAGAGGGATCCATCCCCAAAACCGGCGGCGTTACAGGGCGACCAAAACCTGCATGGTTCAGAGCTCGTTTTAATGCGGCATCTTCAGCTTCTTCAACCGTATTGGATCCAGCGATGCCACTGCCCAACACCGTGTTGTTGACCATCACCTGTGCCTTGACAATGTAAATTCCCTCTTCCACACGCAACAGATCCGTGAGCAAACTGCCCATGGGATGTCGATCTCGAAAATGTTGAATCATGTCTGTGCCAGTGGAGAAAACGTGTCAAAGCCTGCAAATCGATAACTGAATTGGCTACAACCTAACCCGAGGAATAACCGCTTGAGAAGGGAAATTGAGTACGAATCCTCTGAGCCATCCCCTCATGGGTTTCAGGGGAGGCAGAAGGTGCTTATCCAGGTTCGCAACGCCTAGGGTTGCAAGGTTATGCTATCGCCAGGGATCCGGTTGCAAATGATGCTCCAAGTAGCTGGCTCGGAAGAACTGATCTATCATCAGCCCACAGAAGGCATTACGGGGAAATATGGCTAGCGATACCACTGGAGCCAACTCAGCCAGTTTGGGGCAGGCGGCTATCCGAGAGCGCAATTATGGCACGGCTTTACAGCTACTTCGACGTGCGTATCGCGCAGATCCCAGTGCAGAAAATGCCCGTTGGCTCGCCACTGCCTATGAAGAAGCCGGTTATACCCAGTTGGCTTCTCTGTATCGAGAGTTATCTCAAGAGCGCAAAGAGATTCAGTTTCAAGCCCCCCAACCCCCCAGTACTCTTGAGCAGCTCAAGCAACTGCCCACTGAGCCCCCCGACCGCAAAACCATTCCCCTGCCCCAGCCGATCCCTCGCCCTACCCCGCCGCCAGCGGCTCCGGATCAGCCGATTTGGGTTTATAAGCCTATCCCCATCGACCCGAAAAGCATCAGCCGTCAAACCCCGATTCGCCCTCAAAAAGCAGAACCTGCCGCTGACTCTGAGAAATCCGGCAAGGAAGCACCCTATTTGCCAGTTCAACATGCCCCAGATCTGAAAAACCCGCAGCAGGGATCCCCTTTTGCCCGCCGCTTAAGCCAACTGCATCGGCAATTCAAGGATGAACCCACGGCTGAGTTGGCCCTGCAACTGGCGGAAGCCTACGACGAACAAAACAACCTCAAAGAGGCCCAGCGCTATTACCGTGAGGTGTTGGATCGGGATCAATCGCTATTGCTGCGTCCGCTGGTGCAAGAGCGCCTGGAGGAATTGCGGCAAATTCAGGATCCGATGGCAGATCTCTCGGTGCAAAGCTTGCTCAAATTGGGAGAGAAATTGGAAAAGGAGGGGGAAGTGGCCCGTGCTGAACAGGTTTACCGTAAGATCCTAAAAATGGATGCGACCCTCGATGCTCATGCTGCCGCCCGCAAGGGATTAAACCGGCTTTATCCAGATGGCAAGCGGTAGGTTTGGTTCAGGGTTCAGGACTTAGACCAAACGGGAGATACAGTCCTTCCCCGGATCACTTGACACAAACTCTTGCAGCTAACCCTTTTGCCGAAAAGAGGGAAAGATAAGATTGTGCTTAATAATTAGGGCACGACTGCATCTAAGCCTGAAAAGACTATGAAATTGCCATCTTCATACTTAATCTTCATGTCCAGGATATCCCGATAGAATTGAATTGAGAGTTTGATGTCAGGTACAAATAGGCAAATATCGCTGATTTGCAAGGCTATCAAGGAATACAAAAGCTGCATGATAAGAGCAAGATTCCCCATCGAAAGCCACGAAGTAGAGAGCTGACAACAGAGCAAAAGCAAGAAAATCAGCAGCTAGCGATTCGGCGAATCAGAGGAGAGCCTGTGCATCAACGCTTGAAAGTACATCTGTTTGCCTCATTTCCTAAACACAGCAATGAAGAATCCCACGGTAGTACAGACGATAGTTAGCTCATCAGGATATCAGTATGGACATCTTCCATTTGTCGTGAGAGCAGCTTATGTAAAGACTTCTGTGCCTCGGGTAGATGCGGGTTGAGTTCCAAAGCCCGGCGGAACTCCTCAATCGCTAGATCCAGTTTGCCCAGGCGAGCCTGCACAGAGCCCAGGCGGTAATGGGCGGCCACGTAGCTGTTATTCAATTCCAGGGCTTCTTGATAACGTTGGGCTGCAAAGATGAGGTTTCCTTTTACCCGTTGCAATTCTCCGAGGCCAAAGTGAGCCTCGGGTATATCCGGATCCCTTCGTAGGGCGCTCTCAAAGTAGCGAATCGCCACCTCCGCCTGCCGGGAGTTGATAAAGCGTTTACCGGAGCTATCCAATTGTTTCTGGGCCACTTGCAACAGACCTAGGGCAGCAGTAGCGACATGAAGCTGCGGATCCCGCTCCAGGGCCTGTTGAAAACGTTGCTCAGCTTCGGCAAACTGCTCTTGGGCCATTAAAATAACACCCGTACCGTAGATTGCCGGGGCAAAACCAGGATCCTGTAGCAAGGCTTGGGAAAACTGCTGCCCTGCCTGAGCCAGATCTCCTGCTTGGATCAGGGCTAAACCATGGTCGGTTAGCAATTCAGGGGTGGCCGGGGTTCTCAAAGTTTGTGCAGTGAGGTAGGCGGCAATGGCCGCTTTGAGCTGTCCGAGTCGGTACAGGCCAATGCCCATCTGGTGATGAGCTTCAGGCAGATCCTCCTTCAAGGCCAGGGCTTCCCAGCAACTGTCAATAGCAGGCTGGTATTGCTTCTGCAGGATTTTCACCTTGGCGATGCTAACCAGAATCTCCGCCCGTTTGGGATCCATCTGCCGGGCTAGGTTGAGGGCCTCTAGGGCCGCCGCCCCTTCCCCTTGGGCCGCCAGAGCTTCTCCCCGCAGTTGGTGGATT
This sequence comes from Thermostichus sp. DG02_5_bins_236, assembly GCA_039794885.1. Lineage (GTDB taxonomy): Bacteria > Cyanobacteriota > Cyanobacteriia > Thermostichales > Thermostichaceae > Thermostichus. The sequence continues at coordinate 26,912 of JAUQVI010000003.1, forward strand.
TGGGCTTGGAAGCCTGGGGATTTGATGTTCAAGGTGAGGGCCAGTTGCAAAGGTTCTAGGGCTTTCCCCGGCTGCCGCTTCGACAGCAGCTGTTGCGATTGGGTCAGTAAGGCTTTGACCAGATGAGTATCAATATCCGGCTGATAGGGATCCAGCTGGCGGGCTGACCAGAGGTGATCGAGTCCATTTTGCAGTTGCCCCGTTTGGATGAGCAGTTGTCCTAGGTGCAAATGGGCAGGGGCAAGATTAGGGTTAACGCTCAAAGCCTGCTGCAATGCCCCGATCGCTTGGCCCAATTGCCCCCCTTCCATGAGCCTCAGGGCACGACTGTAGTGGCGGCTGGCTTGGTCTTGCGGAGTTTGGGCAGGGGCGGAGTTTTGCTGCCGCTGCAGTTGCCGTGCGGCCAGCCAGGTGAGGCTGAGCAGGCTCGGGATCCCCAGTAATCCCCCGATTATCCAAATTAAGTCCCCTCCGGGTAGGAGCAGAGTTCCGTCAGCACGATCCGGAGAGACAGCAGCACCGCTAGCAGCCGTGGGTGCAGGTGGTACTTGGGCTGGCTGAGTGGTGCTGGGTTGCTCCTGGGCTGGAGGGGGTGGAGGGTCTGAAACAGGGTTAGCCCGTGCCGGTTGCAAGCGGCTGAGGGGGATCTGTAACTTCAGTTGTTGCGTGGCTTGATATTCAGTGGTTGCGCCGAGAGGAGAAGGGTTGGGGGTAGACTGCCGGGCAAGGGCAGCAGCTATTTGGGCTTCCCGTTCCGCTTGGCCACCCACACTGACCCGCAATGCCGCCTGGGATCCCACGGCAATGGAGTTGCTGGGATCCCGGTCAAGGGAGCGTTCCAGTTGCGCAAGCGCCTCTTGGGTCTGGCCTTGCTGAGCCAGGAGAAGCCCTAGGTGGCGTTGGGCCTGTGCATCGCTGGGATCCAACCGCACAGCCTCCTGCAATTGGGCAATGGCCTCTTCTCGGCGGCCCGCTTGTTCTAGGGTTAACCCCAGGTAGCGGCGGATGGGGGCATGGGTGGGTTGTAGCTGGCTGGCCTGTTGCAGGTGCTGAATGGCGGCAGTAAAGGATCCTCCCTGTTGCACGGCCTGCTCTGCCAAGGCGATGCCCAAACTCAAATGGGCTTCCCAATCATCGGGGTTGGTTTCTAGGATCTGCTCAAGCAGAGGAATGGCGGCAGGAGCATTGTTCTGGGCCAAATGAACTTGGGCCAGTTGAAAGCGGGCCTCACTCAGGTTGGGATCCAAGGCTAAGGCCCGTTCGTAGCTGCTCCGAGCGGCGCGCAGATCTCCTCCAGCCTGCTGCGCTTTGCCCAACTGCAATCGCAACTGCGGATTATCGGGATCCGCTCGTATAGCCGCCCGCAGAGAAGCCACAGCAGCTTCGCTGTATCCGTGGCTTGCAAACCATCGACCCAAGCGCTCCTGAGCGGCTACATGAGCAGGATCCAGTTGAGCGGCTCGCAGATAGTGGCGCAGGGCGGCATCCCAATCTTCTTGTTGGGCCTGGGCGGATCCCAGTTGAAAGTGGGCTTCCGCATCATTTGGGTTTTGGGCGATGGCCGCTTGCAACGCCGTGATGGCCGCTTCTGTTTGCCCTTGGCTCAGAAGGGCTATGCCCAATTGGCGCTGGGCACCGGCAAGTTGCGGATCCAGGGCTAGAGCAGCACGGTACTGCTCAATCGCTTCTGCTAGGTTCCCTTGAGCCAAATGGATTTCAGCCAGTAGGAACTTGGCCAGGGCATGATCCGGGTCAAAAGACAGCAGGGTGCTCAACTCGCTGCTGGCAGCCCCAAAGTTGCCCTGCTGATAAAACGCTCTGGCCAAGTCGAGGCGGACAAGGGTATTGCTCGGATCTGCAGCCAGCTGGGTTTGCGCCTGTTGAATGCGATTGTTGGCTTGGCTGATGCGGTTTTGGGCATGGAGCAGGGCCGCCTGCAAACGGGGATCCTGAGGGCGATGGCGCAAGCCCTGTTCGTATTGCTCAATCGCCTGTTGCCACCGTTCTGCTTGAGCCAGTTGTAGCCCCTGTCGGTAGCTCCGCTCAGCCCATTCCCCATGCTGAGAGATTTGGTAGGCTGCTCCCAGCCCCAGCAGGGATCCCAGTAAAACTCCCCCTAGCGCCAACTGCACCCGGCGCTGTTTGAGAAGCGGTACTAACCGCTGCCGGAGGGTGTTGAGCTTGCCGGACAAGAACTGGCCGGGAGATTTTGAGGTTGCAGAGGAGGTCTCTGGGGCCGTTGTTGCTTCTTCGGCAGTGGGCTGAGGTTTTTGCTCCCATGGGAGAGGGGATCCCTTACCAGGGTCTGTGGGGGATGGGGCTGATTCCGTTTCCTCTGCTAGAGGCGCTTCGGGAGTGGATCCCCGACGTGAGAACTGCAGCACTTTACGCCATTCTGCCTGGGTTTGCCCCACTTGCCGCCCATACAGAATGAGCTTCTCTACCTCAGCGGGTCGCTCTACCGCCAAATGGCTGGCCACCTGGCGTACCAGTTGAGGCCGGTCTGGGACATCATCGCTGGGATACTCAATCAAAACATGGAGCTCAGCAGCCTTTCGCACCACACGCGCCTGCAGAGGCGCCAACTGCGCAGCCAAGGTTCCTTGCAGCTCCTTGAGTTGGGTATCAGAGGTAGTCATCGTTATACTTCTAGATTTACAGATATGCAGGGGTCAATAGATCGGAAAGAAGTGTTTTCCAGAAACGAGGATGAGGCTGCACAGAATATCAGACTCAAAGGCTCAAAACGAACAACCGTTCAGGCCAGAGACCTGATCCCACGCGTCGAGCCTAGGATCCCGAGATATTCTGAATCGAACCGGGTTCTTCTCTTATCAAAGCTGATTCTTTGCCTATTTTCACCGGGGAAACAGCGGAGAATCTTAGAGATTTTCTACGTGAATCTGCGTAAATTACCCCAGGAGCCCCTAATCGGCGTTTTGGGTTATAGAAGGGCACAACTTGTGCAGGGCTACTGTGAAACCCCTGAACAGGGATCCCTCTCTGTCGCGTAGCCAGTTTTGCGGCAAGTCGATAGGGCTTTATCCTCAGGACGGGTTAGGGTAACAAGATCCCGAGTGTTTTGGAGGATGCCCCATGTCTTTATCTGCTCGGCGCATTTTTGGTGCAGCCACCTTCCTCAACCTCTGCATCGGCCTAGCAGCCCAGGCGCAAACCGCTATTCCTCAACAAAGGGTGATCCTCAACAGCAATGCCACTACCGTCAATACTGGCTCTGGCAATGCCGCCACCATCCAAAACACCATCTTGATTGTGCCCAATGCACCCGCGCCACGTCGCAGCGGCAGTTGGAGCCTCAGTGGTAGGGGAGCTTCTCGTTCGACCCCACCTCCCGCCCCAATTACGATCATCTTCGTCAACGATGCGGCAGAACCAACACCGGTGCCCTGTCAAGGCCGTTGTGGCAGATCCCTGGGGTTCCCATAAGGTTAAGCACCGCAACGGATCCCGTTGGACAGACACCGAGCCGCTGGGGAGGCCGCTTTTCGCACTCAAGACTGCCCAAGTCCGCAACCCAGCCAGCGCCAATGCCCAGATCTGGGTTGATATAATTCAGAGCGATTGTCCGCCTTGTTGGCGGTGGCCCAATCAAACCCAGTTCCACAATTTCAATTCCAGTGGTGTGCCCCCATGAATCGTTCTCGGCAACTGCGCCCTTGGCTAGCTTCGGCTCTCACCTACGGGATGAGTTTGTTGGTGGGGCTACCGGCTTGGGCCCAATCGGCTCCCGAACCTGGCACCCTTGATTTGCGCACCGGCGGAGATACCCCGGCCCAAACGGCTCCCACAGCTGGCGAACCCGAGGTATTGGTAGCAGAGGTGCTGATCCAAGGAACAGAAGACCCTCAGTTGATCGAGCGGGTCTACAGCGTCATTCGTACCCGCGCCGGAGAGATCTCTACCCGTTCCCAATTGCGGGAAGATATCAACGCTGTCTTTGCCACTGGATTTTTTGCCGATGTGCGGGCGATTCCTTCCGACACACCGCTGGGGGTGCGGGTCACTTTTGAAGTGCAACCCAATCCGGTTGTCAAGGCTGTGCAGACGGAAGGGGCAAAAGTTTTGGATCCGGAGGTGTTGCGAGAGGCCTTTGCCGAGCAAGAAGGGCAGGTTTTGAATTTTGGCGATCTGCAAATCGGGGTGGCCGATATTGAGCAGTGGTATGCCGACAATGGCTACGTACTGGCTAAGGTGACCGATGTGCGCTCCTCGGAAGACGGCACCATCATCCTAGAAATTGCCGAAGGGGAAATCGAAGATATTCGTGTGCAGGGTAACAATAAAACCCGCGACTTCATTGTGACTCGCGAGCTCAATGCCAAACCGGGGGATGTCTTTAACCGCAACCAAATTCAGGAAGATCTCCAGGCGGTTTTTGACCTCAACCTCTTCCAGGATGTGAATGTCGGCCTCAACCCCGGCCAGGATCCCGACAAGGTAGTGGTGGTGGTCAATGTAGAGGAACGACGCACCGGCACCCTCGGGGGCACCTTGGGAGTCAGCTCAGCTACGGGTGTGTTTGCTGGCCTTAACCTCTCGGAACAAAACCTGGGGGGCAACAACCAGAGCGCCAGCTTTAATGTTCAGGTGGGCACGACCGAAACCCTCTTCGACCTGAACTTCACAGATCCACAAATTGCCACGATGGACATTCCCACCTCCTACAACGTCAATGTGGCCAACCAGCAAGCTTCTAGCTTTGTTTTTAATGAGGGGTTTTCGTTGCCCAATGGGGAGCCCGTGCGCATCAATCGGCTGGGGGGTGGGGTTACCTTCTCAAGGCCCATTGGAGACAACTGGCGGGCCAGCCTGGGTACTCGAGTCCAGTTTGTAGAAGCCCGCGATAGTAATGGTGAGCAGCAGCGCTTTGATGTGTTGGGCAACCCAATCACCTTTAGTGAAAGCGGCCAAGACAGCTACACCACCCTGCGATTTGGTCTTGTGAACGACACCCGTGACAACAGCAATAACCCCAGCGAGGGATCTATCTTTCGCATCTCGACCGAGCAGTCGGTGCGCCTGTTCCAAAACGGCCTCAATGCCAATCGTCTGGAAACCAGCTATAGCCAGTTCATTCCTGTAGAGCTGTTTGAGACCCGCAGTGAGCGGCCTCAGGTGCTGGCCTTTGATGTGCGGGCCGGGACGACCATTGGGGATCTCGCTCCTTATGATGCCTTTGGCATTGGGGGTGGCAACTCGGTACGAGGGTTCTTTGAGGGGGGTGTGGGTTCCGGTCGTAGCTTTGCCACAGCCACAGCCGAATTGCGCTTCCCCATCTTCGATCCGGTGGGGGCGGTAGTCTTCGCCGACTATGGTACCGACTTGGGTAGTGGAGCTGCAGTAGCCGGGAATCCGGCCTTGGCTCGCAACAAACCCGGCAGTGGCTTAGGACTAGGAGCCGGCATTCGTATTCAGTCGCCGCTGGGGCCGCTGCGGATCGACTACGGGGTCGGGCAGGGAGATGCAGGCCAAGGACAGTTGCACTTTAGCATTGGCGAAAAGTTCTAGAGAACGGCTGGAGACTGTCTCACTGCCACCTCCGACCCGAGCCACTTAGCCACCCTTGCTATGGTGGGAGCAGGTGCCGTTGATGGGGACTAAATCATGAACAAACAACCGGGCCAAAGGGTACGCCAAGGATCCCTAGCGCTCTTGCTGGGGTTAAGTCTGGTATTGGGTGGAGCCAGCGGCTGCGGGCAACTGGCGCGTCTGGGGGTAGGAACCACCCCCATTGCGACTGTGGCTCAAAATCCCACCCAGCACTCCAACGTATGGATCCGGGGCCAGGTGGTGAACCAGGTGGGAGTATTCGGTCAAGGGGTCTACGAGCTACAGGACAACAGCGGCTCTATCTGGGTGATCACTGACAAAGGGATCCCGGCCATGAACAGTACGATTACGGTGCGCGGCAAAGCCCAAGAGGGTATTACAGTCGGTGGGCGCACCTTTGGCGTTTCTTTGCTGGAAGAAGAGCGCTACTAAGCCGCCCCTAAAGCCAGCATGGACACCCGTCCGGCCAGAGTTTTGGCTACCTGAACCAAGGCTTGAGCAGAAGCAGACTCGGGATGTCCCACCACAATGGGCTTGCCGATATCTCCCCCCTGGCGGAGGGCAATCTCTAGGGGGATCCGACCCAACAATGGGATCCCCAATTCGCGGGCGGTGGTTTCCCCCCCTTCTGAGCCGAAGATATCGTATTGGCGATCTGGCAGGTCGGGCGGGATGAAATAGCTCATGTTTTCTACTATGCCCAGAATTGGCACCTGTAACTGTCGGAACATGTTCAGGCCCTTGCGGCTGTCGAGCAGTGCCACCGACTGCGGGGTTGTCACAATCACCGCACCCGCCAAAGGTACCGCCTGGGTCAGGGTGAGCTGAGCATCGCCGGTACCGGGGGGCATATCCACAATCAGGTAATCCAACTCCCCCCACTGCACCTGATAGAGAAACTGCCGGATGACCCCATTTAGCATCGGCCCCCGCCAGATCACCGGTTGATCCCTGCCGATCAGCAAGCCCATCGACACCATCTTCACGCCATAATTTTCCAGCGGAAAGATATCCTCACCGCCATCGGCTCGTTTTTGCACAAATAGGGATTGATCCTGAAGGCCCAGCATCAGCGGCACATTGGGGCCGTAAATATCAGCATCCAGCAGCCCGACTTGGGCTCCACTTTGGGCTAAGGCAATCGCCACATTCACGGAAACAGAAGTTTTGCCTACCCCCCCCTTGCCACTGGAAATGGCGATAATGTTGCGCACACCTGCGATGGACTGACGATCCGGTAGAGCAGGGGAACGGGGGGTTTCTGCTGTCACCGTAACATCGATGGTTTCAATCGGAGCCAACTGGCGAATCGCGGCTTTGCACTCATCCACAATGAATTCCCGCAACGGGCAGGCAGGCGTGGTCAACACCAGGGTAAAAGCTACCCGTTCTGGCTCCACCCGAATATCCCGAATCATGTTCAGTTCCACCAAGCTGCGG
>JAUQVI010000004.1:0-32850 GCA_039794885.1 Thermostichus sp. DG02_5_bins_236
GGTTTGGAATTGTCCCGTGACCATAATGCCGCCATCAATATAAAACACTCGGCGGTGGGGCATCCCGTGGAGTATAAAAAAGCTCAGGATACGCCCGTTCACTGAGAAGCCCGCACTCTATGCGTCAGCATGAGTGTCGGGAGTATGTCACGACTGGCCATCCTCAGGAAATTGCCGACAATCAAACAAAAAGCAAATTTCATCCAGCGCACACTGAACACCCGCTAACTCTTTAAGTAGACGGCTGCCCCTAGCCCCACCAACATCTCCTCAGGGGTGATTTTGCCGTCCTGATTGGCATCAAGGGCATCAAACACACAATCTGCCCCCATCCATTCCTCGCGGGTGATGAATCCATCTCCATCCAGGTCATAGACGCGAAATACATCCTGGGCAGCGTGGGTGACGATTTCTTTGTTGCCCTCTAGCTTGTGTAGCCGTTCGGTGAGCAGGTTCTCCAGAGCAACCAACGCCTTGGAAAAACCCTGGATCCCTTCTTCCAGTTTTTCAGCAGCCATGCGATTTTCACTGTGCATTTGATCGAAGGTCGCTTTGTCGATCACCAGACGGGGAATATCCAAACTTTGGGCTTTTTCCGGATCTAGCTTGCGAGGCAACTCTCCTTCTGTATTTTGCAGCTCTGTTAGCAGGCCAGGGGAAATGGTGAGCAGATCACACCCGGCCAACTCTGTAATTTCGCCAATGTTGCGGAAGCTGGCCCCCATCACCTCCGTTTGGAACCCAAATTTGCGGAAGTAGTTATAGATCTCCGTAACGGAGAGCACACCCGGATCTTCGGCAGGTGGGTAGCTCTCACGGCCTGTGTTTTTCTTGTACCAGTCCAAAATTCGGCCCACAAAGGGTGAAATGAGCTTGACACCCGCTTCTGCACAAGCAATGGCTTGGTGTAGCCCAAACAGTAGGGTGAGGTTGCAGTGGATCCCTTCTTTTTCCAGGATCTCGGCAGCCCGGATCCCTTCCCAGGTGGAGGCGATCTTAATCAGGACTCGACTGGGATCCGCTCCGGCAGCTTTGTACTGTTCAATGAGATAGCGGGCTTTGGCCACAGTGGCTTCGGTGTCGTAGGAGAGGCGGGCATCGACTTCTGTAGAAACTCGTCCGGGAATAATGGACAAGATGCGTAAACCAAAGGCAACTGCCAGTTGATCGATGGCGCGGGAGACCACCATTTGCGCTTCGGCTTGGGATCCCACTTCCTGTCGGGCTTTGAGCAAGGTTTCATCCACAATGCTCTGATACTGAGGCATTTGGGCTGCAGCCGTGATCAGAGAGGGGTTGGTGGTGGCATCCTGTGGCTTAAAACTCTCAATGGCGTTGATATCACCTGTATCGGCGACCACGACAGTCATCTGCCGCAACTGCTCCAGCAAGCTCTTGCTCATTTCCAGCTCCTTGGGATTGCGCTACGCGCCGCTTTGGCGACCTTAACTTAGTTCTACTCTTTATCCTCCAGGGATCCCGGCAGACGTGAGATTGTCTTAATTGTCTGGATAGCCTGGAGGGTTTGGGGTAAGTTTTTTGACGCTTTGCCGCAACAAACATAGCCCCAAGCCGCTATTCTCTGAGCTTCTGTTTGGCAGGGATCCCGTTTATCGTGTAGAAATGTGAAGGATTGCTTAAATCAAGCCCCTGAAAGGTTCATAAAATCGATCGTCAGAGTTTGAACCATTTGCGCAGGGGAGCAGTCAAACTCAATAGGTTTTCCGTTTTTGCGGATCTGGGTTTCTGACACGGGCAATGAATGATCGTAAGCAAGTAGGTTGTGAGTGGCGATGCAGTATTCTCAAACCCCCAAGAGATCCGGGCTACGCAGTTTAGCCAGCGGGATTGGTCGCGCTTGTGCCACTGGCCTGTTGTGGGTAGTGTTGCAGCCGAATTGGACTTTGGCTCAGCGTTCGGTAGGAGGTCAGGGGGGATCCGCTCGCCCAGTATCGGTGGATGTGGCTAGAGCCCAAGCGGGATCCCTGAGTGCTGATTTTCGCTACACCGGTACCACTCAGCCCCTGCGGCAAGCGACGCTGCGGACTCGCACTGAAGGGTTGCTGTTGGAGTTATCGGTGGATGTGGGGGATCCCGTCACCCAGGGGCAGGTGTTGGGGCAATTGGATCCAACGCTGTTGCAAGCAGCCCTGATCCAGGCCCAAGCTCAGCTGGCCAGTCAAGAATCGCAGGTGGCCCAAGCCCAGGCGCAACTGAGCCAGGCCCGTACCCAGGTGGAACAGGCCCGTGTCAGTTGGATGCAACAACGGGCGGATGCCGAACGACTGGGGCAACTGGCCCGTGAAGGAGCCGTCTCAGCTCAACAGGCAGAACAAGCCCGCACTGCCGCCAGTACTGCCGAACAAGTGCTGCGTTCTGCGGAAGAACAGGTGCGAACCCAAGAACAAGCAGTGATTGCTGCCCAGCGCCAGGTGGAAGCGCAGGGATCCGTAGTTGCCCAAGCCCAAGAACGACTTTCCTATACCCAACTGTTGGCCCCCCTGAGTGGGGTGGTCTTGGCGCGGCAGGCGGATCCCGGTACCTTCTTGAACTCCGGGGCTGATGTGCTGATGGTGGCGGATTTTAGCCAGGTCAGAGTCGAGTTTCCCCTTTCCGAGTTGGAACTGGGGCAGGTGCAGCAGGGGCAAGCGATTCAAGTGGAGTTGGATGCTTTTCCCGGCCAGAGTTTTCCCGGCCAGATTACCCGCATTTCCCCAGCAGCAGATCCGCAGGCGCGTTTGGTTCCGATCGAGGTGGTCATTCCTAACCCAAGTGGGCGAATCGGCAGTGGCCTCTTGGCGCGGGTGCAGTTGAGTCTGGCAGAAGATCAGCAGGTGATCGTGCCCGAGAGTGCGATTCAGCAGCATCAGGGATCCCCTGTGGTATTTGGGGTGGAACGACAAGGGGAGTCAGCACGGGTGGTAGCCCGTCCAGTGGAATTGGGAAAACGGCGGGATGGTCAGGTGGAGGTTTTATCGGGGTTGGAGGTGGGGGATCCCTTTGTGGTGCGCAGCTCTTCCCCTCTGCAGGATGGCCAGGAAGTGCAGCTGAGTGTGATCTCAACCTCACCGGACTCATAAGAGGATCCCTGATGAGCAAAAAAGCCGACATTGGGAGCAGACGACTGATCAGCCTAGATGCACAGGGCTGGGCACAGTGGGTAACAGGGAATGGAACCCTGCAAGTCCGGGAACTTCTGGACTCTGAATTCCAGGGGTTGAGTCGGGAAGGAGATATCCTTTTGCGGGTGGTGGATCCGATAGTTGGGGAATTTTTGGTGGCTAACGAAATTCAACTGCGTTATTCAGCTCAAATGCCTCGGCGGATGGGAGCCTATGCTGGTCTGGCAGAAGAGAAATTTCGCCTCCTGGTTTACCCGGTTCCGGTGATTATCCTGCCAGTTCTTGGGTTAAAGGTCGTACACCAGTATGAATCAGAACTGCAAGGAATTCGGGTTTACCAAGGTTACCAAATCATTCAGCTCAGTGAAGTAGAAGCTCAACAGGTCTTTGATCAACCCTTGCCAACCCTACTGCCTTTTGTGCCAATCATGACATGAAAGGAGGAGGAGAGGAAATCTATGTGGGAAGGGCACTACAAGAGTTACAGGTAGATGAAAAGTTAAGTGAACTGGAGCCTTACCAACAGAGAGCAAAGGCTTTCTCTGCTTAACGATGGATGACTAAGTTGTAGCCAATAAGGAGCTAAACCATGATTCAATCCAGAGGCGGGCTAAGCGTGAGTGGGCTGGCCATTCGCCGCCACATTGGCACTCTGATGTTGGCTTTGGCGGTGATCGTCATGGGCTTCTACTTCGTCACCCGCTTGCCGGTGGATCTGTTGCCTTCGATTGTCTATCCCCGCATTGGTGTGCGGGTGGATGTGGCGGGAGTAACACCCGAGGTGGCAGTGGACGAGATTACCCGGCCTCTAGAAGAGTCCCTCTCCACAGTGGAAGGTGTGGAACAGATCTACTCCACCACCCGCGAAGGACAGGTACGGGTTGATCTGTACTTTGCGCCAGGGGGCAACATCGATCAAGCCTTGAACGACACAACAGCGGCAGTGAACCGAGCCAGAGGGCGATTACCGGATGAAGTTTCGGCTCCGACCGTCTTTAAGTTCGACCCTTCCCAGTTGCCGGTTTACGAGTTTGCCCTTAATGCCCCTGGGCTGGAAGGGGTGGAGCTGCGCCGCTTTGCGGAGGAAGAATTGGCCCGCGATCTGGGAGTGGTGCCGGGGGTAGCCACGGTGGATGTGGCCGGAGGCATTAGCGAAGAAGTGCAGGTGGATTTGGATCTGGATCGGATGCAAGCATTGGGGCTGGGCCTGACAGATGTGTTGAGCCAGGTACAAGCCCGTAACCAAGATATTTCCGGTGGACGCATTCGGGGGGGATCCTCTGAATCCCTAACCCGTACAGTAGGACGGTTCCGTAGCCCAGAAGAAATCCAGGCTTTGCGCTTCAATACCCCCAATGGTGCGACCGTCCGCTTGACAGATGTTGCCACGGTGGCGGTGCGTCCTGCTGCCGAAGGGGTACGGGTGACCCTAAATGGGGAGCCAGCAGTGCGCCTGAGCATTCAAAAACAACCGGATGCCAACACGATTACGGTGGTAGGAGGGATCCGTCGTCGCCTGGAGCAGCTGCGATCTAGCGGGGTGATTCCCCCTGAGATGATCCTCACCCCCACCAGTGATGAATCCCGCTTTATTCGCAGTTCCATTCAAAATGTGGCCACAGCCGGCCTGAGCGGGGCAATTCTGGCAGGGGTAGCGGTGCTGCTGTTTTTGGGATCCCTACGACAAACCTTAATCGTGGTGATCGCCATTCCCCTGGCCACTCTAACGGCGATTTTGCTCATGGGCCTGTTTGGCCTCTCCATCAACATCATCAGCTTGGGGGGCTTGGCTCTTGGAGTGGGGATCGTGGTGGATAACGCCATTGTCATGTTGGAAAACATTGCAAAAGGTGTAGAAGGGATCCCGCAGGAGAATGGCTATGCCCACTTGCTTGAGCAACGGGTGATCGATCAGGCGGAGCAGAGTAGCCGTGAGCTGGAATCGGCCCTGTTAGCCTCTACGGCTACCAACTTGGTTGCGGTTCTCCCCTTTTTGTTGGTGGGCGGCTTTGTATCGCTGATCTTTAATGAGTTGATCCTGACCATCAGTTTTGCCGTAGCCGGATCCCTAGTGGTGGGCCTGACGGTGGTGCCGATGCTCACCTCTCGGTTGCTCACGGTTCGCCGTCGCAGTGGTTTCAAGCAATGGCCACCGATCCGCTGTTTTCAGCAGGGGGTTATCCACGGTACCTATGCCTACCAACGGTTGCTGGGGCGTCTACTGTTACGGCCTGGGTTGCTGATCTTGGTGGCCTTTTTGTTCTTGGGTGGCGGCAGCTATTGGATGAGCGGGCAACTGAATCAGGAGCTTCTGCCTCGCATTAGCACCGGCCAGGTAAACCTGTTCGCCAACTTTGCCCCTGGCACCACCCTAGAGACCAACCGCCGCGTCATGCAGGAGGTGGATCGCATCCTGTTGGAGCAACCGGAGGTGGAGTATGTCTTCACCACAGCGGGGGGATCCGCTTTTGGGGGCAGCACTTTTGAGAATCCGCTGCGGGGTACCAGCAACATCACCCTCAAACCGGGTACTGAGGTGGGCATAGTTGTGGATCGGGTGAATGGACTGATGAACCGACTGAATTTGGTGGGATCCCGGATTCGAGTTTCCCCCGGCAGTGTACGCGGTCTGTCCACCCGCAATTCGGCGGTGAATGCGGAGGTGGATGTGGTGTTGCAGGGGGAGAATACGGAAGCCTTGCAACAGGCCAGTCGCATGGCACTGGGGGCTTTGGATGAACAGGCGACCCTCTCCACGTTCCGCCCCGATGCGGATGACAACCAACCGGAGGTGCAAATTTGGCCGGATTGGGAACGGGCTACCCCACTGCGCCTTAGTACCCAAGATATTGGCCGGGTGGTGCAAACGGCGGTGCAGGGATCCGTGCCCACCCAGTTGCAACAGGGAAACCGCCTTGTGGATGTACGGGTACAGTTGGGATCCGGCGGCATTACCCAGCCCTCGCAACTGGAGCGATTGCCCCTGTTTGTACAGAACGGTCAACCGGTGCGTTTGGGGGATGTAGCACGGTTGCAAAGGGCGGAAGCACCGGGAGAAATTCGCCGCCTCAACCAACGGCAGGTGGCAATCTTGAATGGCAGCCTCACCGCTGGGGCCACCCAAAGTGCCGCGATTGCCGAAGTGGATGAGATTCTATCGGGGTTGGAATGGCCGGCTGGGGTGACTCGCTTGCCCAGTGAAGCCCTGGCCACCAACCGGGAGCTGCGCAACAATTTGCTCTTGCTCGGATCCCTGGCGGCTTTTCTGGTGTTTGTGGTGATGGCGGTGCAATATAACTCCCTCATCGACCCCCTAGTGATCATGCTGACGGTGCCCCTAGCGCTTTCCGGGGGCATTTTGGGCTTGTTTGTCACCAATACCTCCGTTGGTGCCACTGTGCTAGTGGGGGCGGTGCTGCTGGTGGGGATCGTGGTCAACAACGCCATTTTGATGGTGGAGCTGGCCAACCAACTGCGAGAGGAGCAGGGCCTCGATTATCGCAGTGCCATTCTGAAGGCTGCCCCACAACGGTTGCGCCCGATTTTGATGACGACGGTGACAACAGTGCTGGGCCTGTTCCCCTTAGCCTTGGGCTTGGGAGAGGGATCCGAGTTGTTACAACCGCTGGGGGTGGTGGTGTTTTCCGGTCTGTCGCTGGCGACGCTGCTAACGCTGTTCGCGATCCCGTGCTTCTATGTACTTCTGCATGGAATGGGGAGAAAAGCCAAAGCTCCCACCTTCCCCGACCTACCCACCCTGGAATCCCCGGCTTTGCCCCTAACCCGGCGCAAGTAGCCGCTTTTGTTCACCCCACTTTGGGATTGCGCACTAGGCTTAACCCTTGGGCAAGAGGCTGGGCTTGGACTTCTGAGGACTCCGTCCCGCTGTCGCTTAAGCGTTGCGTAGCAACAACGCGAACGGTTGGGTCTGGTACCAAGCGCAGCGGGGATCCAAAGTGGCCAATGGCAACGGTGTTGCTGAGGGTTTGGATCTGGCGGATGGATCCCTGACGCAGACAACGATGCAGGCGGCGCAGCAAGAACAGGTCGGCTTCGGAGCACTGATCTTTGAACAGCATCACATTCAGCTCGTGTTCCTGAGCGGAGGTGAGCAGCCCGGTCATCATGGCAGATTGAATGATTTGCTGCACAGTCATGGTCTTAGCCTCATTCATAGTTTCCTCCTGTATTTATTCTCGACAAATTACCCGCTTATTTACTCCGCTGAATAGCGGATCGGATGTACGCACTTTGCCTATCTTTTCTGCGCTCCGTGAAGAATAGTTTTTGAGGTATAAATCGGTGCTCCTTTGAGCTGAGAGCCAGCAGCTTAATTTCTAGATTCCTTACTTTACAAGGATTTCCAAAGCTGTTACGGAATGGATAAGCAATTTAGCGTACAGGGATCCGACATTTATCGCAGTGTGAAATTAGACCCATAAATTTGTTGTTTGAACCTACAAAAGAGCTGGTCATTCCATGTTTTCCGAGCTATTGTTTGAGGCTATTGATTTACATCTGTGTCGGTACGGAACTAGGAAGCAATTTTCATCACCGACAAATGGCGTAGAGGCACCTGAGATTTTGCGCACAACAGCGCTGTGTTAGGGTGAGGCCATCCTGTTTTTCGGTTGCCTGTGTCGGAAGAGAGTTCTCAAAAGGCAGGGTGTGCTGCTCCTCTGGGCTGTTGTGGCTGTGGGTGTCTGGGGGCGCTAGTGGTGCTGGGCCTGGGTCTGGCGGGAGTCGGGTTCTTGTTCTGGAACGGGATCCGTGCTTCCGGGGCCTTTCGCAGCTATCAGTTGGCGGTTACAGCGCTGGAGCAAGATGCAGAAGTGGTACAGCGTCTGGGGGAACCCTTACGGCCAGGGTGGCTGTCGCGGCTGCGTTTTCAAGAAGATGAAGCAGCCGGCTGGGTCTGTCTGTCTTTTTTAATCACCGGCGCCCAACGGACGGGGGATGTAACGGTGGAATCGGAACGGGGCACAGCTGGCTCGGAATGGCAGTTGCGAGATTTACAGGTCAGAGTGGATGGGGATCCCAACCCGATTCAGGTGATCGGCCCGGACGATCGGGGATCTCTGTGCGAAGAACCCAATCCAGAGTCCGATTCGGAAGCTTTGCCCCTGTCGCCGGACAACGAGGTATAGACCCGGGCTGAGTTGAGTTTGAGCAGGTAGAGTCAGGCTAGTTTGGCCTCCCTATGCGGTCGATTCCTTACGTGCGCTTGCTGCTGCTGTTGGCGCTGCTGGCTTTCTTCACTAGCCTGCTGGTTTGGCTGATCCAGTCTTTCCTGGATTTGTACTACGCCACCCGCTACCACCCGATTTTGGGGGGGCTGTTGATCGCAGTGCTGGTGCTGGTGTTGCTGGTGTTTTTAGCGGCTTCTGTCTATTACCTCTTCCTGTTCCGTCGCCCTACAGTTCGCCCAAGCGGGAGGGAGTCCGCCATCACTCAACGACCGGCCTTACCGGAAAATGCGGCGGATAAACGACTAGTCACCCAGCAAAATCTGGCGCAGTTGCAAGCGCAAATGGCCCAGATTCAGGATCAGGTGGCCCGAGCAGCTCTGGCAGAACGGTCGGCTTTGCTGGCCAAACATCTGGCCCAGCCGCAACTGAAGGTGGTGGTTTTTGGTACTGGGTCGGCAGGCAAAACCTCTTTGGTGAATGCGTTGCTGGGGCGGCGGGCGGGGGCGGTAGGGGCCACCCTGGGCACCACAGAGGCGGCCACCCTTTACGAGTGGAGCTTACCGGGGATCCCGGAGCCGGTGCAGATTGTGGATTGCCCCGGTATTCTGGAAATTGGCCCGGCGGGGGTGATGCGAGAAAGTGAGGCCCGTGCGCAAGCGGAAGCAGCCGATTTGTTACTGGTGGTGGTGGATGGGGATTTGCGCCAGTCGGAGGCGGATCCCTTATGGCAGTTGATCGCTCTTGGTAAACGTGCCTTGCTGATTTTCAACAAAATCGATCGTTATACCCCAGAAGAACAGCAGATCCTGTTGCAGCATCTGCGGGAACGGGTTGCTCCTCTGATTCAACCGCAGGATGTGTTGACGGCCTGTGCCGCTCCCGCTCCCATCCAGGTGGGATCCCAAACTTGGCGACCGGAACCAGATGTGGCGGTGGTCAAGGATCGCATTCAGGCGGTGCTCTACGCGGAAGGGGGATCCCTGGCTTTGGACAATGCCCTGTTGCAATCGCAGCAACTGGGAGAAACCGCGAAGCAGATCATTCAAGCTCAGCTGCGCCGACAGGCAGAACAGGTGATTGACCGCTTTCAGTGGATTGTAACGGGGGTGGTGTTTGCCAACCCCATTCCAGCGGTGGATTTATTGGCCATTGCCGCCATCAACGCCCAGATGGTGGTGGAGCTGGGATCCGTTTACGGTTGCACAATGAACCTACAACAGGGGCGGGAACTGGCGCTCTCTTTGGCCAAAACCTTGGCCAGCTTAGGGTTGGTGGAAGGGGCTATCCAACTGACCACCGGGATTTTGGCCACCGTTGCCGAGGTCAGTGTGGTGGGGTTTCTGGTCACCGCCCCGATCCAAGCGGCCAGTGCTGGCTACCTCACCCGTATTGCCGGAAAAAGTTTCATCGAATATTTCCAGCGCAACCAAACCTGGGGGGAGGGGGGTATGCAAGCCGTAGTCAAGGCACAAGTGCAAAGCACCCAAAAATCCGGTTGGCTACAGGACTTTGTTCGAGAGGCCTCTAAGCGTATTTTTCAGCAGAGTTAGAGCTTTGAAAGGGCTAACCCTGAACAATGAAGAAAAATCGCCGTTCTACAAGCTGTCAAGGATACAAGTGCTGTTACAGTAATCCTGCGTTCATTTCAGAGATAGCACAGCCTGCCGTAGGCATTGTTGCTACGCAACGCTAATGGTCACCACGTCCTTATGTAGAAATTGCTGGGATTCGAGAGGAGGCTGAGCAGTTCGATGAAAAACATGGATTTGCAGCTTCACCGGTAGATCCGATCACTTTGATGGTGAAAATCGTGGATGTCAGAGTCGCCCTTTCGTCATCTTGAATTCCTATTGACCTGCTGTTGGAAAAAAGCCGAGACCATTGTGCACTCTAGGTAGAATGCGTCGGGATCCCGGTATTCCATTAACCGCTGCATTTTCAGGATTGCTGACTTCTACGAATTGACGCTCCAAGTTCACAGCTTCTCCGTCTAGCACTAACGTAGAAGAATTGCCTCCATCCAAATTCAAGGCATGCCGACAGCCCAACTGCTGCATCAACTGGGCCATCTCCAGCAGGGTGATCCCTTGGCTTTCCTGAGCATTGCCTACTGTAACCCACAACAGATGTCCGCTTTCCAACAGACCAATGCCGCTACGGGCCGCTCGCTGAGTACGAAAAGCAGGCTGAAACCGCTCCAGTTCGGCATCTAGCACCACCTGCCCATCCAAGAGCAACAAAGGCCCGGCCCCGAGGAGATGAGGATAGACTTCCAGCTCTGGCGGATCCAAAGCCAAATGAAGGCTGAGATGATCTCCGACAACCAATTTTTGGGCTTCCAGGGATCCGTCCAACTCCCGTGCTGCCAACACATAGCCCCCCACCGGAATGGGCACACGGACACTACCTGCCAAGCCCGCCGGCAGAATGGCCTGTACTCGGTCTGCTTGCACCAGCAGCAGGGTTTCATTGTCGGTTTGCGTGGTGTAAGTGGATCCCCAATCGGGGGTGAATTGGGAGATCCCAGGGAGGATGTAGCCGGTGTTGATACCCATGAGCGGGATCCGATCCCCAATCCCGTTGCGCAGCTCCGCTTGCATGCGCAGCCGCCCGAAGCGTACGGTGCCTTGATCCGACCAAGCCACAACTCCACGGCCCAAAATCGGGCTGGAAATCCAGCGGCCATCCACGCGAATCGCTCCCAGCGGCTGACGGGTATTGCGGTTAAAAAAGCCCCCGTTAATGGCGGCTAAGGCGCCTTGTTCCCTGGTGAAGAAGGGCAGCTCTCCTAGGCCCACCAACCCTGTCGGTTCTGCCCAAATCGGGCGCAAGCGACCGGCAGATGGCGAAAGGATCAAAATAGAAACCGGGATCCGATTCCCCCCAACCCAAGTTTCTTCCTGATACAACCCGATCCCTTGTACCTGACCCACAGGAGTCATTTGAGCTTGAGCGGCCATACTTGGGAGGAGGGGTAGCAGGACAACAGTTACGCTAGCCACTCCCCGACCGAAAGCTCCCATGTGCAGCTTTGTTTTCAGCATGTCTTCCCGTCCCTAGAGGGGAGCCCTGCTCCAGAGCCTACTTTGGGCCGAATGCACATCCTTGATGCTCCCACTTGACCTTCATTCTTGCCGAAGCTGCGGGCCTTTTCCACGGTATTAGCCCCGTCAACTCTAGGCTGAACCGCCATTATTTCGCCGCTCATCGGCCAGCAGTGTATAGATTTAGGGCTCTGGTCGGATTGAGCAAGGGGAGAAACGGCGTCAATCCACAGCCAACCGATGGTGGAATGCCAAAAGACAAAGACTATCCGCCTGCCGCAAAGGTGGCCATCAAGATCAGCGATAGCAGGATACCGGGAAACAGCAACGTTACCAAGATCAGCAATTCAGAAGAAGTCATCGAGCGGTGCTCCCAGGCTTGTATCCCCTTCTACGCTATCTAGGCCAATACAGATTCGCGGCAGCCTTTTGGGATCCCTTAACACTTGTTGAACACCTACAGGTTCACTGGAGAGTTCAGCTCATCCAGATGGATTGGGGCATCCTCCAGTATCCTGGCAAAAGATGAGATCAGCACCAGCAGCACAATGGGCGTACAGGGCACCCGCATTGCTGTAGAACCCACCGGGATCCGCCCCTGGATCCGAGAAGCGGTTTTGGCCGGTGGCGGGCAAATTGTCTCGGTGGCAGAAGCAGAGGCTTTGGTTTGGGCCGATGCTTTTGATGTAGCGAACCTAAAGCGCTGTTTGGCGGAGGGATCCGGGCTCCGTTGGATTCAACTGCCTTGGGCGGGGGTTGAACCTTTTGCCAGAGCGGGGGTTTTGGATCCGGCCTATGTGTGGACCTGTGGCAAGGGGGTGTATGCCAAGCCGGTGGCCGAACATGCACTGGTGCTACTGTTGGCGGGTTTGCGAGATCTAAAAATCCGGGCTTTGGCCCAGAGCTGGCAGGTCGGCTCGGGAGTGAGCCTATTTGGGCGGCGCGTGGTGATTTTCGGTGCGGGGGGCATTACCGAAGAGCTGATTCAGTTGTTGCAGCCGTTTCAGTGTGCAATTGAGGTGGTGCGCCGCCGGGCTGAGCCGGTGGTGGGTGCAACCCGGGTGGTGACGCTGCCAGAACGCCAGCAGGTCTTGGCGGGAGCCGATGCGGTGATTTTGGCCCTGGCCCTAACCCCAGAAACTGAGGGAATCATTGCCCAACCGGAATTGGAGGTGATGGGATCCCAGTGCTGGCTGGTGAATGTAGCGCGGGGTAAACATATCGTGACGGCGGATCTCGTTCAAGCGCTCCAGCAAGGAAAGATCCGAGGGGCAAGTTTGGATGTGACAGATCCCGAACCCCTACCGGATGGACACCCGCTGTGGAGCTTACCCAATTGCCTGATCACCCCCCACACCGCCAATACCGAAGCGATGGCCATCCCGATGCTTTCGGAGCGAGTGCAGGAAAATGTGCGTCGCTTTGCCTTGGGGGAACCCTTGATTGGGCGGGTGGATCCCCTGTTGGGGTACTAACCGCCAATTTGAGACATGGTGCGCCGGTAGGCTGGACTGCCCTTATCTCGTCCTTTGAAGTTGATGTCCGGTTTGATCTGCAGCAGCTCGCGCACCTGCTGCTGCAGATGCTCGACCGGGATCCCTGCTCGCAAGGGATCCCGCAGGTTAATCTGGCCGGATTCGTTCAGCAAACAAGGCCGTAACCAACCATCACTGGAAAGGCGCATCCGGTTACAGCGATCACAAAAGCACTCCGACATCTGGCTGATAAACCCCAACGTGCCCTGTGCTCCCGGGATCCGAAACACATCCGCTGGCCCATTGCCGGCCACAAACCCAGCCTCTAGGCCGAAGCGGGCGCGAATCCGTTGCCGTAAGGTTTCTGAGCTCACCCAGCCGATCTGATCAAAGAGAGGGCCGTTGCCAATGGGCATAAACTCGATGAAGCGCACATGCCACTGTCGCTCCAGGGTGAGGGCGGCCAGATCTTCCACTTCTTCTTCGTTAACTCCGGGGATCACCACCACATTCAGCTTCAGGGGATTGAACCCCGCTTGGTGGGCAGCCTGGATCCCGGCCCAAACCTGTTGCCAGTGATCCCGCCCGGTGATTTGCCGAAAGGTCTCTCGGTGGAGGGAATCAAGGCTGATGTTGATACGTCGCAACCCGGCATCGTACAGGGGTTGGGCTTTTTGGGCCAGGTTAAAGCCGTTGGTGGTCAGGGCCACATCCTCGACCCCAGGCAAACGACACAGGGTATGAATCAGCTGTTCTAAGCCTGGTCGCAGCAACGGCTCCCCGCCGGTGAGGCGAAAGCGATCGATGCCCAGGGGCAAGAAGACCTCCCGAATCAGGGTGAGTATCTCTGCATCGGTAAGGCGCTCCGGGGTTTGCAGCCAAGTCAACTCTTCTTCTTCACTGGGCATACAGTACTGGCAGCGGAAATTGCAACGGTCGATCAGGCTGATGCGCAGGTAGTTGACAACAGGCATGGAAAAGTTGGCCTAAAGAGAGGGATCCCTATAAAGAACCTCCGGTTGTCCACCGCTTATCCAAAAGAGGATCGGAGGAACGCCCATTCGCGCTTGCAATTCAGATCTCAAACTAAGATCTCATTGTAGGTTCAACTTTTTGAGACGTTGGGATGGAGCACGCCACCGTCAGCCTCTACTTGGTGGCCACCCCGATCGGCAACCGCGAAGATATTACCCTGCGCGCCCTGCGCATCCTGCAAGAAGTGGATTGGGTGGCAGCAGAGGATACCCGCCATTCTGGCCAGTTGCTGAAGCATTTTCAGATTGCCGCCCGCCTGATTAGCTACCACCAGCACAATGCGGCCCAACGGATCCCGGAATTATTGGGGTATCTCTCGGCGGGGCAGTCGGGAGCTCTCATCAGCGATGCCGGTACACCGGCCATTTCCGATCCGGGGGAAGAGTTGGTGCGCGCTTGTATCCAGGCAGGGATCCCGGTGGTGCCCGTACCCGGCCCTGTGGCGGCCATAACCGCTTTGATCGCCTCTGGGCTTTCAACGCGACGCTTTGTATTTGAAGGGTTTTTGCCCAGCAAACCTGCTCAGCGGCAAGCTTATCTACAGCAATTGGCCCAAGAACCGCGTACCCTAATTTTCTACGAGGCACCCCACCGTATCCGTCAAACCCTGCAAGATCTGATCACCTGCTGCGGCCCCGATCGACAGGTGGTGCTGGCGCGAGAACTGACCAAGCTCCACGAAAGCTTTTGGCGGGGATCCCTGGCCACAGCCCTGGAGCATTTCAAAACTCAGCCTCCTCGCGGCGAGTTCACCCTCTTGATCGAGGGGTCTGTCAACTCAGACAATGGCTTAGGAAAACTGCTCTCAGAAGCTGAAATTCGACAGGAACTGGCTCAGTTACTGGCCCAAGGCTTGTCTCGTTCGACCGCCAGTCGTCAATTGGCCCAGAGTTTGCAGGGATCCCCAGTTTGGACGCGGCGACGTCTGTACGATCTGTCTTTGGAAATGAATGCTGCGGATGCAGAGCACTCAGAACCTTGCTTCTCAGAAAGCGATGATGCGGATTTTGCTGGTGGATGACGAGGTAGAACTGGCGGATTCTCTGGCGCAGCAATTGACCCGCGAGGGCTACAGGGTGGATGTGGCCTACGATGGTGGGCAGGCTTGGGCACTGCTGCAACAGACGGGATCCCTGACCGAAGATAACGTCAGCTCATCCCAGGCTTATCCTGCCTTTCGCACCAGCGGGATGGAGTCCTTTGATTTGCTGATTTTGGATTGGATGCTGCCGCAGCTTTCTGGCCTCTCCCTGTGTCAACGGGTAAGGCAGGCGGATCTGACGACACCGATCCTGTTTTTAACCGCCAAAGATACCCTCGATGACCGGGTGCAGGGGCTGGATGCCGGGGCGGATGATTATTTGGTGAAACCGTTTGAGCTGCGGGAGCTTTTGGCGCGGGTGCGGGCGTTGTTGCGGCGGGCCGGATCCACAGAAGGGATCCCACGTTTGCAAATGGGCGATCTGGAATTGGATCGAGACAATCAGGCTGCCTATCGTCAAGGGCAAATGATCAACCTCTCCCAGAAGGAGTTTCGTTTGCTGGAGTATTTCATGACCCATCCCGGCCAGTTGTTGACCCATGATCAAATTTATGAACAGGTGTGGGCTGGGGAAGAACTGCCGAGTAGTAACGTCTTGGCTGCCCAGGTGCGTCTGTTGCGCCGTCGCATCCGCCTACCGGGATCGGCAGAGTTGATTCATGCCGTGTATGGCAAAGGGTATCGCTTCGGACTGGCTTCCCCCGATGCTCCCCACCCCTTGAGGAACGATCCGGTTTCGAGGGCTCAGGAGAGGAGCAGCGGTTACAAAAAGAGCGACCAAGATTAAAGATCCAATAAAAAAGCCCCCGCAGGGGCTTAAAACACTCAAACTCATGAATCTACAAGGACCACGCCTTGATTATGCTCCGCACCGCTGAGGTGAAGGTGTAAACAAACCCATTGACTGGAGATTTTAAGACTTGGACTTGAGCTTCTCAGCTTTCTCAATCGCCTCCTCGATGCTGCCCACCAAGTAAAAGGCTTGCTCCGGCAGGCTATCCAGCTCTCCCGACAAAATGCGCTGGAAGCCCTTGATGGTATCTTCCAATTTCACGTATTTGCCAGGGGAGCCGGTGAATACCTCTGCCACGAAGAAAGGCTGCGACAGGAAACGCTCGATGCGGCGGGCCCGTGCCACCACCAGCTTGTCTTCTTCTGAAAGCTCATCCAGACCCAAGATGGCGATGATGTCTTGCAGCTCTTTGTAGCGTTGCAGGGTTTGCTTCACGGCTTGGGCAGTGTTGTAGTGCTCTTCCCCAACAACATCCGCTTGCAGAATGGTGGAGGCTGAATCGAGAGGATCCACCGCCGGGTAAATCCCTTTGGCCGCCAAACCGCGAGAGAGCACCACGGTAGAATCCAGGTGAGCAAAAGTGGTGGCCGGGGCCGGATCCGTCAGGTCGTCGGCAGGGACATACACCGCTTGCACCGAGGTGATAGATCCCTCTTTGGTAGAGGTAATGCGCTCTTGCAGGTTACCCATTTCGGTGGCCAGCGTGGGCTGATATCCCACCGCAGAGGGCATACGACCGAGCAGAGCTGAGACCTCCGACCCCGCCTGCACAAAGCGGAAGATGTTGTCGATAAACAACAGCACATCTTGTTTATTGGTGTCGCGGAAATACTCCGCCATGGTCAGAGCCGTCAACCCCACCCGCATCCGGGCACCGGGAGGCTCGTTCATCTGGCCGTACACCAGCGCCACTTTGTCCAGCACACCCGATTCTTTCATTTCGTTGTAGAGGTCATTTCCCTCACGGGTGCGTTCCCCCACGCCCGCGAACACCGACAGGCCGGAGTGTTCTTCGGCAATATTGTGGATCAGCTCTTGGATGAGCACGGTTTTGCCCACACCCGCACCGCCAAACAGACCCACTTTACCGCCTTTTTTGAAGGGAGCCAGCAGGTCGATCACCTTGATCCCAGTTTCAAAGGGTTCGGGTTTAATAGTCAGATCGACAAATTCCGGCGCATCCCGGTGAATAGTGGAGAATTCTTGGGACTGCACAGCATCCCCCTGATCGACAGGCTCCCCTAACACATTGAAGATGCGACCCAGGGTGGGTTGCCCAACCGGCACGCTGATGGCAGAACCTGTATCCACCACCTGCATCCCTCGCACCAAGCCATCGGTGGAAGACATGGCCACGGCACGCACGCGGTTATCTCCCAAAAGCTGCTGTACTTCAAAGGTGACGTTGACGTGAAGGCCACTTTCAGTGGTGCCCTCCACCTTGAGGGCGTTGTAAATCTCGGGCAGTTTGCCGCTGGGAAACTCGGCATCGATCACAGGCCCAATGACCTGAGTAACATAGCCGATATTGGTGGCAGTAGCGGTGGCAGTAACCATTGTTGAGGCTCAGCTCCTTCCTTATGTGCTCAGTGATGTCGGGTGTGAGAATTGAACAGAGGGATCCCACCCAGAGAAGCCGGATCCCGGCAGCGAAACCCAGCTTGAATGTCTGCCTCTCAGCCTACCACTCCCTGTAACCATCCGTAATATCCCTCCTTTTGGCGAACGGAATGCCTTCGCTAGAGAATTCCGGCCGATTCAGGCTCCCCCAGTCAGTGGGGTGGATTGGGAGATAATAAACAGAACAGAATTCCAGATCTTTGCCGATGGCTCTAGCCGATGTTTCCACTTCTCCAGTCCATGCAAACGTCACTTCCACAATGACGCTGGCGGATTTTCTCACCTATGACGACGGAACCGATGCCGTCTATGAACTTGAGGATGGAGAACTACGTCGGATGCCAACTGAGAGTGAGATCAACTGCCTAATCGTATCGTTTCTCTTCAGCTATTTCGTTCAGGTTGGGATCCCTTTCTCCCGACTGAGAACCAAGACAGAGGTTGCAGTCAGTGGGTTACAAGCAACCGTTCGTCTGCCAGATTTCATGATTTTGACTCATGAGCAGGTAGAAGCTCTCAGAGGTGCCCCTCGCTCCCTGATCACACTGGATATGCCGCCACCGCGATTGGTGGTCGAAGTCGTCAGCCCTGGGCAAGAAAATATCGACCGCGATTACCGCTACAAGCGCTCTCAGTACGAGTCTCGCGGGATCCCGGAATATTGGATTGTGGATCCGCTGTTGGAGCAGGTGACCGTGCTGAGTTGGGTGAAGGGTCTGTACGACGCTGCCGTATTTCAGGGCACGGATCCGATTCAGTCGGGGTTGCTCCAGGAATTGGGCCAGGGATCCCTTCTCACCGTGGAGCAAATCTTGAAAGCAGGAGCCTAATCCAATCGGTAAGAACCCACATACATAGGTAGACTGTCCTAGCTCATCGTTAAACCCGATGCGCCACCGCTCTCTGCCAAACTGGAAAGCAGTAGTCAGGCTGGATTTTGGATTATGGCCTTCGATTGGTTTCGTCGCCGCTTCACCGAACAAAGCAAGCCAGAAGCTGGCTCAGAAAAGCCTCCTGAGGCTGCTAGTCAGTCGGAAGCAACGCCATCAGCTACCCCCTCACCCCCTGAGACCACCCCAGAGGACTACCTCGCCTTTGCCAAAGCAGCTTATGCCAACCTAAAAGCCCGTGAAGCCTCTCAAGCAGCCCCGGTCGCTGCGCCCCCAGAGGTGGCCTCAACCCCGTCCCAAACTGTTGAGACGGCAGAACCGACCCCTGCAACTCCAGAGGGGATCCCGGAACCGGAACCAACCTCTGCCCCGGCAGAAATCCAGGGGGAGTCCCCCGCCCCAGCGCCTGTTGAAGCTCCCATATTTACGCCTGAACCGGAGGGATCCCAGCCTGCTCCTCCAGCAATGGAGGAGAGACCTGCAGAATCTGCCCCTGCGCAACCGATCACAACTCCTTCCTTTTTCGATCTTGCCCCTCGTGCTGCAGAACGTCTGGAAGCCCTAGAAGCCAGCGCTATCGCCGAGCCAGAACCTGTCGCCGACATCCTCTCTTCTTCCACAGAAGCACCGCTAGAAGAACTTGTTTTTGATGAAGGCTTTCGCTGGTCTGCGGAGATCCTGGCAGCACAAGGGCGCAGGCCAGAGGAAATCTCTGCTGAAGAAATTTCCTGGTTGCAGAAGCTGCGGCAAGGACTGGGCAAAACCCGCCTCAACCTGATCAACCAACTGAAAGCACTGGTGGGCCGTGGCCCCATCGACCAAGATGCTGTCGAAGAAATCGAGATGGTGCTGCTGCAGGCGGATGTGGGGATTGATGCGACTGAGCGGATCATCCAGGCATTGCAAAAACGGATGCGCGAGGAGACGCTGCCCCCGGAAGAGGCAGTGAAGTACCTCAAACAGCAAATGCGGCAGATGCTGACCGTCGGGGATCCCACGTTTGCACCACAACGAGACAGTTTGAATGTCTGGCTCATCGTCGGGGTGAATGGGGCGGGCAAAACCACCACCATCGGTAAGATCGCCCACGTCGCTCAGGAATCCGGCTACAAATGTTTGATTGCTGCCGCCGATACCTTCCGGGCCGCCGCCGTGGAGCAACTCAAGGTTTGGGGAGAACGAGCTGGTGTTGAGGTGATCGCCAATCCTGGCCAAAATACCGATCCGGCAGCGGTGGTCTTTGATGCAGTGGCAGCAGCCCAGGCCCGGGGCACAGAGTTATTGCTGGTGGATACGGCAGGCCGTCTGCAAAACAAAAAGAACCTGATGGAGGAGCTGGCCAAGATTCGCCGCATCATCGACAAAAAAGCTCCTGAAGCAACGGTAGAAGGACTGCTGGTGCTGGATGCCACCCAAGGGCAAAACGGGCTACGCCAAGCCCAGGTGTTTGCTGAGGTCGCCAAGCTGAGTGGGGTGATCCTAACCAAGTTGGATAGCACCGCCAAAGGGGGGATTGCCCTGGCCATTACCCAACAGATGCACCTGCCGATTCGCTTCATCGGCGCTGGAGAAGGCTTGGAAGATCTGCGCCCCTTTTCCAGTTACGAGTTTGTGGAAGCCCTCTTGAGCGAGTATTGAGGCACCCCCTCACTTCAGAGAACGGCCTGTGAAGGAGATGCCCACCGCCCCTGCTGTGTCACCCCAAGCTTCCCTAGGACAGACTCTGCCCAGCCGGACACAGCGAACCCTGCCCTGGAGCGCTTGGGTGGTGGGAGCCGGTTTGTTTTTAGCCTTGGGGGGGCGGTGGTTGGTGCAGGGGGGCTTGGATCTAGCCCTGGCTGAGCAAATCCAGGATACAGGTGCACTGCACGAATTTGTGGCAACGCTAGCCCAGGTGTTATCGGGAGTACTGGGGTTCACCATTTCGGTGGTAGCAATTGTGGTGCAACTGAGCGCGGATCGCTTTACTCCGAAGGTGACGGAGCTGTTTTTGCGGGAGAAGGTGAACTTCTACATCATCTTTTTTCTGATTTTGGCCAATGTGGTCAGTTTGTGGAGTTCGATGGCCCTAAGCATTTACGAGCGACCGGCTTTGCTGATCGGGGTGAATTTGGTCTTGGGTACGGCTTCGTTTTTGGTGCTAATCCCTTACTTTAACTTTGTCTTTAATTTCCTACAACCTGCCTCGATTATCCATCGCATTGAGCAACAGGTACAGCAGGCAGTTTTGGAATCCCTGGCTGCCCAATCCCAGTGGTGCCGCCAACCCCAGCTTAAACAGGCAATGGAGAAAGCTGCACCGGCTAAATTCTGGGCTGCCCATCAGCGTTGTCTTTCTGCACTGGATGAAATTAAAGGCATTGCCAGCAGCGCCATTCGTCAGCAGGAAGGGATCATCCTATTGGATGCCTTGGATAGTCTGAAAGCCTTTTGGTTGTTTTATGCTGCCCGTAAAGACCAACTGTCCCAACCCTGGTTTCTACTCAGCCCGGCTCTGCGACGGGATCCGGATTTTGTCTCGGTGGACGAGGGGCTGTTGCGCCAAATTGAAGCGGAGGGATCCTGGGTTGAGCTGAAGATCCTGCGGCAGTACCAGGCCCTGTTTTGGGAGGGGCTCAACGGCATGCGCCAGGTCAGCACCCTAGTGGCAATTCACAGTCGGGAGCTAGGGATCCGAGCTTTACAGGTGCAAAACCAGATGGTGGCCGGATGGGTGATCAAATTTTTCAACACCTATTTGCGAGCGGTGATCAACAGCCAAGATATTCGCACCGGCTACAACCTACTCAAGCAGTACCGTATGGTGGCCGAGGCCGCACTCCGCAGCCATCAAGATGCCCTTGTCTTGGAGATCGTGGGGCACTTTCGTTACTACAGCCTGATTGCCTACAAGGCGGGTCTTTTTTTTCTCTCAGAAACTTTTGGCTTTGATCTGGGTTTACTGGCGCAGCTGAGCTGTGGCCTCCACTCGCATACCACAGAAGCGATTTTGCAAGTCTTGCTCCGTCTGGACCAAGACCCAGAAAGCGAGCAACAGGAAAATACACTGCGAGGGATCCGCAAAACTCAGGTGCGTCTGGCCGCCTATTTCCTCAGCTGTGGACGTGAGGATCTGGCCAAACTAATCTACTTAGATATGCACCATGAACCCCTGGTGCGCCTGCAAATTATTCGCCAGGAGCTGCAATCCACCACCGCCGAATTTTGGGAATTTACGGATCGGGGCGAGAATTTCTACTATCTCGATCCAACGCTGCAACCCTATGCCGATCAGTTCTTTGGCTGGTTCCCGGTGTTTTCCCCGCAGATGAATGCTGGCCAGGAGCCACTGTATCCTAGCGGGCAGGGATCCCTAGAGCTTCCGTAGCACCAACGCCAAGGGTTAAAAGTCTAGGATCCAGAGTGGGAGCCACAATCGTTCTCCTCATTGCCGTTCCAGATGGGTTGTCCCATGCGTCATTTTGAGAACCAAATTGAGAACCAAAGCGGCCTCGGTACTGTTCCTCGCTTGGGGATGGGTTACCCACCGAGATCCAGCGATTTCATGCAGTTCCGTCGGGATCCCCATCTGTTGCCGTTTTTGGGCCTCAGTCTGTTGATTATGGTTTTGGCCGTACCCCTGTTTTTGCTGTCGGGGGCGGATCCCAGTTTGGATGGCTGTGACGAGAGCTTTTATGCCCAGATGGCCCGTGAAGTGCTACGGGGAGGCAGTTGGTTGGGACCGACCTTCCTGGGGGAGCCCTTTTTCGAGAAACCCCCCCTCTTAACCTGGAGCGTGGCTGTCAGTTTTGGGCTGCAGGGGGTGACTGAATGGGCGGCACGGCTGCCGGGGATCCTCTCCGCGTTGATCTCGATCCCACTCATCGGCTGGATTGGACGGTTTTTTCTGCCGGTGCGGGCCACCGTGTTGGGTATGCTCGTCCTGCCCTTGTGTTACCTCTGGGTGCAGCAGGGGCGCTTAGTGGGTCAGGATGTGCCCCTCACCTGTCTGGAGTTGATTGGGATTTTGGCCTTGGTGAACGGCTTGCAGGGCCACAAAGCGTGGTTTTGGCTGACGGGACTGGCTTTTGGCTTGGGGCTGCTGATGAAGAGCGCCATGATCCTGTTGCCAGGAGCAGCCCTCATTCCTTACTTGGTGCAGCAACGGCGCCATTGGGTGGGGGTGGCGCAGTTTTGGCTGGCGCTATTGCTGGGGGTAGGGGTATTCGGGCTGTGGTTGGGCTTGGCTTGGCAAGTGTATGGCTCGGAGGCCTTCACCACTTTGGTGGGCAAGGTGCAGGATTTGGGAGCCGAACCCTTTCATGCCGATGCCACCGGCTTGTACTACTTCTGGCATATTCCCGCTCATGGCTTTCCTTGGACGGTTTTGGGCCTGCTGGGTGGAGCTTTGCTGGTGCGGCAGAAACCGGGATCCACGCTGCTGATTTGGTCTTTCCCGCTGCTGCTGTTGCTGTTGCTGCAGATTTACCCCACCAAAACCCCCTACTACACCGTGCAGCTCTACCCTTGGTTGGCGCTCCTGGCGGGGGTAACCCTAGACCAAGCCCTACAGATGCGGGAGCAGCCCCGCTTGAGTGGGATCCTCTCTTGGGGGTTGGCAGCAGTGGGTCTGTTGCTGCTCGGACTGGGGGTGACGGTGATCCTGGAAGTGGCGGGGGTGGCGCTCCTGCAACCTCATGCGTGGCCGTTGCTGGGGATTGGCCTGTTGTACACCCTCTTGCCGGTGATCTGGAGTTGGCGGCGGGTGCTGCACTACGCAAGTGGGTTGTGGATGGGATCCCTGTTGTCCGCCGGGATCCTCACCCTGGTCACCATTGTTCTACGGCCTGATTTCGGCAATTTCAACCCCGCTTTTGCCCAAATGAACTGGGAACAAATGTTGCCGGGATCCCAAGAGACGGTGGTGGATATCGGGCGGAGCGGTTTGCCGGATGTGTGTCAGGCTCAAGCAGTTGCCTTCTATACACCCAATCCTGGCGTTTGGGTGGATGATCAGGCTTTGGTGCAAGGGGAGCATGGCGCCCACCTTTGGGTTTCACCGGTGCAAGCGGAGCAGGTGGAGCTGGCTGCCTTGGGGTTACAATCCTTGGCGCAGGTAGAGGGCTGGCAACTGATGCGCCGTCTTGGCCCTACTCTGGATTCGCGGGAAGATTCATCCGCTCAGCCAGTCATGCCATCAGAACAGTCGATTGGGGATCCCTAAATGGGGGAGAGGAATAGCATGTCCATCTTAATGTCGTCTATCCAACGCACCTGGATCCTTCAAGGACTCGCTTTGCTGACAGCGCTGCTGTTTGTGGTGGTGGTGATCCTATTGGTGGGGGCCTCACCGCTACAGGTGGCCCGCAGTATGTGGAGTGGAGCGTTTGGCACAGAAGCTCAGTTTGGGCGGGTTTTGGCCACCTTAGCTCCTCTATCTCTTTGCTGCTGTGGGCTGGTGTTTACCTTCATTGCCGGCCTCTACAACCTGGGAATTGAAGGGCAAATTACCGTCGGGGCGATTGCGGCGACGTTCCTGTTGCGGTTGGAAGATGGCCATCTGCCACCGGCTCTGGCTATCCCTTTGGCGCTTGTATCCGGGATCCTGGGGGGAGCGGGCTGGGGCTGGCTGGCCGGCATCTTGAATGTCTTTGGACGGGTGAACGAGATCTTTGCCGGCCTAGGGCTGAACTTTGTGGCTCAGGGCTGGGTGCTGTACCTGATTTTTGGCCCCTGGAAGCGACCAGGGGTGGCCTCCATGAGTGGGACGGAATTACTGGATCCCAGCCTGTGGTTGCCCACTTGGGGCCGTTCGGAAGCCAGTCCGGTGGCGTTGCTGCTGGCGCTGCTGGCCTTGGTCTTCACGGTGATGGTGGTGCGCAATACCCGCTTTGGCTTGCAGTTGCGGGCGGTAGGGAAAAATCCTTTGGCCGCCTTTCGGCTGGGGATCCCTTCCACACAGCGGCTAATGATGGCCTTTGCTTGTTGTGGGGCCTTGGCAGGGCTGGCCGGGGCTTTGCAAGTTTTGGCCTTGTTCCATCGCTTGATCCCGAATATTTCCAGTAACTTGGGCTTTTTGGCTTTGTTGGTGGTGATGTTGGCGGGTTTTAACCCACTGCTGATTTTGCCGATTGCTTTTTTCTTCAGTAGCCTCAATATCGGCAGTTTGCAATTGCCCCTCTCGTTACAGTTGGAATCTTCTTTGGCAGGGGTGATCCAGGGATCCCTGGTACTGTTTGTACTGTTGGCCCAGGGGATCAGCCGCCGTTATCAGCAAAGCAGAGGCTCCCTGCCGGAATCCTCCTAGACAGTCGGGGCATTGCCTACAATATCAAGGGAATGGAGCCTCATATTCTGCCTGTGGGATCCCCTAAACATTGCCATACACCGGGATCACCGCCCCCCGCAGATCCCGCGCGGCTTCCGAGACCAAAAAGGCCAGCACTTGCCCAAAAGATTCCGGCTTCACCCACAACTCGGCCTGCTCGGATCCCATGGCGGCTCGATTGGCCGGCGTATCGATAATGCTTGGCAACACAACATTGGCGGTGATATCCGTCCCCTTGGTTTCGGCAGCAATGGAGCGGGTCAAGGCCACCACCCCCGCCTTAGCAGCACAGTAGGCAGCCAATTGGGCACCAGGTTCCACCGCTCCTCGGGATCCCACCGTCACAATCCGCCCGTAGCCCTGCTGCCACATTTTCCGCAGGCTGTGTTTACAGACCAAAAAGGTAGTAGTCAGGTTGAGATCAAAATCTCCATACCAATCCTCCAGGCGGTACTCATGGGTTGGCCCCATGGCAAAGCCCCCCACCAAATGGATTAACCCATCCACCCGCCGCATACTGTCAATCATCTGCGCAATCGCGGTTTCATCCAGCAGATCCACTTGAACAAAGCGAATCCGCTCCAAAGCGTTGGCCGGTAGGGTTTCTCGCAAAGCCAGCAGATCTTTTTCTTGGCGATAGGGCAAAGTCAGTTCTGCACCCATAGCCAGCACCACGGGAGTGACTCCCAATCCCAACCCACCTGTACCTCCGGTCAGTAAGATCTGTTTGCCCTGCATCGCTCTGTTCCTGGGGAAAAGACTGAATCCTTGGTGCGCCCTCCTGTGGGCTACCTTTCTCACCCTAGCGCGGTTCCTCCCCCTGACAGAGAGCAGGGGCTGTTCTTTCCACTTCATCCAACAACAGATCACTCAAGGCCACCCAATCCGGCAGATCCAGCTCCTCGGCGCGCGCATCCGGGTTGAGGTTGAGCTGGGTCAAAGCTGCCGACAACAGATCCCGTTCCACCAAACCTTGCAAGGCATTGACCAGCTTCTTGCGGCGAGTAGAAAACCCCTGCTGAATTAACCGATTAAACCAACGGGGATCCTGAGCAGGAGTAGGAGCAGGACGGGGGCTGAGGCGAATGACTGCGGATTCCACCTTAGGTGGGGGCTTAAAGGCACCAGGAGGCACGGTACAAATCCGCTCACACTCCGCCAAGTAGCGGGTGCGCAAACTCATGGCCCCATAGGCTTTGCTGCCGGGAGTAGCCTGCAGACGTTCCGCCAGCTCCTTTTGCACCAGCAGGACAATGCGCTCAAATTGCTGCACCGGTTGGGCCGGGGATCCCAGCACCTTCTCCAGGATAGGACTGGTCAGGTTGTAGGGGATATTGGCCACCAAGAGGCGGGGTTCTTTGGGCAAGGGTAGCCGTAGAAAATCCCCCTCCACCAGATGGAAATGAGGCTGATCGGCAAAGCGTTTGTGCAACAACCGACAGAGATCCCGGTCAATTTCCACCGCCAAAACCTCCACCCCACAGGCCAACAACCGCTGGGTTAACTGCCCCGTACCAGGGCCAATCTCCAGCACCCAGATGGGATCCCCACCCGCTTGAGCCTGATCCAAATGGGCAGCCCGTAGAATCGCCTCATGGACAGAAGCATCCTTAAGCCAGTGTTGGCCAAACCGTTTGCGGGGGTAGGGCATAGGAGCTCATCGCCGCACAGGCGGATTGGGGAACGGCACCAGGGTGGGATCCGTATCTTCCCGTTCCTCCGGTTGTTCTTCTGGCACAGGTTCGCGCATAGGTAGAGCAGCGGTGGATTGCCCCTCTTCCCCTCCCAGGATCGGTTTGCGGTAGAGGGGCACCGTGAAGGTAACAGTGGATCCCAACCCTTCTCCTAAACTATAGAAGTTCATCTCCCCTTCCATTGCCTCCACCAGCCGTTGGCTGATCGCCAGCCCCAAACCTGTGCCCCCGTATTGCCGGGTTGTGGAACCATCCACTTGGCTAAACGCTTGAAACAGCCGCTGCTGCTTCTCTAACGACACACCAATGCCGGTATCGATCACCCGAAGGCGAGCGCGAAAGGGGCTGCCAGGAATGATATCTGCCCGTACTGTTACTGAGCCAGCTGGGGTGAACTTAATGGCATTACCCACCAAATTCAGTAGCACCTGCAACAGGCGTTGGTAATCCCCCAACAGCAGAATTTGATCGGGGGTGTTGGGCAGATGAAAGCTCAGCTTTAAGCCCTTTTGGCTAGCCTGCAAACTGGTCTTGGCTTCCACATCCTTAAAGAGGGTTTGCAGATCACAGGGCTGCGACTCCAGCTGCATTTTGCCCGCCTCGATCTTGGCGATATCCAGGACATCGTTGATCAAAGCCAACAGATGCAGGGCGGAGCGATAGGCCTCTCGCAAAAAGTCCAGTTCCTCCTCGCGGTCTTCAGCCATACCGTCCAGCACCAGCTTGATGAAGCCAATCATGCCGTTTAAGGGGGTTCGCAACTCGTGGGAGGTATTGGCCAAAAATTGACTCTTCAGTTGGTTGGCGGATTCCGCCTGAGTGCGGGCATATTCCAGCTCCTTATTTTTCTGGCGTAGGGTTTGGTTGGCCAGTTGCAGACGGGTGGCCAGTTGACGGCTTTGATCCAACAGAATGGCATGGGCAATGGCGGTACCCAAGTAAGTAGAAATGCTTTGCAGCACTTGGATGTGCCCGGACTGCCAGATGGGATCCACCTCCGGGTTGAGAATCTCCAACCACAGCAAGCTGTTGGCATATCCCTGGTAGGACATGGCGATCACCAGGTTACGGCCCACCTCGACCGGTTCCTCTTGTTTGAGGGCTTGTAACAAGAGAGGGTAATCCGCCAGCCGCAGGGTTTGATGGAGCAGGGAAGCAGCTTCAGGATGTTGGCAATACTCCGCAGCAACCGTTACAGAATCGTGCCCCACTTCGTAAAGGGCCATCAGGCAGCGATCCACCCCGAACAATTGCCCCAGCTGATCCACTGTCTGCTGACACAGTTGGCGGATATCCAAGGAATGGCGGATATTGCGCATGAACTGGGTCGTGATCCCCTGCACCGGATCAGAAACAACAGGATGCGGCTGGGTACTCAGACTGCTGGCTCGTCCAGCGAAGGATAGAGGCGTTGCACCCAGCAACTTGCCCACCACCGAGATGGCGATGACCTCTCCTTCCATATCGCGCACAGGATTGAGAGAGAGGTGAAGGTGTAGCTTGTAGCGGGGAGAAAGCACCTGACACTGGCACTGGAGAGGATCCCCCCCTTCTAGTACCTGGCTGAACTTGGCCTCGTACTCTCCTGGATTGGCCAGCTCCCAGGCTTGCTGTCCGCTCAGAATCTGCTGCGGGTAAATGCCATACTTCTCCGCATCCTCCCAGTAAAAACTCCAGAAGCGCTTTTGCCGATCCTGGGTATAGAAGAGTGGGTCGAGCCGCAGAACGCTCAGGCGAGAGGAGGCCACCATAACCCGCAGCCTCAGGCTTTCACAGGAGGGGCAGGACTGGCGGCGGTAGCTGCAGAGTTGAGACGGGCAAAGATCATCCGGCCCGCTGAGGTTTGAATGGCACTGGTGACCACCACAGAGCGGGTTTTACCCAGAGACCGCTGCCCCTCTTCCACCACCACCATTGTGCCATCATCCAGGTAGCCTACCCCTTGCCCCGGCTCTTTCCCCTCACGGGTGATCTTGATGTCGAGGCTGTCGCCGGCAATATAGAGGGGTCGGAGGGCTTCCGCCAGCTCGTTCACATTCAGTACCTTCACATCCTGCACCATCGCCACCTTTTTCAGGTTGAAATCGGTGGTGAGTAGCGTTCCCCCTACAGTTTGGGTGAGCCGTACCAGTTTGTCATCCACAGTAGCCAAATCGGGATAGTCGGTTTCATGAATCACAAACCGTTCTGGATAGTCTTGTCGCAGCGCCTGTAGAGTATCCAGACCTTTCCGTCCGCGCTCCCTTTTTTGGGCATCGGCTTTGTCAGCGATGGTTTGCAATTCCGCCAGCACAAACCTAGGCACCACCAGCGTGCCCTCCAGAAAGCCAGTCTCGATTAACTGGGCCAAGCGACCATCGATGATCGAGCTGGTATCCAGAACCTTGGCACTGGCGGCCACCACATTGCCCTCTGCCCAAAGGGCCGCCTGCAGGGCATAGTTTGGGTTAAACAGCCGGATGAGGGAGGGGCCGTGGGTATCCGCTAGGCTCACCCCTAGATAGGCAAAAGCCAAACTGAAAAAGACCGAGGCCAGCGGCTCAATAAAGTTGTTTAGCTCCTGTGGCAAAGGCAATAGATAGACAGGTGCCATGGCCAAATTGGCGATCACCAACCCAATCACCAACCCCACCGAGCGGGTAATTAACACATCCGGCGGCAGCGAGCGCACATTGGCCTCGAAGCGTCGATAACTCCAGCGCACGATGGATCCCAGTACCAGACCGGCCAAGACCCCGAAGCCGCTGGTGACAATGCGGGCTCCCTCTACATTCGCTCCCTGAGTAACGGCGGGAGGGAGCAGATCCAGGCCGTAAAACCCGAGGCCAGCCCCGGCCAACATAAAAATCGTGATCAGTAAGGCGTCTAGCATAGCGAAGAAGGCGGCCCTGCTCAGAATGTGCTTGGGATGCTGCTAGCATTGCGCAAATCTGCTTCTTATTCTAGTCACTTGTGTTCGAGGGATCCCGTGAGACTGGCAGACAGCCCCAAGGAAGAAGCAGACTATGCTGAATAATAGCGATGCGTCAGCGGTGCGTAGCACCCTGGCTTGAGCAGTCTGTGGAGAAATCGCTACAATCAAAATCTAAACAAGGATGAAGGCAATATGGCACAAGCATTGGAACTGAATCCCGCCAACATCGAAAAAGTGCTGGATGAGCTGCGTCCTTACCTGATGGCCGACGGGGGCAACGTGGAATTGGTGGAAATCGACGGCCCGGTGGTGAAGCTGCGCCTGCAAGGTGCTTGTGGTGCCTGCCCCAGCTCCACCATGACCTTAAAAATGGGCATTGAACGCAAATTGCGGGAGAGCATTCCCGATGTCCTAGAGGTAGAACAGGTGTTCTGAAGTTGGCTATTCTCTTGACCTTCAGACCGTTGTGTTCCTTGATTCTCATCCCTACCTCATGTTTATTCTCATCTCCATCGCCATTCTTGCCCTCCTAATCCTGGTGCATGAGGCGGGTCACTTTGCGGCAGCCAAGTTGCAAGGGATCCACGTCAATCGTTTCTCCCTCGGTTTTGGGCCGGTTCTCTGGAGCTACCAGGGCAAGGAAACGGAGTACGCAATTCGCGCCCTGCCGCTGGGGGGCTTTGTCGGTTTTCCTGATGAAGATGAGGATTGTCCCTATCCCAAGAATGATCCGGATCTGCTGAAGAATCGCCCTGTCTTGGATCGACTGGTGGTGATGGTGGCTGGGGTGATGGCCAACTTGGTTTTTGCCTACCTGGTGTTGGTGCTGATGTTTGCCTCGATTGGGATCCCGTCGGTGGCTCGCATCCATCCCGGCATTCTCATCCCACAGGTGATGCCCGAGAGTCCGGCACAGGTAGCTGGCTTACAGGCGGGAGATGTAGTGCTGCGGGCTGCCGATCAAGACTACAGCACCGTGGCCGATGAAACGGCGGCTCTCTCCGCCCTGAACAATTTTCAGGAGTTGATCCGCAGCAGCGAAAGCCAGCCGATTCTCCTCGAAATTCAACGGGGTGAAACGGCTCCTGTACAACTGACGGTGATCCCCCAAGCCCGCGAGGACTCGGTGGTAATCGGGGTGAATTTGTCTCCCAACCAGGAGACTGCCCTGCGTCCTGCCGAAAGCTTGGGTGAAATTTTCTCCGAGGCAGGCAATGCTTACCAGCGGGTGGTGATGCTGAATGTGAACGGCTTGCGCCAACTGGTGCAAAATTTCCAGAGTACGGCCACTCAAGTATCTGGCCCCGTCGGCATTGTCAAGATTGGTGCCGATTTGGCCCGCAACGATGCCGCCAGCCTATTTAATTTCACGGCTTTGATCAGCATTAACCTGGCCATTCTCAATCTGTTGCCCCTGCCTGCTTTGGATGGGGGGCACATCGCTTTTCTGATTTTGGAAGGGATCCGGGGCAAGCGCCTACCCAAGGGCTTAGAAGATCGGGTGATGCAAACTGGCTTGGTTCTCCTGCTTGGCTTGGGAGTGGTGCTGATCTTCAAGGACACGATCGCCATTGTCACCGGATCGGGCTAAGTGGCTGCACCATGGCGAGCAAACGCACCCTGCGCCAACGGGCTTTGGAGATTTTAATCCGGCTGAAGCGGCATTACCCCAACTCCACCTGTGCTCTTCACTACCAGACGCCTCTACAACTGTTGGTGGCCACCATCCTTTCTGCCCAATGCACCGATGAGCGGGTGAACCGTGTTACGCCGGAATTGTTTCAGCGCTTTCCCGACGCCCAGGCCCTGGCAGCAGCCCCACGGGAGGCGATCGAGTCTCTGATCCACTCCACCGGCTTCTACCGCAATAAAGCCAAACACATTCAAGGGGCTTGCCAGAAAATCCTGACAGATTTTGGCGGTGAGCTGCCACGCACCATGCCGGAACTACTCACCCTGCCAGGGGTGGCCCGGAAAACAGCCAATGTGGTTTTGGCCCATGCCTTTGGCATCAATGCAGGGGTGACAGTCGATACCCATGTCAAGCGCCTCAGCCGCCGCCTGGGTCTAACTGAGCAAGAGGATCCTGTGCGGATTGAAAAAGATCTGATGCAGTTGTTGCCGCAACCGGACTGGGAAAACTGGTCAATTCGGTTGATCGATCATGGTCGGGCGATCTGTGATGCCCGTAAGCCTCTGTGTGAGCAATGCTTTCTGGCAGATCTTTGTCCTACCTCTGCCCTGCTTCAGCCAGCGCGCAGCAAGACGAAAACCAAAGTTTCTTCTCAGCCTAAGAATGGAAAGTAGAGGGGCTAGATTAGAAGGACTCCATCACTCAACCCGCCGTATCCCTGAGAGAATGCTAGACCATACTAGCCGTAGCAGCTGCACACCTAATGCACACCTAAATAGATATCACTGGGAAGCAGTGATGTCCTGAGGGAATCAGTCGGAGGAAAACGGAATCCATCCATCCCAATCCATGGCTTGAAATCAATCCAAAATTAATAAGTTACTTGTAGGCGGCCGAGCACATAGTCTTGGGTGAGAATCGTCGGATAGAGGGGATCCCGGCCATGACGACCGACACAGGCAATCTCAGCATCAAAATTGGGGTAAACCACGAAAGCCGTGGAGTAACGGGAATGCTGAACTTGTAGCCCTGTTGGCAGGACAACACGATGGGGGGTGGAACAAAATTCATGGTTTGTCCAGCGCTGCATCAGATCACCGGTATTCACTAATATTGCCCCCGGGATCCAAGGAGCCGAGATCCATTCTCCCTGTTGGTTGCAGACTTCTAAACCACCCACAGAGTCTTGAAACAGTAGGGTAATACTGCCGTAATCGGTGTGAGTGGCGGCACGGGTCTGCCCCGTTTGTAAGTGTTCTGGCAAAGGCGGGTAGTGCAACATGCGCAAAATGAAATGCTGTCGATCATGACGACTGGCAAAATAATCTACCGGCAGTTGCAAAGCCAAGGCAAAAGCTCGCAAAATGTGTTGGGTCGCCATATTGGCGGATTCAAAGAAAGACAACACCCTCTCCCGGAATACTGCCGCCTCTGGAGGCCAGAGGTTGGGGTGGTCATAGGCAGTTGCAGGGTGTAAAATCGGGCCTTCTTTGCCAACATTGAATCCCTCCTTGAGATCACCGGGCAAGCTCGGATCCAGCCGCTCACTTTCTAAGGGAGAGTAACCCCGATTGCTACCGTGGTCTTTCCAGGAAAGGCTGTTTTTTAGCTCTAGAGGTAGGGCAAAAAACCAGCGCACCTGCTCAAAAAAAGTATCGATTTCGGGTTGATTGATACCAAATCCGGTCAAATACAAAAACCCAATTTCATGACAGGCTTGATAAATCTGTTGCGCCACTTGTTGCTGCTGGTCGGGATCCCCGTCGATAAAGGGTTGCAAATTCACCATCGGGATCTTTTCGGTGATGGGAGTGGCTGTCATAGACATCATCAAACTCACCTCTTGGCAAAACCAGGAATTGGGTAAACATTAGGGCAATAGAAAAACTCAAGCGCAGGGCTGAGACAAGCATTGGGCCAGTTGGCGGCGCATCAGAATCCCGGGTTTATCGGAGGCCATGTGTTGCTCCTGCTCTAAATCGAGGGGGGTATCGTAGTCGGTGCCCTCCAAGATGTCTCGATCTTCAGCAGCAATAGCTCGTTCCCAGGCGGTGATGTCGGCTTCTGGTACTTCAGCTTCCGTGTCGTTACT
>JAUQVI010000005.1:0-32086 GCA_039794885.1 Thermostichus sp. DG02_5_bins_236
CATTGCGATAAAGGTTTATCTGTCAGGATTCCTAGATAGTTTGTTCCTTCGCTTCGCTCAGTCACGCGGCTCTCATCCCGACGCTGACCGTTCCGGTACAGCGCGGGGCTTCCCGCCTAATAGCTAAAGTCTCTTTCTGGGCTGATGGCTGGCTTGCCAAAGTTGCCACCCTAACTTTAGGCCCGGCCCCAGCATCCTCCAACCACGAAACTGGATGAGTAGGGATCCCTGGCCCTGCCAACCTATCCGCATAAAGGTGAGGCGAATGTGCTGAGCTAACTGGGGAGGCAATGCGGCAATCAATCCAATCCCTGGCCCGGTGAGAGCGGGATCCGCGAAGCCAATTTCTAGACCCCCCTGCCAGGCTTTTAGGTGAAACTGTCTTCCGAGATGGAAAAGTGCAGGCCCATAGCGAGGCAAGTCTGCCCAAGTGAGACTCCAACGCTTGGATTTAGGCCAACGCCCGCGCCAGCAAAGGGATCCCCAACGGCACTGCCAGCCACGATGGCTAACCTGCAAGACCAGCCTCCCTGGGAGGTGCCATTGCCCAATCCAGACTAAAGGCCCATCCCAAGGTTTGCGGTAGCGCAACGTTACCCTTTGGGGCAAAAGTAGAAGCGCTGCTGCCAGGCCCACCAGCAGTAGTCCAATCAGCAGATAGATCACAGGCTTTGCTCTTGTTGGCCACAGCCATGGGACACTCTGCCGGACAGGGAGCGATGGACAGAAAATAGCCTCAATGATATGCCTGTTACATTCATATCAGACTTTTCGTGAGCTCAGTAAACTATGAAACGTTTGCTTGACTCTGTTGCGGTAGCCGTTGCTTCCTTGTTGTTGAGCGGCCCTGTGCCAGTGGTGGGAAGTAGTGTAGAGCCTGCCTTTGGACAGGTCTATGGGCCAGATTACAGTTCAGCCATTCCCATCGAGGAGGTCATCCGCATTGCCCGAGCCAATTATCCTAACGTTGGCATTAAGGAAGTTGAACTCGACTTTGAGAAAAAGGTGGGAATCTTGGTCTGGGAAGTCAAGTTCTTCAATGGCGCCAAGCTCTATGTCGATCCTAGGTCTGGGTCTGTTATAGGGCGATACTGGTAGTTAAGGCAGTGATGTTAGCAATCAGACTGTCTCTTGGGTGGCTTAGCAAGTGAAAAGTTTAGGAGGATTGAGGAGATATCCTTGGAGATGCGTTGTCCTAGCTGAAAGCTAGCGGCTGATCTGCTCTAAGCTAGAATGCTCTCTATCCGTCTCGCTGCCCCCCTGATGGACGACCCTCCTTTATCGTTGGCGGCTGCGGCTGCCTTCCCCGAAACTGAACTTTCCTGGGGAGATGCCTCCCTTAGCCTCCTCTGGGTCATCGGTCTTTTAGCCATTAATGCCTTTTTTGTCGCGGTCGAGTTTTCGCTGGTGTCGGCGCGGCGCTCGCGCATGTTGCAGTTGGCCAGCGAGGGGAACCGTCAGGCAGCCCTAGTCCAGAAGGCACAGGAACAATTGGAATATTCTCTCTCCACCACTCAGTTGGGCATTACCCTGGCCAGTGTGTTGCTGGGTTGGATTGGAGCCACCAAAGTTGCACCCACCCTATTTCTGGCTTTAAGCCAGCTGGCTTGGTTTCAGAGGGCGGACGCAGCCGTGATGCAGGGGCTGTCGGTGGTGGTGGTATTTTCGTTGCTCACCTATTTTCAAATTGTGGTAGGGGAGCTGATCCCGAAAACCCTGGCCATTCTCTATTCAGAGCCGATTGCGTTGCGCCTGGCCTGGTTAAACCGTTTGGTCAGTCGTCTCTTGCAGCCCTTTGTGGAACTGCCACGCTTTTCCTCCCGCTGTGTATTGCGACTCTTAGGGGTGCGGATCCCGGAAAACAGCTCCTTTTACAGCACCATGACGGTGGAGGAATTACAGTTGTTAATTGCTTCATCGGTGGAATCGGGCAACATCGAAGCTGAGGAGCGAGAACTGCTGAGCAACATTTTTGAGTTTGGGGAGACTGTTGCTAGTGAAGTGATGATCCCCCGCACCAGCATTGATGCTGTGCCTGAAACCGCAACGGTTCAAGAGGTGCTAGCGGAGGTGGCGGAGTCGGGGCATTCCCGTTACCCCGTTTTTGGCGAATCTTTGGACGACATTCGTGGCTTGATCCATGTCAAAGAATTGGTGAGCCAGTTGGCCAAGGGATCCCTGGAACTGCAAAGCCCGATCACCGAGTTCATTCAAGAGGCCCACTTTGAGCCAGAGAACAAGTTGATTGCCGAATTGCTGGTTTATATGAAGCAGCAGCACTGGGCCATGGTGGTGGTGGTGGATGAGTTTGGCGGTACGGCGGGCCTGATCACCATTCAAGATTTGGTAGAGGAGATTGTTGGCAAGCTCTCGGATGGCCCGGATCCGGACGAGAAAGAACCGGATATTCAAGACATTGACGAATTAACCCTTTTGATTCAAGCCCAGTTGGATGTAGAAGAAATCAACGAGCGCCGTGGCCTCAACCTCCCCCTCCATGAGGATTACCAGACCCTAGGGGGCTTCTTGATCTACCACATGCAGAAAATCCCCCGTACCGGCGAAAAGTTCACCTATCAAGACCTGGAATTTCAGGTGGTGAGGATGGAAGGGCCACGGGTGGATCGGGTGAAGGTCGTCCGTCAGCCTAGCCCCATGGAAGGCTCCTTACCTGTCCTTCCCCAACCGCAAACAGCGAGGGTTCGTTCATGAGAATTGGGCAGAGGAGGAGACGTGGCTTCGTTGTCTTCCTCTGGGTCTTGGGTTTGGGGATCCTCGCTAAACCCAGTTCCAGCTAGTCCAGCTTGACCACCTTCAGGGTTTGCAAGCGCACATCCTCAGGGCCATTGATGAACCCCCCCGCCTCATGCACCAACAACAAATAGTCCACCGCCTCTTGGGTCACCTCCTCTCCCGGCACCAAAATCGGGATCCCTGGTGGATAGGGAGAAATGATCTCAGCACAAATGTGGCCGACCGCCTGTTGGAACGGAATGCGGTGAATCGGCGCAAAAAAGGCTTCGCGGGGAGAAAGCCGCCGGGGAGCCAGCGGGGGGCGCTGCAACAAAGCGAGTCGCTGCATTTTGTCTGCCATCGTTTGGGATTGAGGGGATCCCTGAGAGTGCTTGGACAGGGCGGTGAAGCTCTCCACCAGACGGTCAATATCCCGTTGGGTATTGCCGATACTGAGAATGAAAACAACATTGTGCAGTGTAGACATCTCCGGCTGCACATGGAAATGGTCGTTCACCCAGTCGTGGGCATCAAACCCAAACTGCCCCAACTCCGACACGGTTACCGTGAGGCGGGTACGGTCAAACTCGAAAAACCCTGGGG
Organism: Thermostichus sp. DG02_5_bins_236; assembly: GCA_039794885.1. GTDB lineage: Bacteria > Cyanobacteriota > Cyanobacteriia > Thermostichales > Thermostichaceae > Thermostichus. The sequence continues at coordinate 3,337 of JAUQVI010000005.1, forward strand.
TAGAGCCAATCCGTTCTGGCCCAAAACAGCGAATGCCGGGAATCTGATTCAGGTGAGTGCGGGCTTGATCGGCTAAAGCCAGGGTTTGGCTGAGCAGGGTTTCGCCCTCCAGGGCCATCTGCCGTCGTGCCACATCCAGCGACATCATCAACACATAGTTGGGACTGGTGGATTGCAGCAGTTGCAGAATGTTGCGCACCCGGTTGGGGTTAATACGGGATCCCTTGAGGTGCAGCAGAGAAGCTTGGGTCATGCCTGAGATCACCTTATGGGTGGATTGCACCACCAGATCCGCACCCGCCTCTAGGGCAGACAAGGGCAATTCCGGGTGAAAGGCAAAATGGGGGCCATGGGCTTCATCCACCAACAGGGGCAAGTTATGGGTATGGGCAATGGTAGCCAGCGATTGCAGATCACAGCACACCCCATAATAGGTGGGGCTAACCACCAAAATTCCCTTGGCATCGGGGTGTTTCTCAAGGGCTTGCTCTAGCCCGATGGGTGTAATGCCATGGGCAATGCCCAGTTCTATGTCGAAATCCGGCTCAATATAAGCGGGCACTGCTCCTGAGAGGATCACCCCGGCAATGGCGGACTTGTGGCAGTTGCGAGGCAACAAAATCTTGTCCCCCGGATCGCACACCGACATCACCAGTGTTTCCACACCACAGGTGGAGCCATTCACCAAAAACCAACTGCGGTCTGCCCCATAAGCTTCTGCGGCCAAGGTTTGGGCTTCCAGAATTACTCCATCCGGGTCGTGCAGGTTATCCACTTCCGGCAATTCGGTTAAATCGGCCCGGAATACGTTTTCTCCCAACAACGCCAGCAAATCAGCCGGGATCCCACGCCCCTGTTTATGACCGGGTGTGTGAAAGGGGGCTTTATCTAAACTGCAATAGTGACGGATGGCCTCAAAGAGCGGTGCACGTTCTTGGCTCTTACGATCAAGCGAGCGTAAGCGACGAAATGCTTTTGACAGAACCACAGGCCACCCCTACACACAAAAAGGCAATGTGAAGCCATTATCCATCCCAAGTGGGGTGAAGTCCACTGCCAGAGCCGGATCTACGGCGTTGGGGCATTTTCCTGCTAGCCTGGGTTTTCAGGTTGCTTCTTATCTCCCCCAACTGGGCGCCCTATGTTTGAAAAATTGCCTCTTCCCCTCAGTACCCTCATCTTATTCGCCGGAGTCGCCGCCACGGTCTGGGGCTTCATTAACTACAACGACCCGACCCTGAACTTAATCGGTATCTTTGCTGGGATCCCGTTGCTGTTGGGCGGGGTAACCATGAAAGTGGTCGAGCTCAAGCCGGTGCCTGCCCTCGTGCCTGCCTCTGCGGAGGTGGTTCAAGCCCGCAACCAGCAAGCCACAGAAATTCAAAAGCAAGTGCGCGCCGACATTACCAAGTACAGCTACGGGGCCAACGCCCACCTTGAGGATGCCCTAGAGTTTCTGGGCCTACGCGGCCCACTAGAGGCGGATCTGCCCAAGGTGAAAGGATACCAAGAAGAACTGCGGCAGGGGCAGTACACCCTAGTGCTCCTGTTTGATTCTCCAGCGGTTCCCTTCGAGCAGTGGCAGGAAAGTCACCAGAAAAAAATGCAAGGTTTCTTTGGCCGGGATGTAAAGGTGGAACTGACGCAACCCCAAGAGACCCAAGTGCAATTGGCGCTCATCGCTCAGCTGGCATCCCCGACTTAAGGAAGGCTTAATCTAATTCGCTCACCCTAACTTTACGATTTCACGGCTTTTTCACAACTGGGCTCCTACAATCGGTTCAACTCACACAGGTGTGTTGAGGATCGAAACACTAGAGGAAGGATATCCAGGGATCCCACATTGGTTCGGATCCCTTTTTTGTTGAGGTGATAGATTGGAGAGGATTTAGCGGGATCCCTCTCTGAGCAGCACGAGGATGACCCCGGCAATAATGCTGATGGTGGCTCCAGCAATCAAACTGGTTGCTAGCCGTTCTAGCCGCTCACCAACAGACTGAGCAGCATCAAACTTGAAGCTTAATTTATCAACATCGCTGGACAGCTTATTGACACTCTGGGAGAGTCCACCCACCTGCCCAGCCAGATCATCTACCCGGTCGGTGAGATTGTCTACCTGATCCGTTAAGCTATCCACTCGATTGGTCAAGCTATTCATTCGGTGCGACAGCTGATCAACGTGACCCAGCACTTCCCCCTGCTGGTTGACCAAAGTCTCTACAACACGCTCAATGCGGTCTAGCCGGTCTTCTGCGGAAGTTGTCATACAGCTTTTGGCTTCTCAGTTTCTATCATAGGTTGCTAACCTATCCAGGGCTCCCCGCTGAGTCGCAGTTCGTTCTATCCCGAGAGGGTTTCAGCAGCCCGATCCTGAATAATCCAGGTGCGCAGGATCTGAATTTCGTGAGGACTCAAGTGCCCTAGGCGATCCACACTGGTGCCATTGCGGCGGATATAAGCCAATTCTGGGGATCCACTGCGCCCAATAAAGGATCCCGAAGAGTCTCCCTCTGGGTCAGTTGCAGGAATAGTTGGCGTTGGTTCCTCCCCTCCTTCCCCTTCCGACAACAGGCTCAAGGTATCCACTGTCGTTGCTCCTCCTCCATTCAAAGGGATCCCTGCCGCCCGCTGAATGACGGCATGACGCGCTAACCAACGGGGTTTGAGCAACTCACTGTTTTCCGAACCGGGTGTCACATAACGCATCACCGCAGCATAACTATCCAACAGGCTGCGCCGCATTCGACCTGCTTGCTGATGACAACCCACACAACTGGCTTCTAGCAAGGGTTTAATATTCCGCTGATAGGTGTATTGAGGCTCTGTGCGGAAAGTTAGCTCTATGGATTTTTGCAAATCTAACTCTTGCGATACAGGTAGGAGCACTTTATAGTCAGTGCTGTAATGGAGAAGTTGTAAAGGTTGAAAAATCAGATCATTGCCTTGAATATCAAAGGCCACCTCCAAAGGGGGTTGGATCCCGAAGGCCAAACTGGTTAACCCTACTGGAAGTTGTCGATCAAAGCGCAAATGAATTCGCTGATCGATCGGGATCCCTTTTTGGCCTACAGAAGGATTGCTAGAAACCAAGGCAATTCCAGTTGGCAGAGGTGCAGTAAACTCCAGTTGAGCTTGCTGCACAGGGGCACGAGGCTGCAAAAGAGCCAAAGCATTTGGATAAAAAATGCTGTATTCCTCCAGTTGGCTTGGAGACGGGTTTTGCTGCCAGATGCTGCGGGGCATGCGCACGGTGAAAAGAGGAACCTGCTGCTCCCCAGCTTGTCCCAGCACCTCTAAAGTCACTTGCTCCACTTGAGGTTGGGCCTGAAACTGTTGCCCTAGCACTTGCCACACCAAAGGACGAGCTTGCTCTACCAATTGGGGATAACTCTGCCCCTGTACCGACAGAGAAAGGGTATGGTTTTGCGTCCAGCCAACCCCTGTCCCTGCCAAAACCAGTGCCAATGCCAGACTGAGAAAAAGGGATCCCAGCCTGACCCAAAATCGGTAGCTAGAGTTGAATCTCAGCATCAAATCACAAACTACCTCATATTTTGATCAGTATTGAGAGTCTGAAGCTCATACAAGTTAAGGGACTTGGGGTAGCCCATATGCAACATCATCTCTCAAAATATATGGGGTCAACATAAGTACAACTTCTGTTCTCACATTCGACGTAGTTTGACGTCGGAAAAGCGAGCCTAGCAAAGGAATATCAGCCAAGAGAGGAACTTTTCTTACGTCGACACGATCCGTATCCTGAATCAGTCCAGAAAGCACAAAAGTTTGTCCGTCTCTCACTCGAATCCGAGTAGCTTGCACAGCCCTACGATTCAGTAGAGTCAACGTAGTTCCAGCAGCTGCCACAGTGTCAGCAGGGGAAGACACTGTGGGTTGTAAATCTAAAGTCACAAAGCCATTGTCATCAATCCTAACAGAGCCAACACCTATCGTTACTCCTGCTGTATCTTTCGTGAAGCTGACAATAGTAACACCTGTAGCAGGATCTGTATTCGACTGAACGTTAACAATTACATCCTGCCCAATTGATAGAGCACTTGCTCCACCCTCAGTCACCACCAGTTTCGGATCTGCCAAGACTTTAGCTGTACCGTCACTAATCGCGGCTTCGAGTCGCATTGCTAATGATTGTTGAAGACGATTTAGTGTGTTGAAAACAAATGTTCCACCACCACCGAGCTCTGGACTGCCAATAGGAGCGCTTGGGCCAACATTCGGTACAGATGAACCAGAAGGCTGATCTAGAGGCGTTCCGCCAAAACTACCTGCTGTCTCACTCCCAGTTCCTAAAGCAAAGTTGCCACTTGCAGAACCTAAGTCTACGCCAAGACTACTGTTGCCAGTTATCTGCACATCTACTAAGCGAACATTGAGAAGTACCTGACGGGTTCTAATATCAAGTTGTGCAATGTAAGCAGCAACAAGATCCAATTGCGTTGCAGTACCAGTAGCAGTGATTGAGTTGGTGCGAACATCAGGAATAAAGGTAACACCCTCAAGTGGCCCACCTACTTCCGCTAACCGTTCAAGAGAGTTAATAATTGTTGATTCTTCTCTTATTCTTTCTACGGTTACAGAAGCGTTACCTGCACCTTGCGCAGTTGAAGTTGTTGTGTCTTGTTTGGTTGCATCTAGAACAACCTGATTTAATCGAAAAGTACGAACAATTCGTTGATCTACCCCAGGTAAGTTAGTGCCAATAAATACGGTTTGTTCACGACGCTGGGCCTGCAATTCTTTTAGCCGCAAGATAAAGTTAAATGTGTCTTGTAAGGGTGAATCACTGACATCCAATGAAATCGTCAAATCTGGAGGTACATCATTGAGCACCACGTTCAACCCGGCCCGGCGCACCAACAAGCTCAACACATCACCCACAGGAGCATCTTTCAAAGTCAAGGTAATTGTGGCGTTGGATCCCAAATCGACGGTGGGCGGACTTGGCAAGATCGTACCTACTGCAATATCCCCAGAAGGAGGTGCAATGGCCCGCCCTTGGAACTGGGATCCATTAGGCAGAGCCCCTGGAGGCAGTTGCGGTTGATTCAGTTGATTGACTGCTGGCACCTGAGAAATCATCGGCGGGGCAGGAGCAGCAGGAGCGCTGACAGAAGGTTGGGACGGTATTTGGGCGGGACTTTGAGCAATGGGTTGAGGCGCCGGGGGTTGTGCAACAGGAGCTTGGGGAGCCATGACTGGCATTGTCGCTTGACCAGGAGTAGAAGCCACTTGAGCAGAGGGCAACCCTTCAAAGTCGAAAACCAATTGGGTGGGGCTACGCTGAGCCAGTAATCCTTGGGGAGCTGCTGACGTGCCAGCAATTTGCACCCGCACACTGTCACTACCCACTTGCTTGGCTTCGATAAAGCTCACCCCAGGCAATGGCGACTCTTGGCGATAGCCACCTTGGCCCATATCTAACTGAGCATTGGTGATATCGCCGATCCAGGATTGGCCCTGCTGGGTAAAGAACACCTGCGGGCGAGTTCCCCCCACCGTGTCAATCTCGAGTTTCATTCGGTTGCCATTGGGCACCAAACGGACATCCTTGATGCGGCTGATGCTTTGGGGGTTTGCGGAGGTCAACTGTTGAGCTGCAGCCTCATCAACCCGACTTTCCATAGCCAACATGGGCAATGACAGGATCAAGCTCAATGCACACCCATAAGCTACTCGACGGTTCATCATCCTCACACCTCACTCAGTTCGCCCTACCGTGTTCTTGCTTAACCTCACCACGGGTGCTCCTCTGACTCGTTCACCCAGTGCTTCCCTAATCAAACCCGAAATCTTGAGGTTTGCCACTACCTGTAGCAAGTTAATAGAAAATTTTTCCTAGATCTTCGATTAAGAAACACTACCTGTGCTTTGTCGCCAATTTCCTCCTACTTTTTACCCATCCGCCAAAAAAGGATCCTGCAACAACAGGATCCTGTTCTCATATGCCAACAGTTAAGCAAGTGATCGACTATGCCAGTCACTCACTGGGTTAGGGAGTCGGCGTTTCTCATTCTGCAGGTGCCGGAGCAGTACCCAAAGGAATCTCACTGTTGTAGATGTAGGCAATCAGGTCAAATGAACTATTCAACTCGCCGGTATCCGGGATGGGTTGCAATGTGATATTGCTTACCCGGAACAGCGTCCGCAAACGCTCTACATCCCCCATCAGGTTGATTACGTCAGTGTATGGGCCACGCAAGCTGACACGAGTGGTTTGCACCTGAATGGCCGGAGAAATAATGGCTGGAACCTCAGGATTCGCTGAAGAAGCCGGCCCTAATGGAGAAGGGTTAAAACTGCGCAACTCGCTGCCAATCCGCCCTTGAACCAGACGATTCAAGTCCAGCAACTGGGTGTCGGCATTCTCAGGGGTCGAGAGCAATGCACTAATCTGTTGCTGCTCCACGCGAGCCCTCTCGATCTGATTGGGTACATCCTGCAAGCTGGCAATCTGACCCTGTACCCCCTGCAGTTGGGTGGTTTTATTGGCTACGTCCTCTTCCGTTGCTTGTACTTGCTCAATCAGTGGACGCAGCTGGGTAAAGGCCAAAACCCCGGCTGTACCAATACCCAAGGCCCCAATGAGCAACCCAATTCGAATTGGGGTTAGCTCTATCCCCAACAAAACTGGAGGGCCTGCCGGAGCTGCCGCAACCTGTTCGTCGTAATAACTGTCTACCGGGTATTGTCCAGCCATTAGTTCGCCTCCACTTGGCGCAAAATTCTGATCTTCTCGACCAAGCCTGCTGCCCCACGCTGCTCCAACTCACGAGTAAATTCCGGATCGGGATCCCCCAGGGTGCGAACCGTAACAGTCAGGCCATAGTTGACACTGGGTTCGGTCGTCTCAGTGCCATCGACACGCTCACTGCGGTTGATCACAGCACCCGTGACAAAATCCGAATCCAATAGGGTGAGCAGAAAATCATTCACTTGGGCAAAGTCCAGCGCTCCCCCTTGTACGTTGAGGGTATCACCGGAGGCACTCACCCCTGTCACCCAGACCCCTTGGCCAGGGATCTTGCGGCGAAATTCTTCCAAAATGGCCGACCAGGGCTGTACAGAACCCAGAAAAGAGCGAAACCCTTCAGTCTGGGCACGAATGGTTTGTAACTCTTGATCGAGGGCCTGTAAACGAGCCAGTTCCGCATTGGCGGTGCTCAGTTCGTTATTTAGGCGGGTCTGTTCGGTTTGGAGGGTTTGAAGCTGCCGGGTAAAGCTGTCTTGGAAATAGAGAAAAGCCCCAATTGCCACAGCAGCAGCCACAGCTCCAAGACCAATGGCCGGGATCCAATTCTGGGATCCCCCGCCAGCACCAGGAGTAACAACGGCTCCTCCACCCGTGCGAACGGTGGTGATAGCATCTGGCCTTTCTTTAAGGAAGTTAATATCCGGTGTATACATATCTCCTGAGCGCCTCTCGATCTACATCCATTTTTCCGATTCATCGTGGGCTGGCCCATCTCTGGGTTGCCCTCTACTTGGTGTATTCCCGCAGCCCCAGACCGATGGCCACCCCCATCGCTGGACGCTCTTGCAAGGGCAGTTCCAGAGAATCTGGCACCGCAATGTTGCCAAAGGGATCCGCCAATTCCACCGCCATACTCAAAGACTGAGACAAGAACCCATCCATTTGTCCAATACTGGCACCAGGGCCAGCAAGGAGTACCTTGACAACGGGAGCGCTGCTTTCTGTATTGATGAAAAAGTCAATGGAGCGCCTGATCTCATCTGCCAAATCGGAGATAACCCGCGTTACGGCGGTGACCCCTGGATTACCAGTAATGGGCTGTTCTCCCGTCGAGAGAACATCAGTGGGGCTAATCAGGGGCAATTTGAGAGATTGCAACAGATCCCCTGTCCGGCTAATCGGCAGATTCAGCGATTGGGCCAAGACCTGCCGCATATGAATGGTGCCGATGTTGACGGTGCGAGTAAATTGCGGGATCCCGTTCACCAAGATGCTGATCTCGCTGCTTTCATAGCCAATCGAACTCAGTAACACTGCTTCTTGAGGGCCATACTGGGTCAGCTGTTCACGAATGGTGCGAATGAGAGAGAAGCTAGCCAGCTCCACACAGCGCACCTTCAAGTTGGCTGCTTGCAGCACTTCCATGTAGTTGTCTACCACCTCTTTGGGGATGGCCACCAACAGCACTTCAATGCGTTCAATGCCGTCCTGGGAAAGATCTAGGCCCAAGGGTTGGTAATCGACATCCGCTTGATCCCGTGGGTAGGGGATGTAAAGCTCGGCTTCTTGTTCCAGCACCACCCGACGCAACTCGTCAGCAGGTAGGTCGGCAGGCAAGCGAATTAAACGGACAATGGCTTCCCGTACAGGCACTGCTGTTGCTGTCGGCAAGTTGGTGGGGATTTTGTTTTCATTCAGTAAATTCATTAGGGCCAAGCCAATCGTGCCTGGATCCAGGATGCGCCCTTCGATCATCGCCCCTTCTGGCATTTCCACACTGTGGTAGTGGGCCAGACGATAGCGACCATTGCCCTGCTTTTTCAGTTGGGCGACCGAGATGCGCTCAGGGTTGATATCCACCCCAAGCATGGTTTGGGTTTTGGAACCGCCGAGAAAGCTAAACACTCCGGGAAATACCGCCCTTTGCGCCACTGCTAGACGCATACTACCCAATTTATTCGGGGGTTACCACCGATTTGCCGTTGACTGTCGGGAAATGCTTGTGTTAGCTGACCCGATACCGCCAGGGATCCGGTTCAAGCCCGACGCGGCTCAGGATTTGCTCGTTTTGGAGTCCAAAGTGTACCCCGTTAACGGAGCTGTTGACGAGCCCACTCGCGGAACTGTCGAATCGCTTCTATTTCCCCGATAACATAGCGCTTCTCCAGAAATTCCTGAAGGATAGACGCTGGCAAACTGGGGAAACTCAGACTTTGGGCAATCGGGAGGTAGGTGTCATCTTGACGTTGAAAATATTGCACAGTGCGTCCGTTGTAAGTCCACACCTCTGGAACCCCCAGCTTGGCGTAAATGGGGAGGCGGCGCTTGGAGGGATGGGTGATGTCGATTTCCAACACGAGGTCTGGGGGCGGATCAACAGCCAAGTCAATTTCCTCTTTGTGGCGGATGAGCAGCTCATGTTGAATGTAGTAACAAGAGTCTGGCTCTGCCCCCATCTGCAAATCAGATCGCCGCATCGTCCAGGAGCCGAGCTGGCGCAAATTCAGGTTCCACTCTTCAGCAATAACCACGATCAAACTTTCCAGGAAGCGATTGCTGCCTTCATGAGGAGCAAGGGGGGACATGATTTCTAACCTCCCTTTCCAGTAGTGGAAACGGGCATTTCGACCTTCCCCTGCTTCTGTCAGCAATCGCTCAAATGTCTGCCAACTGATGTAATCGAGGACAACACGTTCTTCTCCAAGAAGCAGCTTCGGGGATCGTTCCGTAGATACTATCTCGGGAGTGGAATGGGTAGTCATATCGGACTCCTGCCAGAGTAATAGGACTCAGCAACTGCTCAAAACCCATCGTCATCGAGGGCTTGCACATTTTGCACAATGCGGGAGAGCTCGTTTTTCTCATCCACATTGATACGGGTTGGGGATCCACTGATAATGCGCTCGTAGCCCCGGAAGGAGTCGCGAATTTGGATGCCGGCATTGGAGATCAGGTACTCGCGGATGCCTTTGTCGTGCCAGGAGCCGCGCATTTTGAAAACATTGAGAGCACGGGCCATCTCGCCCCGGATTTCTACGTATTGCAACAGGATGATCGTGTCGGTGATGGTGGAGATATGGGATTCGGTGATGGAGTGGGATCCCATGAATTGGTCGGTGGTATTGGTGAAAAAGCCGGTGATCTCCTCTTGTTTGGCCAGGCCGGTGACCCCAATCACAAACTGACGAAAGGCATTCTGGCTCACCCCGCGTGCTAGTGCTGAAAGGGAGTCGATGGCAATGCGAGAGGGACTGAAACCCATCATTTCGGTTTTGATTTTTTGCAGGTGATCTTCCAAGCCCGCTGACTCGGGATAGGCGCAGAGGATCTTCAGTAGGCCTTGCCGCTCGAATTCTTCTAGATCGATACCCCAAGAGGAGGCATTGCGGGACAGTTGAGCCCGCGATTCTTCGTAGGCAAAAAGAATGCAGCGTTCTCCATCCAGGCAGCCCCGCTCCAGAAATTTGCTCACCAGAGAGGTTTTGCCGGTGCCAGTGGCGCCTGTCGCCAGGATGATTGAATCTTTGAAGAAGCCACCGCCACACATCTCATCTAGCTTTTCAATACCGGAAGACACCCGCACATTGGAGGAGCGTTGCGTCAGTTGCATAGCTCCCAGCGGGAAGATGTTGATGCCATCGTTGGTGATGGTGAAGGGATATTCTCCCTTCATGTGGGTGGTGCCCCGCAGTTTCAAGATCTCAATGGTGCGCCGCCGTTTTTCCCCTTCGAGGATGTTGCGCAAGACGACAACGTTGTCGGAGACAAACTCTTCCACACCAAAGCGAGCAATCGGGCCGTACTCGTCGGTGCGCTCTGTGGTCATGACGGTGGTGACATTGGCCTGCTTGAGGCGGGCGGTGAGGCGAAACAGCTCCCGGCGCACAATTCCAGCCGGGTCGTATTGCTGGAAGATGGCAGTGACGGAGTCGATGGAGACCCGCTTGGCTTTGTATTTGCGGATGGCGTATTGGATGCGCTCGATCAGTGCCGATAGATCAAAATTGCCGCTGACTTCGTAGCCTTCTGGGTCAGGGGAGGCATCGAGAATAAACAGCTGCCCTTTGTCAATCAGAGACTGTAAATCCCACCCAAAACTAGAGGCATTGCGGATGATATCAACGGGGGTTTCTTCAAAGGTGACGAAAATGCCCGGCTCTTGATACCGAACGATGCCGTTGTAGAGAAATTGGATGGCGAACAGGGTTTTGCCGGTGCCGGAGGTGCCGCTGGCCAGGGTGGTGCGCCCCAAGGGCAAGCCATCGTGGCTAATGTCGTCAAAGCCCTCAATGCCGGTGGGTTTTTTCGGGATCCCGCGCGGCTCCGAAAGTCCCATGCGGCGGCTTGGTTTGATGGGCTCGGTTGCCGCTTCTGAGGGCTTGTCCTGTGGCTTTTCGGCAGACGGCCCCAATGATTGACTCATCCCACTCTCCTCACTCACCTAGCGCCGTGTTTTAAGCCTCTTCGTCCAATTCTTCGTAGAGCAGATCCAAGCCAATCAAGACCTTCTCACGGTTGGAGAGATCCCCAATGATCTTCCGTACCGGTGGCGGCAGGATTTTGGCCAAAGTTGGCGTTGCCAAGATCTTATCTTCTTCTGCCAGTTGCGGATTTTTCAAGACATCGATCACCTTGAGGCTATACACACCGCGAAACTCTTTTTCCAAAATGTCTTGCAGGGTATTGAGGGCACGCAGGGAATTGGGGGTGTTGCCCGCCACGTAGAGCTTGAGAACATAGGCTTTACGACCTTCGGCAGACATATTCAGGGATCCCTCGGCGCAGACTTGGGAATGGAGCGGCGGTACATTTCGCTCAGGTGGGCCATGACATCGATTAGGGTAATGCGATAGTCCAGCAGGATCTCCTCATTGCGGCCCTCCAATTTCAGTTGTTTGGCAAAATCCTCCATTAAGCTCATGTGTAACTCCAACAGTTGGGCAGCGCCAATATCGGCAAAAAAGGCCAGGGCCACCAGTTCATCAATGCGGGCATTGGCGGTTTCCGGAGACTGGAAGTATTCCAGGACGATGGTTTGGTACAAGCCCCTTAGCCGGTACATCAAAGCCCGTTGCTCCGGGGCAGGCAGTCGTCGATAAAACAGCTCTGGGTCACGATGATAATACACTCCGGCATAACCCAGTCGTTCCCGGAGTTTTTCCGCTAGCCGCTGCTGTTGCTGGTTGCTGTAGGTCAGGTAGGCTTGCCCTTTAGGACGTACCTGTCCCTGAGGTAGACCACAGGTAGGAGAAACCTGGAGAAACAAGGCGATGGCTCGCTCGATCAACAGCTCTAGAGGAGAGAGCCCGCTGCGGTGGAGGTGAACAAGCAGATCTCGCGGTGCTAAGGATCGCACCAAAGTGGCATTGTGGTAGAAAAATTGCTCCCGCTTAAGGAGAGCATTGAGGGTGAGAGCATGGGGGGTTTGGGGTGGTGCTTGGGTTCGTGCACGGGAGAGGATGCGGCTTGCTCCTTCTGAGATGGGCTCAGGTTCTGAGGGTTCAAAAACTAGCGCCAAAACGGTGGGCAACAGCAGTCCCCATTCACAGAGTTGATCCCCAATTTGTCCTAGATGTTCCAGTCGCAGCGGATCCACCAGTAATACCAGACAGTCGATACTGCCATCCTGCTGATGAAGATAGTCTAAGAAGAGTTCCGGTTCGCAGAAACGTTCAGTCGTGAAGCGTTCGGGGGGCAGGAGAGATTCACAAGCTAGCGGCTCCCCATCCGGTGGATCCCAAGCTTGCAGTAGGCAAATACGCAGTGGCTGTGTACTGGGGTTCAATGAGGAGCGAGAGGGGAACCATTTTTGATTGTAAATCTGGCTGTGATGCTTGCACATGGGGATGGAGCGGGGGCATGGACTAAGCGGCCCATTGGTTTAAGGATCCGGTGCGCATAGCCTTTGCCGTTGCCGCCTACACTAAGGTTGAACTGCTGCTGGGATCCCTATGGCGCGCTCCCTGATCATCGATTGTGACCCTGGACAGGATGATGCGGTGGCCCTGTTGTTGGCCTTGGCCTCGCCAGAGTTGCATCTGCTGGGGATCACCACAGTGGCTGGGAATGTTTCGGTGCAGCAAACCAGTAGCAATGCGCGGCGAATCTGTGAGTTGGCCGGTCATCCGCAAGTGGGGGTCTATGCCGGCTGTCCGCGTCCGCTGCTACGCACTCTGGAAACTGCCGAACAAGTGCATGGCAAAACCGGGATCGATGGGGCCGACCTACCAGAGCCGAAAATGCCTCTGGGATCCGCTCACGCCGTTCAGTACCTGATTGAGACCTTGATGGCTGCCCCGCAGCCGGTCACCCTAGCTCTGCTGGGGCCGATGACTAACTTGGCGGTGGCGTTGGTGCAGCAGCCGCAGATTGTGGAGCACATCGATAGGTTGGTCTTTATGGGCGGATCCGCTTTTGAGGGCAATGTTACCCCGGCAGCCGAGTTCAATATCCTTACGGATCCCCATGCGGCGCAGGTGGTGCTCAGTGCTGGCATCCGCGAGGTGGTGATGTTGGGATTGAATGTGACACACCAGGTAATCAGCACCCCAGAGCGGATTGAGCGGATTCGTGCCTTGGGCACAAAGGTGGGGCAGACGGTGGCCGCTATGCTTACCTTTTACGGCAAGTTCGACATCGAGCGCTATGGATTGCCCGGTGGGCCGTTGCATGACCCCTGTGTGATTGCCTATTTGTTAGAATCACAACTGTTCCGGATGAAACCTTGCTATGTAGAAGTGGAAACCGCTAGCCCCCTCAACTTGGGCCGTACAGTGGTGGATCGCTGGGGATCCAGTCACCAGCCCGCCAATGCCCAAGTGGCTTTTGAGGTGGATGCCCAGGGCTTTTATGATCTGCTCACCGAGCGATTGAGCCGTTACCGATGAACTCGAGCAAAGCCAACGTGGAGAATGTTGTTCCGAGCCAGAGACCCAGGCTGGCTTGGGTGAACCTGCCCACCACCATTACCCTCTTGCGTTTGGCCGGGATCCCGTTTATTTTGCTGGGGTTAAGTTGGAGATCCCCGCTGGGAGAAGGATTGGCCTTTTGGGCTTTTCTGCTGGCGGCTGCCACCGATTGGCTGGATGGCTACTTGGCGCGGCGCTATCGGTTGGTGACGGATGTGGGCAAGGTTTTGGATCCGCTGGTGGATAAGCTGCTGGTGCTGGCGCCGCTGCTCAGTTTGCTGGAGTTGGGGCGGATCCCAGCTTGGGGGGTGTTTCTGATTGTGGGGCGAGAACTGGCCATTGCCGGTTGGCGGGTGAATCAAACCCAGATTCGGGGTGCTAACCTCTGGGGCAAGGCGAAAACGGTAACCCAAATTCTGGCGATTGCTCTGTTGATCTTAGGATGGCCGGTGGGGATCCCCTGTTTTTGGCTGGCGGTGATTCTGACCTTGCTCTCGGGGTTGATGTATCTGCGCCACGACCCTGCCGAGCCAGATCCGGATCCCAGCTCCAGACTGGACAAGGAGAACACCTCTGCCTGAAGCATCCGATCCTTCCCGTCAGCAACCCCTTGGGACAGATCAGTTGATCCTGGGCCTCGATCCCGGTTTGGGCACCCTGGGCTTTGGCTGCATTCGGGCGGGATCCACGGGCTTAAAACCTGTCGATTACGGCGTGATCAGCACCTCTAGCCAACAATCGATGCCAGAACGCCTACAAACCCTGCACGACGATTTGGATCAGCTGTTGCAGCAACTGCGCCCCCAACAGGTGGGGATCGAAAAACTCTTCTTCTACAAAATGGGCAACACCATTGCCGTGGCTCAGGCCCGTGGGGTGATTTTGCTCGCTTTGGCTCAGCATCAGCTGCTACCGGTGGAGTTTACGCCCGCGCAGGTGAAACAAAGCCTAACCGGGTATGGACGCGCCGACAAACATGCTGTCCAAACTGCTGTGGCCCGAGAACTCAACTTGCCCAGCTTACCGCGCCCGGATGATGCCGCCGATGCCCTGGCCATTGCCATCACCGTTTGGCACCATCGCTTCATGTGATGGACACCTTGTGATGGATACGGACAATCCTCTCTCATATTGGTAAAGATCAGTAAAGAAGATGGGCTAGACTCATTACAACGAAAAGCACAGACGCTATGCCTTCCTCTTCACTGGATGTTCGTGAGCTACCCTTGTTCCCGCTGCCGGAGGTGGTGCTGTTTCCGGGGCGCCCCCTGCCGCTGCATATTTTTGAGCCCCGCTACCGCATGATGATCAACACCGTCTTGGAGACGGATCGGCGCTTTGGGGTGCTCATGTTTGATCCCCAGACCGGATCCCCGGTACGAGTGGGCTGTTGTGCCGAAGTGTTGCAGGTACAGCGGTTGCCGGATGATCGTATGGATATTTTGACCCTTGGGCAGCAGCGCTTCCGCCTTCTGGACTACGTACGGGAAAAGCCCTTCCGGGTGGGGTTGGTGGAGTGGATCGAGGATGAGCCAACGACTTCTGATTTGCAAAGCTTGGTGAGGCAAGTCTCTACCCTACTGGAAGATGTGGTGCGCCTCTCGGGCAAGCTAATGGAGCGGGATACCGAACTGCCGGATCAACTACCCACCACCCCAACGGAGTTGTCCTACTGGATTGCTGGCCACTTTCATGGTGCCCCGCAAGAGCAACAGGCTCTGCTAGAAATGCTCAGTACCGAAGGCCGTCTGCAACGGGAAGAAGAAATTCTCGAGTCCACCCGTAAGCACCTGGCCGCTCGCACCGCCCTCAAGGATCTGTTCACGGAAATTTCCTGAGTCTGCGGATGCCCTAGAACCCATTGAAATGGTTCGGCTGGCAAACCCTTGTCTGCCTTTGATGGACAAAGCCTGATATATCTGTTCAGAGGATCCCCCCTCTGGTTCCCCATGTCCTATTCCCGTCAGTATCTGCGCTTCCCCTCTCGGATTTTGGGCCGGGATATGGAAATGCTTCACTTTGGGCAGCAAGGTTACCCAATGATTTGCCTGCCCACCAGCAATGGCCGCTTCTTCGACTTGGAAGATCGAGGCATTATCGCCAGCCTCAACCATCATCTGGAGCAGGGCTACCTACAAGCCTTTTGTGTGGAAACCCTCGACTGGGAAACCTTTTTCAACCATGAGCTGGAATTGCCACAACGGCGGGATCAATGGCTGTTGCTGGAGCAACACTGGGTGGAGGAGCTGATCCCCTATGCTAGGGACGAAGCCCAAAATGATTTTTTGGTGGTAGCAGGGTTTTCGCTAGGCGCAACTCATGCGGTGAATCTCACCTGTCGCCATCCGGGCTTGGTACGCCGTTGTTTGGCCTTAGGTGGGCCCTACGACGTGGCCGCCCTTGGGTCGATCACTGGCTGGGATCCCCAACAGGCAGAGCAGGAGCTGTATTTCATCAATCCACTCGCTTACATGTCCAATATGAGTCGGCAACTGTGGGATCAACTGGGGGGGCGCAATACTGACCTCAAATTGCTAACAGCCCACCATGACCACTGCCTTAGCGATAATCTGCGGCTGTCGGAAGTTCTCAATCGCAACAGCATTCCCCATCAATTGGAAGTCTGGGAAGGGGATCACGACTGGCCCACCTGGCAAGCACAAATCCGCGCCTTCGCGTAGGATCCCATCTGAGGAGTGAAGGGAAGATCGATGACGGAAGACTACTGGATTGGCAGTCTACACTTTAGTGAGCCCTTTGGGGATGATACCTTAGTACGGCTCAATGCCCTCCCACCCATCGCTGCTGTCAATGGCCAAACCTATAAGATCCGGGCCGAGCACGTCACCATTCACGAGGTTAATCTCGATTACCGCACCAAATATCGCCTCATCCTGGATCGATTTAGCTATCTCTATCCACAGGCAATTGGCCTATTTATGGGCTTTGCTTTTCAAGGGGTTTATATTATCAACAATCCCTTTAGCTTCTATTACTATCTGCGCAACAAAGATGCTGCCTACATGGTTGTTAAGGAGCTGGGTATTTCCATCCCGAGAACCTATATCTTACCTCCTAAGGAAGCCCCAGCTCTGCGGGGAGATGATTTTAAGTATCACAAATTTTTCGATTGGCAAGGGATGACTGAAGAGCTGGGCTGGCCGATTGTGATCAAGCCTGCCGAGGGGCGAGAGGCAATTGGGGTAGAGCTGGCCTATAACCTCGATCAGCTGCTGTATTTGTATAACCATTCGGGATCCCAAGTGATGCTGCTGCAAGAGAAGGTAAAAAGTCCTTATCCCTGGCAAATCCGGGCCTTATGTATTGGTCGCAAAATCATCCCGATAAAGTATATCTTTCGCAAGCTAGATGCTAGTGAATATATTTTTGATCCCGAATTTCTCAGCCCAGAGCTGGGGCGCAAAGTGATCGATGCCTGTCGGGTTATCAATCGAGTTTTGGGCTATGAGATGAACTCGGTGGAGATGTTTATCGATGAGCAGGGAGAACTCCAAGCCATTGATTTTAATAATCCTGTGCCAGATGGTCGCCTGAAAGCCTTGGGAGAAATTTTTTACAATGACTACCAGCAAGCCCTTTGTGACTTGGTGGTCGAGATTGTGCGTGAACAACGCTCTTTCGACTTTTTGCCCCCGGACATCAATACCTTCGCTCACATTGCCCGCTGTTCTGATCTCAGCCGTGAGCAAAAGTATCAGGCAGCCCTAGAGCTAGCCAACCGCTACTACGAGCCTCGGGATCCCGACTAGAATTAAGGGAAGATAGGGCCCATTCGGGAAGCCTGTCTTTGGCAAAGGAGCAGCAGCATGGTTTCGGATCCCGTTTCAGAATGGTATGTGATCAAACAGCCGCAGGGATCCTGTCAGGTGCTGTTTCTTTCTGTTGGGGATCCCCTGTTGAGTCAGCAGGAGCATTGGGGACCTTTTTTCAGTCAAGCTGAAGCAATTGCACGACGGGTCGGGCTGATCCGAGCAGGCAAATGTCAACCCGTTTGAAGTTGCGTTGGTGCCACGATATCCGCGAGATCCCGGCAGCCGCTTGGAAAGCGCTGGAGACGGAGCGCACCTCTCCTTTTTTGGAATACGAATGGTTGCACAGTTTAGAAAGCTCGGGATCTGCCAGCCGTAAAACCGGGTGGATGCCCTGTCATCTGTTGGTGGAATCCGAAGGTCAGTTGATCGCGGCTGCCCCACTTTATTTGAAAAGTCACAGCCAGGGGGAATTTGTTTTTGACCAAGAATGGGCTGCTGTTGCTGGCCAACTGGGGGAACGTTACTACCCAAAACTAATCGGCATGGCCCCCTTCACGCCGGCCACGGGCTATCGCATTCTCACTCATCCGCAGAGCTTGGAGACCGAACTGTGGCCACTCATGCTGATGGCCATTGATCGCTTTTGTCAGGAGAATGATATTTCTGTCTTCAGCTTACTTTATGTGGATCTAGACTGGCGCGCCCAACTGGAAGCCGATGGGTTTGTTCCCCGCATTACCCACAACTACCAGTGGCACAACCCTGGCTATCGCTCCTATGAAGAGTTTCTAAGCCAATTTAATGCCAATCAGCGGCGTAACATTAAACGAGAACGGGCTGCGATGGAAAAGAGTGGCCTAAAACTGAACATCTATACAGGGGAGCGTATCTCGCTTCGGCAACTCTCCCTAATGTACGACTTTTACAGCAACACTTGTGCCCAGTTCTGGAATTGGAGCAAATATCTGAATCGGCGCTTTTTTGAATCCTTGTACCCCCACTATCGGGAGCGGGTGGTGTTGGTGGCCGGGGAACGGGGAGAGGATGTGGTGGGAATGTCCTTCTGTATCCGTAAGGGGGATTGCTTATTTGGCCGCTACTGGGGTTGTCGAGAAGAAGTTAAGTTTTTGCATTTTAATGTTTGCTACTACGAACCAATTGCACTGGCCATTCAAGCAGGGATCCGCAATTTTGACCCCGGCGCCGGGGGATCCCATAAAATTCGCCGTGGCTTCCCAGCTACCCCTGTTTACAGCTACCATCGTTTCTACTGCCCACGACTACGGCAGGTGCTAGTACCCTACCTGAATCGCGTCAATCCTCTCATGTTGGCCGAGTTAGAGAACGTCAATCAAAATGAGGTTCCTTTTCGAGAAGATATCCTACCTTCTCTATCGGCTCTGACCAATCGTTAGATTGGGGTTGATGCAGTCCTTCCCTCTAACTTGGGCCATTCACCCTTGCGAGGTGCAGTTCCTGCCGGGATGTCCAGAGCAGTATTCGCTTAGACCTCTGGGTTCAGCGCTGTAAGACAAACTTTGCCTGCAGGTGTTGCTTGAAGTTTCTCCAGGTGTGGGGAGTATGTCAAAGGTTAACAGCAAGTCTGAGAATGATACCAACCAGAGCAACGGTGGCAGTGCCAATCAGGGCAAAAGCAAGATTAACCACCTGGGTGCTTGCTTTCTGATAGGAGTCAATTCGATCCAATATCACTCGGTTTTCTGTCTCTTGCTCAGTCCATCGTTGCGCTTGCTCTGTCACTACAGTTTCCAGCTGCACGTTTGTCTTAGAAACATCCTGTCGGATCCCTTCAACATCCTGTCGGATCCCTTCAACATCCTGTCGGATCCCTTCGATCGCACTCAATACATCTCTAAGAGTAGGCTCACCGGTGGAACTCATGTGTAGCCTCTGTAGGTATGGGTTGGGTTATTAACCTTGATTTTCTTTTTCTGCCTGGCTTGGTTCGATAACATTCTTTGACCTCATCTCCAGCAGCTTACAGACAGAATGGCCGGTAATGACCACCAGCTGCCCAAGATCACCCTTCAGCTGCCTATTCAGATTAAAAACTCCTGCTTTCTCTAATTTCTGGCGGAGGCTTCATCCACATTCTAGCTTCTGACCAGCCACCATTCTCTTACCCCAAACCCGTCTCCCAAAACTCAGCTGCTGAGGCACAGACAGGGATCCCTGGCAATTGATTGATAGGGCTGGGGTATGCTTGTGGGCAATAGGCAAGTCTTCTATCTCTTCCCTTCAGGAGAGAGTATGTCAGAAACCGACCCGTCCTCTGCCCACATCCTGGTAATTGAAGATGAAGCAAAACTGGCCCGTTTTGTGGAGACGGAGCTGGCCTACGAGGGGTATCGAGTTAGCGTGGCCAGTGATGGGACAACCGGGCTAATGGCAGCCCGCGACCAAAAGCCCGACCTGGTGCTGCTGGATTGGATGTTGCCCGGTATATCCGGTTTGGAGATTTGTCGGCGACTGCGCTCTACAGGCAATCGGGTACCGGTGGTATTGATGACCGCTAGAGATGATGTGTCTGACCGGGTAGCAGGGTTGGATGCAGGGGCAGATGATTATGTGGTGAAGCCCTTCAGCATTCAAGAGTTGCTGGCTCGGATCCGGGCCCATTTGCGCCGCCAAAAGGGATCCGATGATGGTCATCTGGCTTTTATGGATTTGACCTTGGATCCGCTGACGCGAGAGGTGACACGGGGAGAACGACGGGTGGAGCTAACCGCCAAAGAGTACGATTTGCTGCGCTACCTGATGGAGCATCCTCGGCAGGTATTGACCCGGCAACAAATCTTGGAGCATGTCTGGGGATTTGACTTTATGGGCGACTCCAACATCATCGAGGTGTATATTCGCTACCTGCGCCTCAAAATCGAAGACCAAGGGGAAAAGCGTCTCATCCAGACCGTACGTGGGGTAGGTTACGTACTGCGGGAGTGAGGGAGGATGCCCTTCTTATGCCAGAACCCTTTGAGGTGGAGTATTGCCTACAACTGGGCCAACGCTACCTGGTTAACCAGCAACAGGAACTGGCACTCCTGCAATTTGATCAGGTGATTGCCTGGGATCCCGGCCACTTCGAGGCATGGGTCAACCGCGCCCTAGCCCTAGCTCATTTGGGCCGTTACCCCGCCAGCATCGAAAGTTTTGATCGCGCCTTGGCTTTGCGCCCTGATCACGAGCGGGTTTGGAACAATCGGGGCATCGCTTTGGCGGATTGGGGGCATCATCTGGAGGCGATTGACAGTTTTGAGCAGGTGATCCGCCTTAACCCTGAGCACTATGAAGCCTGGGCCAACAAGGGGAATAGCCTTGCGGCTTTGGAGCGGTGGGAAGCAGCCTTGGAGGCCTATCGGCAAGCCGTGACCATCAACCCCAGCTACTACAAAGCCTGGAGCAATCAGGGCAACATCTTCGTGGCTTTGGGCAATCCCTTACGCGGGGTGGGCTGTTTTCGCCGCGCCCTCCACCTCAACCCTGACGACGCACAGGTATGGTTTAACTTGGGCTGTTGCTACACCACCTGTGGGGATCCAAAAGCCGCATTGGCAGCCTACGAGGAAGGACTGAAGGTGGATCCCGATCACATTGGCTGTTGCATGAATAAAGGCACCCTGTTGCCGAAAGGCCCGGAATCCCTAGCCATCTACGAGCATATCTTGCAGGTTTTGGCCAACAAACCCGGATCCAGTTCCCGAGAAGCCACCCATGCCTGGAATAATCGCGGCTTGGTCTTGCGGCACATGGGACGGGTCGAGGAAGCAATCAGCTCCTATGAACGGGCTGTGGAGTGTGACCCTGGCAACTTTGAAGCATGGGATAACCGTGGCTATGCCCTCATCAAGTTAGGTCGTTTAACAGAAGCACTGGCCAGCATCGAACAGTCTTTGCAAGTCAATCCCAATCATGTCAATGGTATTTACAACAAAGGTTACTGCTATGCCCTTATGGGACGCACCCGTGAAGCGATAGACTGTATTGCCGAGGCGATTCGGTTAAACCCCCAGAAGTATGGGACTGCTGCCCGCATCGATCCCGACTTGGATCGCCTGCGCAAAAACAAACGATTTCAAGCCCTATTGGCCAAGCTGCCCCCGTCTGGTGAAGTGGAATTGTGGGATCAATAGGGATCCCCGGCGGATGAGCTTATGCCTGAAGGATCTAGATGATCGTTGATCTGAAATCATTAACCTAAAACCGTGCGACTGAGTTGAGAAGATCTGAGGTGCAAAGCATGCTGTTGATGAACTCATGGGATCCCGGGCTGTTAGGCCTCACCTTCAGTTCTCCAGGGGAATTTGTCTTCCGTTTTCCTGCCGAGACTCCTGGGGTGGGGGGCTTGGGCTTGCGCTGGTATGGGCTGTTAATGGCAGCAGCAGTGTTGCTCGGCTTGATCTTGACCAAAGCCTTGGCGGAAGCACGGCACCTGGAGAAAGAACCAGGCAAAGCCAGCGAACGAGTAGAAATGTTGGCTCTGTGGCTGGTGGTATCTGGGTTTTTGGGGGCCAGGCTTTACTACGTGCTCACCCATTGGTCAGAGTTTAGCGATAACCCCCTCTCAGCTTTTGCCATTTGGCAGGGGGGCATCATTATCCATGGTGGAGTGCTGGCCGGGGCCTTAGCCCTCTACCTCTACTGCCGTGCCACCGGCATTAACGGTTGGAAATATGCTGATATTCTTACCCCTGGGCTGATCTTAGGCCAAGCGATTGGGCGTTGGGGAAATTTTTTCAACTCAGAAGCCTATGGAGCCCCCCTCCCTCCAGGCAGTGCTTGGCCGTTGCAGGTGTATATTCCTCCCCAAGCCCGCGAACCGCAGTACAGCCAGTTTGAGTTTTTTCACCCGATCTTCTTCTACGAAAGCGTCCTGAATCTGGTGTTGTTTGCCCTGCTGATGGGGATGTTTTGGCGAGCCCCCAAACTCAAGGATGGTACCTGGGTTTGGACCTATGTGGTCGGCTATAGCTTGATTCGGATCCCGTATGAAATTTTGCGCATTTCAGCGGTGGCCTATCTGCCAGGCACCTCGATCAAGGTGGCGTACATCGCCAGTGGCCTGGGGCTCGTGATCGGAATCGGCATGTTGATTTATATGTATCGGCTGCGTTTTGACCCCGATCTGGAACAACTGGCGACTTGGCTATCGGAACAAGCTGGTCTGGAACCGGAAGCAGCTCAAAACATTTTGGAACGGGCCTGGTCTATTCAACAAAAGCAAAGCCGTGCTGACTTACTGGATCGGGTCACCTTAGCCATGCCCCACTTTCCGGGCACCCTCGCCCCATCCCTCTCCATTGGCCAGCGGGAGCTAATCATGCGGCAACTATTCTGTCGGTTGGAAGGTCAGGATCCCTCTGGGGAAGGACTGGCCCAAGAGAGTTAGCTGTAGCGCTGGGGATCCTGGTTTGCTAGGGTGCCGCTAGCCTGTTTTGCCAGTGCCATGTCTATCCGTTTCATCAGTTTGGGGGCGGATTTGCTACAACAGTGCTTTCCTTCCTGTTGCCTCACATGTAATATTTCCACTTATCCCGTGGGATATGACTAGAGAAAGGGCCTTAGCCTGCAAGATGTGCCTTTGCTAACCACTCCTGGATAAGAGTCAAGGTCGTAGATTTGCAGCAGCCAGTTGTCGGGGGTGCGCCGAAAGCATTCAACTCGCTGATGGCGGGTGTTGAGGATTACCTAGCTTTCGAGGGTCTGGTAGTCAGCGAACTTATCGCCCCGGTCAAAGGCTTCTGTGGACTCAGAGAGGACTTCTACAATCAGCTTGGGAAAGCTTTGTAGAGGGAGGTTTTGGTATCACAAGGGTCACAGGTAACCATGACACCAGGATAGTAGAAGCAGTTACAGGCTTCCAGGCGAACTTTTGTGTCAGCAATGCAAAAAGATTGCCCACAATGGTGATGTGGCTGTTACTAGCCTCAGCCATGCTCGCTACGGCCTCACTGACCCAGATCTACACGGGATCCCTGTGTATGATGAGAAAGAGAGTTTAAGAAATGTAAAGTGACATCCTCATTATCGCAAGCAGTCATTTTGATTACAGGAGCCACGGGCGGCATTGGTAGTGCTCTTGTCCCTCGGTTGGCTCAGGCAGGATCCCATTGGGTCTTGGCGGCTCGGCGGGCGGAACCTCTACAGGCTTTGGTGGAAAAAGCAACTGCTCATGGGGTCGGCTCCGCAACAGGGATCCCTACTGATGTAACCGATTATGCCCAGGTGGAAGCTCTGGTGGCCCAAACGATACGGCAGCATGGGCGCATCGACGTGCTGATTAACCTAGCTGGAGCCGGGATCTTAAAGCCTGCTCCTCAGATTACCCCTGAAGATCTGGAGCGTATGTTGTCGGTCAACCTCAAGGGCAGCTTTTACACGAGTCAGTTGGTTGCCAATCACATGCGTGAGCAAAAATCTGGGCATATTCTCAATTTTCCTGGCATTTTGGGTCGCCATCCTATGGCCATGGCTTCTGCCTACTGTGCTGCCAAGTTTGGTGTGGCTGGCTTTAGCAAGTGCATGGCCGATGAGCTAAAGCGATTTGGGGTCAGATTTACCTTGTTTTACTTTGGCGGCGTAGATTCCCCCTTCTGGGATCCGATTAGCTTAAAAGTTCAGCGGGACAAAATGTTAAGCCCTGCCACTGCTGCCGAGGCAATCCAGTTTGCACTCTCTGCACCTGCAAATGCGGTGCCCAGTGAAGTGGTGTTGCAGCCGGAGAGTCACCAATTCCTCTGATATTTGATTTGATGATATTTGTTTGATAGGAGAGGTGATAGGAGGAAGCCTGCAAAGGACTGAATTGACTTAACTAAGCAGGAGCCTTGTCAGGCAGTAGTAGAGGCACTGCCCTGTGCCATCTCACCGGCCCAATCAAGCAGGTTGTTAACGGAATCGATATCCTGCGCTTCTGCGTAGAGTCGTAGCAAAGGTTCTGTGCCGCTGCCACGAATCATTACCCAACTGCTATTGGCTAAGGTAAATTTGTGGCCATCTTGGTCGAAATGTTTCACCACTTTCTGCCCCAAAATCTCAAGGGGGGGATCCCAATGGAGCCTTTTCAGAATCTGAGTTTGTTGGGTTTGATCGGCAAGGTGTAAATCCCGGCGTAGGTACGAAGAGGTGAATCCGGCTCGTTCTTGCAGAGCACGGTAGATTTCCCTCAGATCTTGCTCTGTTTCTGTGACAGCTTCGATTAAGTATAGCCCCGAGAGCAGAGCATCCCGTTCGGGAATGTGGCCCAAGTAGCCAATTCCACCGGATTCTTCCCCACCCAACAGCACGTCTGTGCTCAGCATGCGCTCAGCAATGTACTTAAAACCAACTGGCATCTCCGTAATCGGTAAGCCATAGTATTCTGCAACCTTAACGAAAAGTTCAGAACCGCTGATGGTTTTAACAATTTCTCCTCGCAATCCGCGTCGCCCTGCCAAGTGATCGATCAAAATGGGGATCAGAATTTGCGGGCTGAGAAAATTTCCCTGGCCATCAATAGCCGCAATACGATCGGCATCCCCATCAAATACCAGGCCCATTTTCAAAGGAGCAGGATCTGCTGCAATCCTCTGAGAGGATTTCTGGAGGTTCTGCGGCAAAGGTTCTGGGGGAAAACCACCAAAAAGGGGATCCCGGTAACTCTGTAATTCAATGACCCTGTCCCCCAAAAGACGCGTCAGACCTCCTGAGCCGGAGCCAAACATGGCATCCACCCAAATTTTGGCCGGGGATCCCTTTAGCTTTTGCACATCTACAAAGCGGCTCAGTTGAGTGAGATAACCCGGCCAGGGATCCCAGTTTTGAATGATGGCTTTCTGGGCACTAGCGGGGGAGAGGTTGTGCATCTCCTGCTCAATTTGCGTGGTGACCTGCAGTGGTACGGATCCACCAAAACCTCCCTTGACCTTGAGGCCGGAATAATGAGCGGGGTTATGGCTGGCGGTGATCACCAGGGCGCCATGGCATCCTTGTTCTTTGGCTGCCCAGCTAAAAGCAGGGGTGGGAGCCGCACAACTGGAGAGATAAACCGGGATCCCGAGGCTGGCAACAACCTCGGCTGTATGGCTGGCAAATTGTTCTGAGAGAAAGCGGTTGTCATACCCAACCACAATTCCTTCGCCGGGGTAGGTGCGAGCTAACACTTGGGCACTGGCTTGGGCGGCAATGCCTAGCCGTTCAAAGGTGAAGTCATCAGCAATGACAGCTCGCCAACCATCGGTGCCAAAGTGAATCGGGGGAGTGGGCATGGCTTTTTGTGTCGGATCCGGTTGCTTTAACTCATAGCACGTTGAGGCGAGAGAAAAAATGAGGGATTTTAGGTTTTTCCGCTCGCTTTTGGACAAAATCTGCCCTTCCATAGGATTCCCCTGAGATGGGTGAGCCAAAGTTGCTTCTTCACTCTCTTTGCTTAACGAGAAGTTAACCCTAGTCTGCTATTTTCTAGCTGTTCCGATGAAAAAATTAAGCTCTCGCTCAGGAGTCGATAGACACCGTGATGGAAACATTCTTGACAGGCCGCCGCTCTTTGTTAATGGGTCTATTTGCCACCGTAGCTGGTGCTTCTGTGGCTGTGGCCGGATTGGTCCATGCCCAGGCCAAGGATTGCCCCCGTCCGCCGCAAATGGACGAGCGCTTCTGTGACCGGGATGGCGACTTGATTGCCGATGTACCGGAGGATCCTAAGGAGTGGGTGGATCCCGACACGCTGGTATTTGCCTACACACCGGTAGAGGATCCCTCCACCTACAAGGAGCTGTGGGCCGACTTTATTGACCATCTGGCCAAGGTCACGGGCAAGAACATCGAGTTTTTTTCTGTGCAATCTAATGCTGCCCAGCTAGAAGCGATGCGGGCGGGCCGTTTGCACGTTTCTGGGTTTAACAGCGGCTCTGTGCCTTTGGCCGTGAATGCTGTGGGCTTCCGTCCCTTTGCCATGATGGCTGCCAAGGATGGCCGCTATGGTTACCGCATGGAAATTATCGTGCCTGCCGATAGCGATATTGATTCGTTGGATGATCTGAAAGCTAAGAAAGTTGCGTTCACTGCCCCTACTTCCAACTCCGGTTACAAGGCCCCGGTAGCTTTACTGGAGGCAGAAGTAGGGCTAGAAGAAGGGAAAGACTACGAGTCGGTTTTCTCGGGTAACCACGAGAACTCCATTTTAGGGGTGGCCAACAAAGACTACGATGCTGGTGCCATTGCCGACCAGGTGCGACGCCGTGTGGAAGCCCGTGGCGCTATTAAGCCTGAAGACCTGCGGATCATCTACAAGTCGGAAATTTTCCCCACCACTGCCTACGGAGTGGTTTATAACCTGAATCCTGAGCTGGCCAAGAAGGTGGAGGAAGCCTTCCTCACCTTCGATTGGACGGGAACCAAGCTAGCAGAGGAGTTCGGTAAGTCTGATCCGCCACAGGAAACTTTTATTCCGATCTCCTACGAGGAGTATTGGAGAGTAATCCGTCAGATCGATGAGATCAGCGGCGTTGAGTACAAGCTGTAAGCTCATTCCATAAGCTCATCTGTTCAGACCCAGGGATCCCTATCTCAAGTAGGGATCCCTAATTTGTTGATGTATTGGGAACAGATTTGATGAGGTTTCGCAAAAGCTACAGAAGTCTCCAAAGTAGCAGTCAGGTCTGCTCTACAGCAATCCAGTCTGATTCATAAGAATTCGCCTATGTCCAATGGTTTTAACTGAGGAGAAGGGTTAGACACAGTTGGTTCCCATAGCTCAATGGGGATGTTGGATCCTTGTCCAAGGAAAAGAACTTAAAAAAGGCTTAACTTATGTCTGAATCAAATAAATCTTCAGTCTTGAATACCCAAACGAGCAAGATCTCGCTTGATCTCAAAGACCAGTTCTCGATTGCGCGGTTCGGTGGCTAGGGCTTTTCTCAGATAGGCTTCTGCCTGTTGATTTCGCCCTGTGTAGATCAAGTAATTCCCAAAGCGTTGGTAGGCCAAGGCAAGAATATGCACGACCTCACCGGAATTGGGAAATCGCTTCCGTAGTGCCTCTGCTTGAGCCACAGCAGTGGGAAGCTGTTGATTGCGCCAAGCAGCTCTAACTCGGGCAATTCCCTCTTTCAGCAAGGCTAGGTCAGGTTCGTTCTCTGAAGGGGATCCCGTGCGAACCACAACACGACCCTCCCGGCTAGAACTTGAAGCAGTACCTGGGGGCAGAGATTGCCGCTGTGCGTCGTACTGCCGTCGTTGCTCTGGGTCACTTAGCACCTGATAGGCTTTGCGGATTTGCTGAAACCGTTCTCGGGATCCCTCTCCGGCTACATCGGGATGAAACTGCCGCGCCAATTGACGAAATGCCTGCTTAACTTCTTCTGTACCTGCTTCAGGAGACACGTTCAAGATTGCGTAGTAATCCATAAACGGCAGCGGGTGTAGGTGAGAGGAAAAGGAGCGTGGGCAATGCTCTGGCAAACTATCTCCAGCAATGGCCCATCTGTACGCCGATCTTGCCATGACAACCCAGGCTTGACCAGTCATAGACCCGCCCTTCTGGATACTGCTCTATACCGTTTTATACCGTCACAAGTGTCTCCAGTTCTGCTGCTGCTACCACCATCCACTCCTGAACAGCAGGGATCCCTAACACCGCCTCTGCATAAGCTGCGGCAATCCCCTCCAGCTTGACCCCATAGGTTTGGAAGCGACTGACCACCGGTGCATACATAGCATCTGCGAGGGTAAAGGAACCGAACAAGTAATCGCCCCCCTGACCATACTGCCGCCGACATTCCTGCCAAATCTGAAGAATACGATCGATATCCCACTGGACTGCCGCCGGGATCCGCACATCGCTGCGACGGGCTCGGCAATCCATGGTTGACACTCCCACGGCTGAGGCACGTGGGATGCTTGGTTCAGCGAGCCGACTTACCTGAAGCAATTGCTTGATTCAGATAGCGGTCGTTCTCTCCCCAAGCTTTGATTAGGGATTGTACTGTTCGCCTACGGCTTACATCGCTTATGTCCCAGGGCTAAAGCACCTTGGCTTTACGCTTAATTCTGTAAAGCCAAGGTTGAGTCAGGGATCCCCAGTTTGGTGTAGATAAGCTCCTATCCTGTGAAGTACCCGACGCTCATTGCTACGCAATAGAGCGTGGGCTTCTTTGTTCATCGGGACTTGCCTCCGAGAGGGTAGACTTGCGCCTTCCTCCCTTTGGTCTTACAGTCCCTCCCAAAGCAGAAGCCCCACTTCCTGAGGCCAAAATCCGCAAGCCTTCATTTCTGATATTGATCGCCCCATTGATGTCCCTATCATGCCGTTCTTGGCAGTGAGGACAGACAAACGATCGGACTGAGAGATCCATTTTCTC
>JAUQVI010000006.1:0-31290 GCA_039794885.1 Thermostichus sp. DG02_5_bins_236
ACCTTGGCCCCGACGGACTGACCAATCCAGTTCTCCTGCATGATGCGCACCCGCTCTGGCCAGCCGGAGAGCTTCTCCAGATCCGCCAATAGCTGATCGGCGTAGGCGGTGATTTTGAAAAACCACTGCTTCAGCATGCGCTTTTCCACCAACGCCCCGGATCGCCAAGAACGACCCTCGGCATCCACCTGCTCGTTCGCCAGCACCGTTTGATCCACCGGATCCCAGTTCACCGCCGCTTCTTTTTGGTAGGCCAGCCCCGCCGCCAAAAATTGCAGAAAAATCCACTGCGTCCACTTGTAGTAGTCTGGCGCACAACTGGTGACTTCCCGCTCCCAGTCGTAGGCAAGCCCCAAGCGCTGCAACTGATCCCGCATCTGAGCAATGTTCTCATAAGTCCACTTGGCGGGTGGGATCCCTCGGTCGATGGCCGCATTTTCGGCAGGCAGGCCAAAGGCATCCCACCCCATCGGGTGCAGCACCGCGTACCCCTGCATCCGTTTGTGGCGGGCGATCACATCGGTGATGGAATAGTTGCGCACATGCCCCATGTGCAGCTTGCCGCTGGGGTAGGGAAACATCGACAGGGCGTAGAACTTGGGGATCCCCTCTTGCAGCTCCGGGGTGCGATCCAGTCCCGTCTCGCGCCAATGCGCTTGCCACTTGGTTTCAATGGCTTGGGGGTTGTATCGCGCGTCCACTTTCAATGCTCCTGTGGAGAAATGCTCTTGGGATCCCTGCTGCGGGGATAGAAGCATTGTAACGGTTGCACCTGACCCTGGCGGAAGTTCTCAGGCTCACCTCAATGCCCATAAATTTTCCGCAATCTTTCAAAAACACTCTCCCACAAGCGCTTATCCAAGGGCACCTTAGGGATTGATCTGAAACTCCAGGTTGTAGGTCTGAAGCAGGTTCACAGTTTCATGATCCGTGATGTTGGTATCAGACAGTTCTAGATTGTAAAAATCGATAAACTCTTCATGGTCGAAGTAGGGGCCAGCGTGCCAAGTGCCCATTTCCAACTTGATGAAGCGATCCCCCGGCACCCGAAACGCCTGGATCTGATCCACGTGCAGCTCATCTGCCGGTGGCGCAACCCCGACGAACCACTCCTTGCCATTCAGGGATCCCAGACATTGGGTGCAATGGGCATGATGGGTGATCTGGGTAAATTTAAGACCGCGACGAGGCAGACGCATGATGTAGAAGCGGGGCTGCCCTTGATTCAAAGACAACTGGGCATCTTGGCCATCAAAGGGCTTGTGGTCGGGAATCGGGCAGATCACTTGTCCAAAGGGGGCGAAGTTTTCCGCATCGATCAAAGGGGCTTTCAGCTGGCGCAGTTGGCTGGTCACCATTCCCTTGTCCTCCAAACTCAGCACACCGACGGCGACCCACATCTTATCAGGCATTCTCACCAATCAAGCATTTTCAGCCAAAGGGATCCTCAACCCCGTCTCATTACAAGGGGGAAATGGTTAGAGTGAAGAGGGAGTTACGAATCACAACGGTCAACTTTTAGGGCGCTTAGGGCGATGCGACCGGATTTGAAAGGGCTGCGCATTTCCTCGGCCCAGGTGGAGAGTTTGACCCAGGTGCGCGTTGGCTGGCTGTACCGACCTGGATCGGCCTGTGGGTCTTGGGGTTGGCTGCGCGGATTGGCTGCCTTCTGGGATCCCTTGCGCCTCTTGCTGGTGCTGGATCTGCTCTGTCGGCTGGTGATCTGGAATGGATCCCTGCTCACCCTTTTGGGCCGGATTTTGATTCCTGGTTTGCGCTCCGTCACCTGGGGATCCCTGGCCTTGGAATGGGGAATTTTTGTGGCTCTAGCGGCCCTACACCAGGCTTTCTGGATGTTCCGTAGCCATCGCATGCCCCTGCTGTTGAACTTACTGGCGGAAGTGGATCGCTACAACACCTTGATTCAGGCGATTCAGATCAACGATGAGCTGGAGGAGGCGGGCAATAGGACGGTGCAACTGACCCAACGGGCTCAGGTGATTGAGGGGTTGAAACTAACACGTGCGGATTTGGTGCGGGCCCTGAAAACAGAACGGATTCTGCGGCAAAACCAAGCCTTCATTGAGAGCCAAAGTGAACTGTTTACCAGCAACCTAGCCACCCTAACGGCATTACAAGTAAGTGAGCAGGCTAGTGAACAGGGACGACTCTTAGATGCTGCCCTGCAAATTGCTTTGGATGTACGTTCGGAAATGCGGAAGTTGCAGGAACAGACTTCCCACAAGGCGCATGAGTAGGGATCCGGAACGGATCGCAGTCTCAAAAGATATCTTGATTCAACAACTTGGTCAGGCGTTCCAGCCCTTTTTTCACCTGGCGCGAGACGGTGACCGCACTGATACCCAGCCGCTCCGCCGTTTCCTTTTGGGTGAGGTCGTAGAAAAAGACAAACTCCAGAATAGTGCGGGTGCGTTGCTCTAGCTTGGCTAGGGCGTTTTGTAGACGGATGCGATCTTCTTCGGCCAGCTGAAAACTGCGGTAGCGCTGATCCGGAACAATATCGCCCAAGGCAACGCTATCCTCTTCGGTTTGAATAGGGGCATCCAGACTGAGCAAAAGGCTGTTTTGTAGGGCCAGCTCCATCTCCTGCCATTCC
This sequence comes from Thermostichus sp. DG02_5_bins_236, assembly GCA_039794885.1. Classification (GTDB taxonomy): domain Bacteria; phylum Cyanobacteriota; class Cyanobacteriia; order Thermostichales; family Thermostichaceae; genus Thermostichus. The sequence goes on from JAUQVI010000006.1 coordinate 2,618, forward strand.
CGTTCCGTCAAATCCAGCGCTTTTCGCACCTCGGCTTCGTAGGGAGGACGGCCCAATTCTTGCCGCAACCGGGCGATCTCCTTCTTGGCTTGCCGTTGTAGGGTAGCCCAGCGGCGTGGGATCCGCATCGTCGGGCTTTTGTCCCGCAGGTAGTGTTGAATTTCTCCCCGAATGTAGGGCATGGCAAAGGAGCTAAAAGCCAAGCCACGGGTAATGTCAAAGCGTTCGATCGCCTGAATCAACCCTAAGCAACCAATTTGCATCAGGTCATCGTACCCTTCCGTGCATTGATTGCGCCAGTGATGAGCTTCTTTACGCACCAAGCCCAGGTTCAGTTCCACCAAACGATTGCGCAAACAGGGATCCGGACGCTGGTGGTACAGCCGCAACAGTTCAGTAGTGCGAGTTTTAACATCCTCAGTAGATGCCATAGCGTCACACGCGACTGGGAATCCAGAATCGCCAAGAAAAGCATCGGGCGAAGGCAACGGAGTCAGAACCGCAGCTGGAGAGGGGAGGCGGGGGGCAATCGTCATGGGCGACCACTTTAATGACTTAATAGACAGAAAAACCAGCAATCGGAAGACGGGGAAAACCCAGTGCTTATGGGCATTTCCGCCCAATCAGGCCAACCTGGGGGGATGGTGTCAGGCACATCACTCAAAATGGCTGAGATCTGCTACTAACTCCGATTTTCTCAGTTTGACCAGCTTTCTTAGCCCAAGCAACGGCATCCCTACGGAAAAAACTCAAGTTTCATCGGCGAAAGAGCGTAATTCCACTCTCAGCTCGGGTGAATTGTTGTATTTTTTACGCTTGCTAGACACCTAAGTACGGTCTTTCAAGCTTAAGCAGTAGCCGACGAGATAGAGGGATCCGTCCTTGTTAAGAAGGCAGCAAAACTGGGCTCCTCCCGAATCAGGTCGAAATAGGGTTCCGAGGCTAACAAGGGGCGGTATCGTTCCGGATCCAGCCGCAGGGCTTGCTCTAGGGCTTGCACCGTTTCGGGGACGTGGCCCTCCCAGGCATAGCAACAGGCTTGGGAATAATAGGCTTCTGCCTGGTTGGGATCCAACTGCAGAGCTTGCGCAAAACTTTGAGTGGCCAGCTCGTAGAGGTTCAAATCCATCAACGCCAAGCCTCGATAAACCCAAATTTGTCCCCGCTCCGGAGCCTGTTCCAAGGCACGCTCATAGCTGTTAAGCGCTTCCATGGCATTGCCCAAGCGGTGTTGAGTAAGGCCGTAACTGGCCCAGAGGGCAGCCGATTCCAACCCCAGTTGCAGAGCCCGTTCGTAGCTGGCCAAAGCATCTGTGTAGCGTTCCAGCCGAAACAGGGCTAGCCCACGGCTTTGCCACACCTGGGCATCTACCGGATTGATAGCAAGTGCTTTGTCATAGCTGGTTAGGGATCCCTCGGGGCGACCCAAAGAGGCCAGGGTTAACCCATGTAGATACCAGGCTTCTGGGCTGTCAGGGCTGATCTTGAGGGCACGGTTGTAGGCCCGCAACGCTTCTTCCCAGCGACCCAACTGGCCGAGGGTATTGGCCTGGTTAAAGCAGGCTTCAAAGAAATCGGGCTGCAGTTGGAGGGCGCGGTCGTAGCTGGCCAGCGCTTCCTGATGGCGGCCCAGAGCGTCAAGAGCAGAGGCACGGTTGTTCCAGGCTTGTGGGAAGTCCGGCTGCAGTTGGAGGGCGCGGTCGTAGTTGGCAATCGCCTCTTGGGGTTGGCCCATCTGGTCAAGGGTGGTGGCGCGGTTGTACCAGGCGATGGGATCCTGTGGTTGCTTGGACAGGGCGCGGTTGAAGGGCTCCAGCTGGGCGGTTTGTTCTGGGGAAAGATCAGCTGGTAGGGGTGGTAAAACCGTTTCGGTCTCTGTCTTTTGGTCGGCTCGGTTGCGTCGTCGCAGCTGCCAGGCCCATGCCGCAGCCCCCAACAACAAACCCACCCCCAGCACCAACACTCCCAGGTCAGTCGGGGCAACCTGAAACGGCATCGTCAACTCCTCATCCAAATTACAACATCACCAAAAAAGGCAACGGATCGCTGGGCCCGGCCGGGGAGATGAGCTCAATCCGCTTTTCTCCAGGATAGGTGCTGGGATCAATCTCGAAGGTAACTGTCAGCTGTTCGGCACTGGCTTGCACGGCCTCTTTCGCCTGCCCCAAGGGATCCCCAAAGCTAACCCGGATCCCTTTACCCGCCGGGCTAACCCGAATCTCCGTCACCTGATCCAGATGGGATCCCTCCAGCGTACAGACGATCACATCCCCCACAAAGGCTTCTAGCGGCCAACCCCGCCGCACTTCCGGTCTAGTCATCTTTATTCCATCCCAGGTGTTCATGCTTGAGTTCAACACCCCTCAATACCCCAGCCCAAAGCTGCCCTGATGGCAGAGGGGTTCTTTGTCTGCAGGTATGGCCCCCTGCCAACCCTCTAGAGAAGATAGTGTCGGGGAAAGAGTCACCGCAGTGGCCCGCAGCAGGATCTGGGGATCCGCGCCAACACTCACCAAACGGGGCAGATCTCCAAGACTATCCGCTACTGCAAACAACACCCGTTCCTGCGCCTGGGGATCCCAACCCAGCAACTCAGCATACCCCAGCACCGGCGGCGGATCCCAAATTTGAACCGCCGGGATCCCTACTGAAGAGGCCGGTAAGGGCCAGATCACGGCGCGATCCCAACTCAAATCCGTTTGGAACCAACCCTCATACTCCCGGGCCAGCAGGGTGTGATCCTGCCAGGCCAGGGGCAGGATCATGGCAAAATCCAACGGATCCGCAGGGGCGTAGACCGAAGCTGCCGCCTGATACAGCACCTGGAGCTCCCCTGTGCGGGTGTTTTCTGCAAACAGGACACTCGTCAACCGCCCCACTTCAGGCGTGGCCACCAAATCCAGACGGGTATACACTTGCCAATCCCCATCCGGAGCAGGTAAGGGATCGCTGCGCAGTAGACCCACCAAGGTACATTGCCGCTGCCGCGCTTGATCCCGCAAGCCATAGATCCAATCCCAAGGAATGGCAACAGAATCGGAAGACAGCGAAACGATTGGGGATCGGATCCCAGCTTGTAAGGGGGCTTCCGGAGCCGCTAAGGCCAACCCCGCGCCAGCCCAGATGACCAGAAGGGTAAAGATGCCTCCCCAGCCTTGGAGCCCATTGTGCTTGATCTGATTCACCATCCCCTTCACCTTCTGCAGTTCGACAACGGCTCCGAGGCTCTTTTAGTTGTGGTCTTCCTCTAGGCGCAGTTGTACCGACTGGCCATGGGCGGGTAACCCCTCCGCCTGGGTCAGGGCCTGAATCGCTTCCGCCACCTCCCGCAGCGCCATCGGGCCGTACTGGATTAAGCTGGAATGCTTCAAGAATGTCTCCACCCCCAAAGCCGAGGCGTAGCGAGCTGCCCCAGCCGTGGGCAAGGTATGGTTGGGGCCGGCCAGATAATCCCCCACCGCTTCCGGGGTATGGTGCCCCAAGAAAATCGCCCCCGCATGACGAATCGAGTCCAGCAAAGCCCAGGGATCCGCCACCTGCAGCTCCAGGTGCTCCGGAGCAAACAAGTTAGACAAAGCCGCAGCCGTCTGTAAATCCGGCACCAGGGCAATCAACCCGTAATTGACCACCGCCTTTTCCACCATCAAGCGATTGGGATGGGCCTCTATTTGAGCCGTAACGGCCTGTTGTACCTGCTGAGCCAACTTGGCATCAGGGGTCAATAAAATCGCTGCTGCTAAGGGATCATGCTCTGCCTGGGCCAGCAAATCCACCGCCAAATGGATTGGATTGGCGCTCCCATCGGCAATAATCAACACCTCCGAAGGCCCGGCCAAAGAATCAATGCCCACCGTGCCGTACACCTGCTTCTTAGCTAGGGTGACGTAGATATTGCCGGGGCCTGTAATCACATCCACCTTGGGAATGGTCTCCGTGCCGTAGGCCAATGCCCCAATTGCCTGCGCTCCCCCCACCCGGTAAATGATTTGGATCCCGGCTTCCTGGGCCGCCACCAAAACCGCAGGGCTAATGCCTTTGCCCCCCGCTCCATCGGATCCCGGCGGAGTTACCATGACAATTTCCGGCACACCGGCCACCTGGGCAGGAATGGCATTCATCAACACCGTACTGGGATAAGCCGCTCGCCCGCCAGGAATGTACAGACCAGCTCGATCCACAGGGCGGTACTGCTTACCGAGAATAATTTCGGGGGTGGGAAACATCACCCAACTGCTAGGCACCCGCTGCCGATGAAACGCTTCAATGCGTTGTTTGGCCAGTCGGAGGGCGGAAAGCAACTGTGGAGATACAGCTTGGTAGGCCGCTTCCAGCTCTGCCCCAGACACCCTCAGCTCCGAGAGGCTCAACTCCACTTGGTCAAACTCTGCCGTATACTCCAGCAGGGCACGATCCCCCTGACGGCGTACCGCTTGTAGGATCTCCCGCACCGTCGCCTCGCGGTGAATGTGTTGTTCGGCCTGAGTGCGCTCCGAGATCCGTCTGAGCTCGGCTTCAGCCTCGATCATCTGGGTGACGATTCTCAGCATGGCAACTCCTTCGCGTAGCGTGCCGTAGGCACAGGGTAACGAGGGATCCGGCGGCATCGCGGTAGCAAAGCAGATCTTTACTGCAGCGGTTTGCGGCGGCAAGAGGAGAAATCCCTGGGTAGGGATCCCTTCTGCACCTAGCGTGATCCGGGTTGGTCATGGTCATAGCTTAGCTTGTATTTCCGTCAGCCAAAAACTGGACAGAGCCCCCCAATGGCAGTATCTAGAGGGATTTCATCGTCCCTTTTACAGGCGCAATTCAGCTGACTTGATCAGGTTACGAAAATCATGAATCACCTCTTCACAACGGCGGAAAAACGCCAGTACCCAATCCCGCAGCACCTTCTGATCAGCCTCGTCTAATTCCTTGAGGGTACCGCCATAGCGAATCTGGCCACTGCGCTCGATCTCAAACTGGTTCAACAATTCCGCACCAGATCCCTGCTGTTGCAACACCTCCTGCCGTGCTGCCTTCCAATAGTTGACAATCACCGCTTTACCCAGATAGCCGGTTGTTATCTGACAGAGCCGATTCAAGGATTGCATGAAGGTATCCATCTCCATGCGTGTGCCCGCAGCAAGAGCAGAACTGGGTTGGGTCATGTTCTGGGTTGTCGTCTCTACCTGGCTGGTAAAGAAGCGTAAGGTGGCCAAGCCTTTTTGGGTATCTCGTTGCAAGTCGCTGCGCAAGCGATTCACAGCCAAACTGTAGGCAGGCATCACGAGGTTGTCGCTGACTGCCACCAGCAACACCCATTCGGCGCTGAGCGGGTAAACGAACACCCGTTGCTCAGCAAACTGGAAGTCGAAATAGTCGAACCCCTGAGGCATGGTTTCCAAGACCTGAAACAAGCCCTGGGCGAGGGCCTGCTGCTGGCGGCTATCCAAATCCTGAAAAGATCGATAGAAGTAAGGGCGACCTGTACGGCTCAGGAGTGCCACTCCCATCACCCCTTGGATGGACAAAAAGCTATCGAGAGTTTCTTTCTCCATGCCCAGTAGGAGCCAGCTTGAGTGAATACGTCTTTCATCCTGACTCAGAATGCCCGAGGATGGGTAAGCATAGGAGGTAGCTCCAATGATTGGTTTTACCCCCTGTGATTACGATACAACCCAAAACTGTGTTGCCTGGGCTGCAACGTCAGGATGAAGACTTGCTGGTCATTGAGGAGATATCCAATTGGACAAGTCCGAGGTTGGAGATCTGCTTTGCTTGGGATGCAACTGGATTGCAAGTCTACTCTCCCGATGGGCGACCTTTCCTGACGACCTTTGAGTTTGCCCGGCAAGTTCAACAAGAACGGGAAAGGGCTGAGCAGGAGCGGGGAAGGGCAGATCGTTTGGCTCAGCACTTACGGGAGTTGAGATTAGCTCCAGCAAGTGTGGGTGAGTCTCTTTAAGGATCCAGTCCTGCCCGTTCCAACACCTCCAGCAAGTCCGGAATGCGAACCCAGGCATCTTCTCGATCCAGCTCGGGGCTAGCAAGAAGGGCCACCAACGCCGGGTCACAAACCGGCGCTACCAACGGGAAGTACCTTAACCCTGCGACCTGTGCAATCGTCCAAAAGTACGGCAGCAGGGCATTGCTGGGCAAGATCTCGATCACGAGGGTATGGGGCCGACAGAAGGCGAGATTGGTGAGACCGGCTCCATGGATCCCGATCACCGCCTCTGCCCCCTGCATCAGGGCAATTTGCTCCTGGAGGGAGAGGGTTTCCATCTGCACCGACACAAATCCCCAAGGTTGCAGACAGGCCAGCACCTCGGCTTCGTTGATCACCCGTCGCCAACGGGCGGATCGGCGACTAATGTAAATGCGGCGAGGATATGACTGGGACAAGCTGGGTTGAACCCATTGCTGCAGCACCTGCAGCCCCCGTGGCGTCAGACAGCCCACTGGCCCGGCGGTGGAGGGCACGATCAAGGTTTGGGCTTGCACATGGGATCCCCCCAACTGCTCAAAACTGAGAATGCGTTCTGACGGGATCCCCAAGGTAGCCAAGGTTTGCTGTTGAAAAGGCTTGCCCTGATAGCCGTGAATCAGGATGGGGATGGGGCGGTTGAGAATCCCGGCCCGGCACAGCATATTAAGAGCAGGCAGAATATCCACCATCCAGTGGAAGTAGTTGACTGCCCCCAAAGGCAACAAGGCTACGGAGCCATCCAACCGGATCGGCGGGGGGAGATGGGGTAAACCCAAAATCGGGTGGTTTTGGAGGTGATCCGGCCAGTAATCCTGGTCGAGAAATTCTGGCGGTGGCAAACATAGAGATAAATCCGTGAGCAGTTCCCCTTGGCGTGTCAAGATAGCACTGCCGAAGCTGGCGTAAAGATGGTGGGGATAATGGCCCACATGGACGGATCCCTGAGGGATTTGGGCCACAAAGGTCTCTGGCAAGCGGATCTGTTGCGGTCGTAGCTTTTGCAGAAGGTTCGGATCCTGAGAAGGAGGGGATTTCAGGCGCATGCTCCCTGCGGGATCCAGGGGTTGGTAGCTCCCTTCCCCCGTGGTTTGATGCCATTGCTCCGTGGTGATGTAGCCCTGAGTCGGTACGGGCCAGAGATCGGACACGGGTAGCTTGCTTTGCAAAGAAGTCCCTGCTTGTGGGATGGGGGCTCCTTCCGAGGGTGGGGCGAAGCGTTGCCGCCAGGAAGCATACATCGCCGGCCAGGGATCCGAGGGGATGGGGGAGCCCACCTCATCGGCCTCCCCTTCCATCAGTAACCAAGAACACAGAGGGCTCTGCCCATTACAGCCACCCCCCCAAGCCTGTAGCCAGTCTTTTTGTACCGCTACAGCCCGCCGTAACCTTTGCAAGGCTGCATCGCGCTGATCCATCTGAACCCAGGCTTCTACCCAGTAGCTATGGAGTCCCTGAGCGGTGGCATCCCGCACTTCAGCAGCTTGAAAACACAGCAGAGCCTGCTGGGGATCCCGTAAGTCCAGCCATACCAAGCCCAATTGCACCCAAGGCTCAGCCCAGTCCGGGCGCAGCCGTGCAGCCTGTTGTAGAGGTAACACTGCATTGCTGAGGTAGCCCAGCTTGATCCAGGCCAGACCCCACTGCCAAAAACTCTCCGCTGCCGTCGGATCCCATTGACAAGCCTGCTCAAACCAAGCCAGCGCCGATGACCACAGCCGACTCCGCGCCTGGGTCAAACCGATGCGGTGTGCCGCCAAAGCCTTGGGGAAGGACAGCCCCAGCTCCCCAACAGAATCGACCACCTCTAAACACTGCTGGTACAAGGTTGCTGCCTGCGGCCAATGGGCACTCTCCCACAACACCTCTGCCAACTCCTGCAGCCCTCTCACCAACCGATCGATGGCCTCGGTTTCCAGCGCATCTGCCTCCATCAGAAGTGTCAGCCCCTCCTGCCAAGTTAGCTGTGCTTCCAGTTCCTGGCCCAGAAGCCGCTGAGCGGATCCCAAACACCAGTAGAGTTCGGCAGCAGCAGATCCCTGTTCAATTTGCTGCTGCAAGTAGGTGGCAACTTGTGCGTAATCCCCTTGCTGCCAATTCTCACGGATCGAAGCAAGCCTTGGGTGGGAGAAGAGGAGAGCTGGGCTGGGATCCATGTCTTATCCATGTCTTCAGGATGAGAAACAGTGTTACAAACTGCAACAACCCTCCCACTCTGGGTACATCACCCTAGTATTCTAGGCTTGGCTTCTCCTTCAGGGATCCGACCTCCATCCTTCTCAGCGAGGGATTTGGGTTGGCTTGCAGGGTAGCGCTTTTTCACATGACACCGTCCTCGGCCTTTGTTGGCAAGTTTTTTCGATCAAAACGGAGTTTAAGAGATCGATGGGTATCAACGCATCAGGTGGCACAGTCGTCTCCCGCCCCCGTCTTTACCAAACCGTGCCCGTATCGACCATCTCCCAGGCAGAACAGCAGGATCGCTATCTGGGGCGCACTGAGCTGGATCGTCTCGATGATTTTTTCTCCAATGGCCTGAAACGGCTGGAAATCGCCCAGGTGATTGCCACTAACTCCGAAATCATCGTCAGTCGTGCCGCCAACCGCATCTTCACCGGCGGGTCACCGATGGCCTACCTGGAGCGGCCAGAAGTGGTGGAAGATGTGAAGGAAGGCTTCAAGCTCGGCACCGCCTTCTACGTCGAATCCACCGGCGGCTTTGTTGAGGCGATTCGCAACATCTTCAGTGCCAGTGGCGTTGAAATTCCTCCCAACTTCCGCCCCATCAACGTCTCCCGCTACGGCGCTGCCAATATGCGCAAATCTTTGCGGGATATGAGTTGGTTCCTGCGCTACGTCACCTATGCCCTGGTGGCCGGGGATCCCAGCATTATTGCTGTCAATACCCGCGGTCTGCGGGAGATCATCGAAAATGCCTGTTCCGCTGAGGCCACCATCGTCGCCATTCAGGAAATGAAACGGGCTTCTGCCGGTTACTTCCGCCAAGACACCGCCGCCACCGCCATCATCAACCAATATTTCGATGTCTTGCTGAGCGAGTTCATCGCTCCTACCCCTTCCGACAAGCTGCGCCAACGCAACGCCAGTACCGCCGATGGCACCAGCCTGCAGGGGTTGCAACTGCCCCAGATCTACAATGCGGCTGCCGAGAAAGTGCCGGTATTTGCCATGAAACCGGGGCTTTCCAACTCTGAAAAAGAAGATGCCATCAAAGCAGCCTACCGCCAGGTATTCGAGCGGGATATCCGTCGGGCCTACAGTCTCAAGGTTTCTGATCTGGAATCGAAAGTGAAAAATGGCGAGATCTCCATGAAGGAGTTCATCCGTCGCCTCGGCAAGTCGGAGCTGTACCGCAAGCAATTCTACGAGCCTTACATCAACAGCCGAGTCGTGGAGCTAGCCTTCCGCCATTTCTTGGGGCGTGCTCCCGAAACCCGCGAAGAAGTGCAAACCTACTTTGCGATCATCTCCGCCAAAGGCTTGGCCGGTCTGGTAGATGCTTTGGTGGATAGCCGCGAATATGGTGACTACTTTGGCGAAGAAACCGTGCCTTACCTGCGCAAACTGGGGGTAGAAGCCCAAACCAGCGCCAACTGGGGATCCAAATTCGACCTCTACAACTATGCTGCCCCCCGACGCAAAGTGCCCCAATTCATTACCCTCTTTGCCCGCTACGATCGGCCACTGCCGGATCAGCACGTGTACGGCTCTGGCAATGATCCGCTGGAGATCCAATTTGGGGCCATCTTCCCGAAAGAAACCCAATCTCCCAGCACTCGCCCAGCCCTGTTTAACAAAGATGTCAAGCGCATCTTGATCCGGCGGGGTTTTGCTCTAGCCAACGAGCGCACCACCCCCAATACCGCCCCGATTCCCAGCAGCCTGGGAGCCAAGATCTTCAAACTCACCCAAACCCCGATCAACCGCAGCAGCAAAATTGGGGCCCGCTCTGGAGCAACCGGCAGCGAGGGATCCACCCAAGCGGTGATTCGGGCCTGTTATCAGCAACTGTATGGCTATGTGCCCTATGAAGGGCAGCGGCTGACCCGCTGGGAGATCAAGCTGGAATCCGGCGAGATCACTGTCAAAGAGTTTGTCCGCCAACTGGCCAAATCGGATCTGTTCCGCAACAAATACTGGTCGAGCCTCTACGTCTGCAAAGCCATTGAGTTTATCCATCGTAAACTGCTCGGTCGGCCCACCTACGGGCGGCAGGAAATGAACCCCCTCTTTGATATCGCCTCCAAGAAAGGGTTCTATGCGGTGGTGGATGCAATCTTGGACAGCGAAGAATATCGGCAAGCCTTCGGGGAAGATACCGTGCCCTACGAGCGCTACCTCACCCCTGGTGGTCTTTCTCTGCGGCGGATGCGGCCTGGTTCGAGCGATATGGCGGCGACGAGGCCGATCCGTACCGATGACGACATCCCGCTGTTTGTCAAGTTGGGTCAGCCACAAGACCTGCCTTCGGGAGAGTTGGAGATTCAACGGCGGGCACAGCAAGGGGTACCGAAAGTGCGCCAAGAAACCCCGATCTTCAAGCTCACCAGCCTTGCCAACAAAGCGGAAGTGAACAACCTTATCCGCGCTGCTTACCGGCAGGTGTTCGAGCGAGATATGGACATTTACAGCATCAGTTCCGAGCTGAGTGTAGCCGAATCCAAGTTGCGCAATGGGGAGATCACGGTCAAGGAGTTCATCGAAGCACTGGGGTGTTCGGAACTGTATCGCTCAGAGTTCTATGCTCCCCACCCGAATACCAAGGTCATCGAGTTGGGCACCAAGCACTTCTTGGGGCGTGCCCCCCTCAATCAGCAGGAGATCCGTAAGTACAACCAGATCCTGGCCACACAAGGAGTAAAAGCCTTTGTGCGCGCCCTGTTGAACACCCAGGAGTATCGGGATGTCTTCAATGAGGATGTGGTGCCCTATCGCCGCTTCCCCACCTTGCCTGCTGCCAATTTCCCCAACACCCAGGATCTGTACGGTCGCCTGACCAAGCAAAACGAGGAGTTGGTGGTGCCCAGTTTTAGCCCGGTAGGTAACGATCGCAGCTAGGGCATCCTTAGCAGCCGACTGAACGGGAACTGAACGGGATTCATACGGCCCCCTGATTCCACACCTGGGATCCGGGGGTTTTTTACGGGGAAAAGGGATCCCCCCTGCTTCAACTCCACAGGGGTAGGGGCGACTGAGCCTCATAACCGAGATGCCGCAGGGCTGCCGGTGTGATCAACCGGCCCCGAGCGGTGCGCTGCAAATACCCAATTTGCAACAGGTAAGGCTCGTACACCTCCTCAATCGTCTGGGGATCCTCACCCGTGACCGCCGCCATCGTATCCAGCCCCACCGGCCCACCCCCAAACTGTTCCACCAACAGGGTGAGCAACTTGCGATCCGTCCAATCCAGCCCCATCGGATCCACATGGAACAATTCCAGGGCCGCCGCCGCAACCGCTTGACTAATGTGGCCATCCCCCCGTACCTGAGCATAGTCTCGCACCCGTTTGAACAGGCGGTTGGCAATACGGGGTGTGCCGCGGGAACGTTGGGCGATCTCAGCCGCCCCTTCCGGATCGATGGGGGTATTTAGAAGACGAGCAGTGCGCAAAACAATCTGCACCAACTCCTCAGGCTCATAAAAGCGTAACCGTTGCACCTGGCCAAAGCGATCCCGCAATGGAGAAGTGAGCGCCCCAACGCGGGTGGTGGCTCCCACCAAGGTAAATCGTTCCAAGGTCAGGGACGTCATGCGGGCAGAGCGACCCTTGCCGATGGTGATGTCGAGGCGAAAATCTTCCATGGCCGGATAGAGCAATTCTTCCGTGACTTTGGGTAGGCGGTGGATCTCGTCGATAAAGAGCACATCTCCCCGCTTCAGGCGTACCAAGTACCCGGCAATGTCCCGTGGGCTTTCTAGGGCCGGGGCTGTGGTCATGTAAAACTGGGATCCCATTTCAGCCGCCAAAGCAGCCGCCACCGTGGTTTTGCCCAAGCCAGGTGGACCGTAAAACAACAGGTGATCCAAAGGTTCTTGGCGAGACCGAGCTGCCGCGATCACGATGGCCAGCACTTCCTTGAGTTCCGTTTGGCCAATGTACTCCGTAAGCGTGCGGGGACGGAGGGATTCCTCTTGCCCTTCAGCAGGGTCAGCTTGTGGCTGCAGCAAGTCCGCACCGGTTTTGGGGGCATTCTCAGCCATCAGCGGCAAGGGATTGGGGGCAGTGATGTTTTGGGGTTCAGAGTCTGGGTTGGCGTCTAAAGGTTCTCTTCGAACTTTCCCTTGTTTTGTACCCCGTTGCGGGTGATCAGCATCTCGTGAGGAAATAATCGCCATGTGCTCTTCACCAACCCAACCTGCCCCACTTTAACTTTGCGGGCAATTCCGGGATCCCGGCTTCGACGTATGCTGGAGAAGAAAGATTTCTTTACACTTACGGACGGAACGGATCGTGACAGCCCTTTCGATAGCCCCAACCTTGCCCCAGACCCAGCCGGCAGCGGTGGAACTGCAATCGGTATGGAAACGCTTTGGGCCGCAGGTTGCCGTTCAAGACCTGAGCTTACGCATCCCCAAGGGAGAAGTGTTTGGCTTGCTCGGGCCCAATGGAGCTGGGAAATCCACCACCATCCGCATGTTGACCAGCCTCACCCGTCCGAGTGAGGGATCCATTCAAGTGGGGGGCTACGACGTGGTCCGGGATCCCCTCTCGGTGCGGCGGCAAATCGGGGTGGTGCTGCAGCCGATCACCCTAGAAGCGGAGCTGAGTGTTTGGGAAAACCTGGAATTTCATGCCCGGATGCACCACATTCCCAACCCGGAGCGACAACAGCGCATTGATCAATGGCTAGAGTATGTGCGCTTAGCGGATCGGCGGCAAGATAAAGTCAAAACCCTGTCTGGAGGGATGAAACGGCGCTTGCAGGTGGCCAGAGCTCTGTTGCACCGCCCCCAGATTTTGTTTTTGGATGAACCAACGGTCGGGTTGGATCCCCAGGCGCGGCGACTGCTGTGGGAGATCATGCGCGACCTCAATCAGCAGGGCATGACCTTGCTGGTAACCACTCACTACATGGAAGAGGCGGAGGAGTTGTGTGACCGCATCGGCATTATGGAAGGGGGACGACTGATCGAGTTAGGCAGCCCGGCCCAGTTGCGGGCCAAACATGGGGAGGCCCTTTTGGTGCGTTCCCTGCCCGGATTGGAGGCGGAGTACACCTTTTTCCCCAGCTTGGTGGAGGCACAGCGGCAGTTGGAAGTAGAACCCGACAAAACTGGCCTGATGGTACGCCCCGCCAACTTGGAAGATATCTTTGTGCGTTTAACGGGCCGTCGCCTGGATTAGTGAGAACCTTGCCTGGCCGGCACTGTTGAGGCAGTCCACCTCAGGATTTTTCCTCCACCCACCCCTCCCCAGAACTGGGGGGTTCGAACTTGTAGCCCACCCCACGCACGGTGCGGATCAACTCCGGTTGGCTGGTATCGGTTTCTAATTTTTTGCGGATCTGGCCGATGTGGACATCCACCACCCGTTCATCCCCCTCGTGGTTGAAATCCCACACCTCTTGAATTAACTCAGCCCGTCGCCAAACACGCCCCGGGTGTCGGGCAAGGGCATAGAGCAAATCAAATTCCAAGGCGGTCAAGTTAATCAGGCGATTATCCCGGGTCACCTCTCGAGTTTCTGGATCGATGACTAAAGAGGTAAAGGTCAACATCGGAGCCGAAGCAATTTCAGTTTTCAGCCTTTGTCGCCGCAAAATGGCTTGCACTCGCGCTTGCAATTCTGGCAAGCTAAAAGGCTTGGTCAAGTAGTCATCTGCCCCCAACTGGAAACCCTGCAACTTGTCGGCAGCACTCACCCGGCTGGTCAGCATCAACACGTACACACCCGTTTCTTTTTGCATCTGCTGACAGAGGTCGTAACCGCTCACATCCGGCAAATTCAGATCCAAAATCACCAAAATTGGTTGGAAGGAACGTAACCGTTGTAGGCCTTCAGCCCCCGTTACCGCCACCTCGGCCCAATACCCTTGCCGCTGCAAATACCGCTGTAACAGTGTACAGATGCTGGGATCATCATCAATGATGAGGATACGTGACATGGCGGCTTCAGACTCTCAGGGTCGGGATGGACAACATGGATGTGGGCTTGGGCAAGGGTTCACGAGCAGCAATTCGAGAATTAAAAGCTCCCTCAGCCAGCTTGCTCACTTGCACAGAAGGGATGAGAGAGCGACAAATAGCGCAAACTCAACTAATCTCTGCTGGAATAGGTAATAAATCCAAGCAATCTATCAGATTATTTCAGGTTTTTACCCAGTGCATCACATAGGGAGTTTATCCTTGCTGGGGCACTCTTTCTCTCCGTAAATTAACTGAGGTTGGCTCCAAAATTGGGTCGCTATCCCACTAGGTTGCCCGGAATCGAGGGGAAGGGTAACGTGGGAGGGATCCGGAAAAGGGATCCCATGCCAGGAGTTGATCCAAGCGGCAGGGCGTGTCGTGCCGGATCCCAGCGGTCAAGACTGAGCGTAAAAGATTGAGAGTGGCAAGGTGACACTTCATTCCAGAGGCGTATGTACAATCCCAATGAAGTCTTTCGCAAAGATATCCAGTTGGCCCTCTTCACCTGGGGGATCCTGGAATTGGCCTGTTTTGTGATCATCCCCTTCACGGGTGCCTACGAGTTCTCACAAGTGGAGCCTTGGCTGTGGCCCTCTCTGGTGTTGGGGCCGGTGGGGGCGGTGGTGGTGGCTTTCTGTTCTAAGGTGGTACTGGCTGCCAACAATATCCCGGATCCCAAAAAGAAAAAAGCCCAGCGACAGATGGCTCAGGTGTTCAGCTTCTTTGGCTTTTTGGGCTTGGCGTTGCCCTTGATCCTGGCTGGCTGGGTGTTTGGACGGGAAATTCTTACCACCGATTGGCAGAATAAGTTTACGAACGAATGAGTACAACAGCTATCTTGCTGCCCATATCAAGCTGATGATGCTCTCTCGAATGCAGGCGGTGCAATCGCCCATGATCCCGCTAGTGGCGGAGTTGATCCGTCAGCATCCAGGTACCATTTCTCTCGGACAAGGGATCGCCTACTACGGCCCACCCCAGGCCGCGATCGACCAAATTACCCAGTTTCTCGCCCAACCCAGCAACCACCAGTACCAACCGGTACACGGGATCCCGTCACTGATCGAAGTTATTGAGAAAAAACTGTGCCAAGAGGATGGCTATCAGACTGGGTCGGGGCGGCGGGTGGTGGTGACAGCAGGCAGCAACATGGGCTTTCTCAATGCGGTGCTAGCCATTACCCAGCCCGGAGACGAGATCCTCCTGCAAACCCCCTATTACTTCAACCACGAAATGGCGGTGACGATTGCGGGGTGCCGAGCCGTCTGTGTGCCTACGGACGAAAACTACCAGTTGCAGCCTGAGCAGATCGAGGCAGCTATCACAGAGCGAACGCGGGGAATCGTTACGGTTTCTCCGAACAATCCAACTGGAGTGGTGTATCCGCCTGCCGCCCTCAAGGTTGTCAACCAACTTTGCCGAGAACGGGGCCTCTACCACATTCATGACCAAGCCTATGAGTACTTTCTCTACGACGGGATCCCGCCCTTTTCTCTGGTGAGCTTATCCGAAGGGATTGACCACACCCTCTCCTTGTTCTCTTTGTCGAAGTCTTATGGATTTGCTGGCTGGCGCATCGGCTATATGGTGATCCCGGAGGCGCTGTTTATGCCAATCCTGAAAATTCAAGACACCAATTTAATCTGTCCGCCGGTGATCTCTCAATATGCGGCTTTGGGGGCATTACAGGTGGGATCTGCCTACTGTCGGGAACGGCTGGGATCCCTTGGGGCCGTGCGTCAGGTGGCTCTATCTGCTTTTCAAGCTTTGGGAGAACGGGTGCAGATCCCTACAGCACAAGGAGCCTTTTACTTTTTGCTCCGCCTGAAAACCGATTGGCCGGCCATGGCAGTGGTGGAGCACTTGATTCGTGAGCAGCGGGTGGCAGTCATTCCCGGAGATACCTTTGGTTTGGAGTCGGGAGAAGGTACCTGTTATCTCCGGGTTGCCTATGGGGCGTTGGATCCCTCTACGGCGGCTGAAGGGATGGGTCGGCTGGTAGAAGGCCTGCAGCACCTGCTAGTAGGGGATCCCTGGGCCTATCAAGATCCTTCGCAGTACTCCAGCCATAGCTGTTGGTGAAACCTGCCGCAGGCATACGCTTGGCTGGTGGTGTAGCGGAGCACGACCGTTGGCGTTCGTGGAACGTTCCGAAGGAAAGCCTGCCGCAGGCATAGGAAGCAGTTTACACAGCATTATGCTAGAGCGTAGACATGCTGAACATGACGTGGGAATTCAAGCTAGAGCCGACTGCTGAACAGGTTTCGGATATTGAGCACATTCTTGATCTGTGCCGCAAGGTCTGAAACTTTGCCCTGCGGGAACGCAAAGACTGGCTGGATTCTCGCAAGTCTCCGGTGAATGCATGTTCAATCCGGCAGGAGTTTATCCTGCCTGTTGATACACCGTTTCCGAGTTACCACGCTCAGGCCAAAGGCTTAACCAAGGCCAAGGGCGACTTCCCGAGGCTCAAGACCGTCAACGCCCAGGTGCTCCAGCAAGTTCTCAGGAAGCTGGATGGAGCTTGGGAGTCATGGCGGTTGAAGCGGTCGGGGTTCCCACGGTTCAAAAAACCCAACCGGATGCGGTCGTTTGTGTTCCCACAGATGCTCAAACACTGCATGAGTGGTGAGGGAATCAAGCTGCCTCAGCTCGGGCTGATTCGGGTGCGCTGGTCACGGCAGATCCCCGACTTGTTCGAGGTGAAGCAGGCCCGGATCGTGCGCAAGGGATCAGGGTACTTCGTCCTGTTAAGCCTGCAAGCTGATGTTGATGTTCCGGTCACGATGCCCCACGGGCACCCGGTCGGTATCGACGTTGGGCTTGAGTATTTCCTTTCGACGTCTGACGGCGAGCAGGTTAAGCGACCTCGCTTCTTCAATGAACTGCACCGCAAGCTGACATTGCTGCACCGCAGGCTCAAGACCAAGCAGAAGGGGTCGGCCAACTGGCTAAAGCTCCAGAGGAAGATTGGGAGAGTCTATCAACGCATTGCCGACACTCGCAAGGATTGGCATTTCAAGTTGGCCCATCACCTTTGTGATGGAGCAGGGATGATGTTTGTGGAAGACCTGGACTTCCGGATCATGGCCAAAGGAATGCTAGGTAAACACACCCTGGATGCTGGTCTGGGTCAATTCACAAACCAAATCTTGCCCTGGGTGTGCTTCAAACGCGATGTCTTTTACGGCAAGGTGGATGCTCGTGGCACTTCTCAGGAGTGCCCGGATTGTGGGGCAGAGGTTCGCAAAGACCTCTCAACTAGAATCCATCACTGCCATCACTGCGAGTCAATTAAGCCCCGTGACGTGGCGGCAGCTCAAGTCATTCGTACCCGTGGGCAACGGGGAATAGAAAATGCCTGTGGAGTCGATGCGGCGGGGGCTGAGGTCACTCAGTCTAGCTGGCTGGCTGTGAAGCAGGAACTCTTTGGGGCGACCCAAGGAATCTCCACCCATATCGCCTAGCGTACGCCTTTGGCGGAGCGAAGCTCTATGGGTGGAGAGGATGTCAACCTTCCCAGAGAGGGTGGGATCCGAAGATGTTATAAATTGGGATGCAAGTGCTCCTGCGCCCCAGCTAAGGGTACCGAAGGGATCCCTGTCGGTTTGAGGGCCTATCGGTGTGTGTTTCTGGATGGTTGAGGTGAAGAGCCCATGTACTCGAACGAGACGACTTCTCAACCGGAGCTGGAGGTGAGTCGCCGCAATTCTGGACAGTCCGTATCTGCCCCAACTGTGCAGAGGCTGCACCGGGATCCCAGATTGCGTTCAGCGGCTTCTCTCCCCTACGAGTCCCCATGGGTACAGGATTTGGATGGCGAATCTTCGGGTCACTACCCCATGCGAGGTCGTTCTTCTCGTTCTTCCGGCGGTTTTCCCTTTGGCACCTTGATGGTGATGAGTGTCTCGGTGGGGGGCTTGGCTGCTTTGGGTTGGCAGGTTTGGCAGATTTTATTGCCCATGTTGGAACCGCCTTCCCCTCCTCAATTTCGCCAGGCTGTGCGGCTGGATCCCTTGCCCAGTCCGGTGAGTTTGCCTTCTCCAACAGCGGTTACCTCTGAGCCTGCTGCCGGCAGAATTGATCCTGAGGGTTTTCCTCCCGGTAGCCGCGGACGGGTGATTGAGCCGATTGGTTTGGCGATTCGCAGCCGCCCTGCTGCTGATGGAGACTATCAGGGGGGGATTGTGGTGGGAGAAACGGTCACAGTGCTGGAGTACAGTGCTGATGGCCTTTGGCAGCGGGTACGGCGGGAGCTGAATGGGCAAGAGGGTTGGGTACGCGCTGGCAATTTAGGCCCAGTGGCGGGATCTGGAGTGGTTGCCACTGTGACTTCTCCAGAGGAGCCTACAGCTGAATCTACTCCACTACCGACACGGGCTCCTGCACCGGCGGCTGTTTCTGTGGGTGGGCAAGGACGGGTCATCGAGCCAATTGGGTTGGCGTTGCGAGCATCTCCAGATGCGGAGGGAACCTATATCGGTGGCGTGCCTATGAACGAGGTGGTGACGGTGTTGGGCCTGAGTGAGGATGGCCGTTGGCAGCGCATTCGTCGTCAGGATGGTCAAGAAGGTTGGGTACGGGCCGGAAACTTAGCCCAGGAATAAGATCCGTTCAGGGATCCGACGGAAGGGATCCCGCTCATTTTGTCCATAAGATGCCCCGGCGGGGGATTGTGACCCAAGAAAGCTTGTGTTTCGGTAGAACAGTACCGTAATAGGGCAATGTGTGAAGCATAGTTCATCTCGGTTAGGCCATTCATGCTGGGATCCCTTGGGGAACAGGCTGACTTTACTGGTTCTGGTGGTAGGGCTGGGCTCCACCCTAATCGCTTGTCGCCAGAATCCGGATTCCATTTCCCAGGAGCCCAGGAATGAGATAGCCTCTCAACCCCTTCTCCCAACAGAGGCAGAGATGGGCACTCTGGAATTATGGGCCAATGGCGAGGAGTTCATTCGAGAGGGCTTTGTCTCCAAAGATGGCTGGGCACTGAGTTTCGATCAGGTGTACGTAACCCTGGCGGACATCACGGCCTACCAAACGAATCCCCCCTTTGAACCAGAATCCGACCAAGCATTGCAAGTGCAAACCCAGGTGGGTCTACCCGGCCCGATCACCGTTAATTTGGTTAGCACCCCAGAGGAACGGGCTTTGCTAGGATCCCTAGGTGTCCTGCCTGGCCATTACAATGCTTTCTCTTGGCGGATGGTTCCGGCTACTGCTGGCCCGGCCACAGGCTATTCCCTCTGGTTAAAAGGTACAGCCCAACCGCAGGGAGGAGCTGAAGGGGATGATCTTGATTTTGTGCTCCGGTTTGATCAGGAGTTGGCCTTTACCTGTGGTGAGTACATCGGCGAAGAACGCAAGGGGTTCGTTGCCGTAGATCAAACAGCTGATCTAGAAGCCACCTTCCATTTCGACCACCTGTTTGGGGATGGAGAGTTACCCCCTGAGGATGGTCTTAACCAGGGAGCGCTAGGGTTTGCGCCGCTGGCGGCCCTGGCCACAGATGCAGGATCCCTGGAGCTAGACTGGGCCGACCTACGGGAGCAGCTTAGCCCCGCAGAGGCCGAGCAAGTCTTGGAGATCTTGAGGCACCTAGGCCATGTGGGAGAGGGGCACTGCCGCGAGACTGCTGCTGATTCCTAAACACACCCCTAACCGATTCACGTTTGGATACGGATTTTCCATATTGTCTATGTACACATTCTTGCCGAGAAGTTGGAAGCTTTCCCGCCGCTTGGGACTGGGGCTGTTGGGTTTTAGCTTGCTGCCGGCGCCGACTTGGGCGCATGGGGTGGAAGCCTCCTTCCGGGCCATTCCCACCTTTCAAATCGAGGCCCGTTACGATACCGGCGAACCGCTGGGATCTGCTCAGGTGACCGTGTTTGCGCCAACGGATCCGACGAAGCCTTGGCAAGAGGGGCGAACCGATGCTGCCGGGCAGTTTGTCTTACAACCGGATCCTGAACTAAGCGGCCTTTGGCAGGTACGGATTCGACAGGCCGGTCATGGGGTTCTGCTGAATGTGCCGGTTGGGGGATCGGAAAGTGTAGCGGCAGGGAGCAGCAGCAACTCCCCGTCCTTTGGGCCATTGCAACGGGGGGTGATGGCAGCCTGTGTGATTTGGGGTTGCTTAGCGACCGCCTTGTTTTTCTCCACACCGCGTCGGGAAACTCAGCCCACTCGTTCAACATTCACTGCACCCGCACTGGAGCACGACTAACCATGCACATCAGTGATGGCATCTTGCCCGTACCACTCTGGATCGGGGGCTACGGTATCACCGCACTTCTGACCGGTTACAGCTTGCGGGTTTGCCAGCAGGGATCCCGTTTCAAGCCGGAGTCCGCTCAGGGTTTTGCGGAGCACAATCCCCGTCGCCAGTTGCCGAAAGCAGCTTTGCTCACAGCAGCTTTTTTTGTCGCCTCCTCCATTCACCTGCCTATCCCTCCCGCCAGCGTCCATTTCCTGCTAAATGGGTTGGTGGGTTTACTACTGGGGCCATTGGCCTATCCGGCCATCGTGGTGGGGTTGTTTTTTCAGGTGGTGGCTTTCGGGCACGGTGGTCTCACGACTTTGGGGATCAATGCTGCGATCATGGGGATCCCTGCTTTACTGGCGGGGGGACTTTTTCGGGTTGGGTGTCGAGGGCTGGGCACCGGGATCCCTGCCTTTTTGGCGGGGGTTGTGGGGGCGGGGCTGGCGGTGCTGTTGTTTTATGGGGTGGTGATTGCCGGTTTATCCGGTTCGACCCTGCTAGCCACGGAAGCAGAACGGCTGGCCACGGGAACGCTGGTTTTGGCTCACATCCCTGTCATTGGGTTGGAGGGGTTGTTCACCAGTTGGGTCGTGCTGTTCCTGCAGCGGGTGCAACCAGACCTTTTGGCCGACTCTTTGCCTCAGCCCTCCTGGGAAGCCCCTGATCTGCAACCCACCCAAGCAGAACCGACCCTCACTCACAGTGGGTATGGGAAAGGATAAAGTGGCGGGATCCCTGACCACCAAAACTGCGGCCAAGACACCATCCTGGATCCATCGCTGGCGACCCCTTCCCAAGCTATTGGGGTTGATGGGGTTGGTGGTGGCTTTTGCCGCGATTCAGCGCTTGGCTTTGTTGCCTGTGATCGGGGTTGTGGCAGGGGGGGTGTGGGGGCTATCGGGATTGCCCTGGCGCTTGTGGCTGAGGCGGCTGGCGGGGCCGGGAGTACTGGTATCTGGGTTGATCTTGGTGTTGCCCTTTTGGCTGGGAGAAACCGTCATTTGGCGTTGGGGATCCCTGGCGGTGCGCTGGGAGGGGATCGCGGTGGTGCTGCGGATAGGGGGCCGCTTGGGGGCCATTTTTACCCTTAGTTTGCTGTTGCTGGAAACCACGCCCCTAATGGAGTTGCTGGCGGCTTTACGGCGGCTAGGGATCCCCGATTTGCTCTTGGAGCTGGCCTGGTTAACCTATCGCTATCTACAGGAGTTGGGATCCCAATGGCAGCAAATGCGACGGGCAGCCCAATTGCGGGGTTGGCGACCGGGGGGATCCCTGAGGCGAGATCTCCCATTCCTGGCTTCTTTACTGGGAACTTTGCTGGTGCGTAGTTACGAACGCTCTGAGCGAGTTTACCAAGCTTTGCGGTTGCGGGGGTATGGGCAGATTGTCCCGTTGGTTGCTGAGGACTCCGTCCCGCTGTCGCTTAAGCGTTGCGTAGCAACAACGCGAACGGCAGGGGATCCTGCAAAGACCCATACCTCTGTAGCACTCAGTTGGGGAGCAACCGGGCTAGCTCTAGGAATCGCAGCACTCCTGCTTGGGTTGGAATCGGTTTGAAGGGATCCCACAGTCGCTTCAGTTAACGAACCGGATCTGAGCATGTATATTCTTCTGCACCAACGATTTGTCCGGAGAATTTGTCGCTGACAGTTAAGTCTGCAATGCCTCTTTCGCGGGTATTAAGCATTTGAAGATCTACTTCCTTTACTACTTCAGCAACTTCATCAATCAGATCAAATTCATCAACTCCGCCAAAAGCCAATCTTGCACATCGCTCTGGTCGCCGCAAACGCACGTAGTAATCCAGCATCCGTAAGGGTATGTTGGGGTCAGGGTCGGTTTGAAACTCTAGGTGCAGAATTCGGGATCCCACCTGGAGAAAACTGACAAAGTCTGCCCGAATCGGTTCAACGGACAACTCTGTTTTGAGGATTTGGATGGGTTCAGGGGTCTGTCCGACCAACCAATGCACAAAGGGAAGAGGATTGCGTTCGACCAGTGCTTTGCACAGATTGTCGTAGGGCATGGGCTGGGTCTTGGCGGTTCTTGGGTCGGGTTAGGAGGGCTCTATTCTCACTTGCTTGGAAGGAAGAGTTTTGGGAGATCATGCTTTGGGTTGCCAAACACCCTCTAAGACGTTCCACCCTCACCAAATATTCCCGTTCAGTAGCCATAGTAGTTGGAGCGCCACCAAGCCACCGGCAGTGCCAAAGCCTTACTGAGGGTAGAGACATAGGCACGGGTACGAAACACTTGGTAGTGATTGCGCTCAATCGCATTCAGAATTTGTCGATACAGCATCAACGAAGCCGCCACTGGCCAACGGGAATCCGGCTGTAGGGTACGGATCCCTTGTTCCGCTTGTGCATAGAGCTGTCGGGCCCGTTTAATTTCGTAGTCCATCAGGGCAATCCAACGTTCGTCGATCACGTAGTTGAACAAATCCCGTTCGGAATAGTTGAAGCGGCGTAGATCCTCCAGAGGCAGATAAATCCGTCCCCGCCGAGCGTCTTCCCCCACATCCCGCAAAATATTCGTCAGTTGCATGGCAATGCCCAGAGCCACCGCTTCTTCGGTGCCATCCAAGTGGGGGACAAAACCCATGATTTCAGAAGACATTAGGCCCACCACCCCCGCCACCCGGTAGCAATACAGGCGCAAATCTTCCCAGGTGGAGTAGCGCTGGGTATCCAAATCCATGCTCTGGCCCAACAGCATTTCCCGAAAGGGTTGAATGGAGAGCTGATAGGTTTGGATGGCATCGATCAGAGCTAAGTCGGTGGGAGTTTGCGGTTCGCCCCCCTGAAACAAAGCTTCCAAATGGGATCCCCAGTGCTCCAGTTTGCTGCGGGTGACCTCCACTTGGGTGTTACTGGCTTCCAGACCATCCAGCAGTTCATCGGTTTGCCGCAACCAAGCATAGATGGCCCAAATGGCGTGGCGCTTCGGTCGAGGCAACAACAAGGATCCCAGATAAAAAGTCTTGGCGTGCTTGGCCGTAATCTGGCGACAGAGGGCGATGGATTGATCAAGCGGACTCATCTGGCTCATCTCCAGGGGCGCAGGGCCAGGGCAAAACAGGGATCCGGACAGGAAAGGCACATCATAAACACTACGGGAAAGGGGACACAGTAGATCAGCCTAGGTAGCAAAGTCGGGGGAAATCCGGGTAGAGGCTTCTCTGATTGGTAGCGATTTAAACGCTAGATGCCGTGAGTGTCGGAGGGGTGAAGGATGTCGTGGTTTTGGCCGCTGGGATCCCTATGGCCTCAGCCGCCCATTTACCAGAGAGAATGGCTCCCTCCATGCTGCCCAGGAAAGGCTGGAGGGTGTAGCTACCCGCCAAAAAGAAGTTGGGAATGGGAGTGACTTGGGTGGGGCGGTATTGCTGTCTGCCGGGGGTAGCCTTGTAGACAGAGCGGGGTGTTTTCACCACCACCCATTTGCGAACCTGAGCCGGGTTAGGGCCACTCAAGTGCTGCGGAAAGAGCTTTTTCAGCTCCTCAAGGGTGGCGGCAAAGATATCCTCATCGCTGCGGTCAATCCAGTCGGCGGCAGGGGCTAGCACCAACTCCAACATGGAGCGCTCCGGGTCGGCGTACTCTCGACAGGTATTGCTCATGTCGGCATAGACGCTCAGCAAAGGGGAGCGGGAAAACAGAGAGTGATCAATATCGGTGAGCTTGCGGTCAAACCAAATTTGCAGGCTGATCACCGGCACCCCTTCCAATTCCTGCAACTGCTGAAAATACGGGATCCCTTGCCATTGGGGAGGGAGCAACTCCTTAAGGGGATCCACCGAGAGAGCAGACACATAGGCATCAGCCATGATTTCAATCAGGTCGGATCCCGGCTGGTTGTGCAAGCTCTCCACTTGGGCAAAACGGAACGCCCGTACACTGCCGTCCGGGTTGAGGCAGATCTCCTGCAAAGCCCTATTGAGATGCACCTCGCCACCATGGGCAACAATGTAGTCCACCATCGGCTGACACAGACGTTCCGGTGGAGCACCGTCTAGGTAGGCAATTTTGGAGCCATCTTTTTGCTGTAGGAAGCGATTGAGAGCCGTCAGTGGCACGGTAGCGGAGATTTCATCAGGGTTGATGAAGGCCAGCGCTTTAGAAACGGCAATAAAAATGTCGGTATTCACCCGTTCGTCGATGCCCTGCCGCCGCAACCACTCCAACAGGCTGTAGCGATCCATCTGCTCCACATACCCTTGACCCCGAATCATGGCTGGGATCAAACCCATGGCAAACTTCACCTTTTCTCCCCAGGTGAGCATATCGTTGTTGCGCAGAATACCCACAATGGCATTCAAAGGGGCAGGGATATCCGGCAAGTCGAAGCGGGAATAGGTGCCTGGCTTGTCTGGTTGATTAAAGATCAGGGCGTGTTGCTTCCACTGCAGACGGTCGGAAATGCCCAGCTCTCGAAACAGTTGTAAGGTGTTGGGATAGGCCCCAAAAAAGTTGTGCAGCCCAGTCTCGATCCAATCACCGTCGGCATCTTTCCAGGCGGCTACCAGCCCGCCGAGCACATCCCGCCGTTCCATGAGGATCGGTTGATGCCCAGCATCACAGAGATACTTAGCACAGGCCAGCCCAGCTAGCCCTCCTCCAGCAATGGCAATGCGCATGATTCTGATGACAAAGGCAACAGTCTCATTCTATTTGCAAACCGTTACAATTGCTCGGTCTGCCGGTGGTGGGGAGGAGGCGCTGCCGTTAGGATCCCTGAAGTAATACTGAATCATTAGAAGGGATCCCTTGCCCATCCTTTCCTGAGCTGCTCCTGAGCGCTGAGCAAATTCTGGCTGCCCAACGTTAAGCCTGGTGTCCCAGGGGATCCCGCAAATCTAGCGACGGAAACTAAGCTGCCCTGCCGGGGGGCGACGCTGGCGGCGCTTGCGCCAGCGTTTCCAACTGGAGACCATCCAATCGCTGAGGCTGTGGTTCATGGCCCCCAGTTCTAGGCCCATCCCAATCCAAAACAGCAGCTCACCATGCACTTGCAGCAGTTGCCAAAGATCGCTGCGCCACACCCAAGGCTGCCACAGCCACCAACCCCACAGGGATCCCAGCCAAGCCACCAGCAGGCCAACCCCCCCTATCCACAGGCCTAAATACAACACCCGCACCACCGTACCCACGATCGGCCCGTGCGACCAAAAGGAGCGATGGCGCATCCACTTGCGGTAGGGCAACCAAATCCAGCGCAAGAACAGCCAGCGCTGATACTGTCGAGAACGGGTATCCAAATCCCCGGAAAACATCAGGCCGCTGAACAGGTAAGCGGATCCCACGGCTAAAGCAACGGTGGTGGTGTTTCCCAGCAACCCTGCTGCCAACGTGATGCTCGGGGCCGTCCAGAGGGTAATGCGGTCGTGGGTGGATCCCAGCGGCATAGAGCAAGGGTGTGCAACTGCGGCCTAGTCTACCCGCTCGACGGGGAGAAAGCTTGCCCTCACCCGGGATCCCCGATAGGAAACCCGAAAGCAACGCTACAGTAAAGTTCTCGGGATCCCTTACACTGCCATGACTGCCCCCCTGATCCAAAACCGCGACCTTCTGGAAAGCCGCCTCAAGGAGCTGCCCGCCGAACCTGGAGTCTATTTAATGCGAGATGCTACGGATCAGATTCTTTATGTTGGCAAGTCGAAAAAGTTGCGCTCTCGCGTGCGATCCTATTTCCGCTTCACCGGCGATTTATCTCCCCGCATTCAGCGCATGGTGATCCAGGTTTGTGAGATTGAGTTTATTGTTACTGACAATGAAAGTGAGGCCCTAGCCTTAGAAGACAACCTGATCAAAACCCATCAGCCCCCTTATAATGTTCTCCTCAAGGATGATAAAAAATATCCCTATCTGTGTATTACCTGGTCTAATCCTTACCCTCATCTCTACATCACCCGTCACCGTCGCCTTAATCAAAACCAAGACAAGTACTATGGCCCCTATACGGATGTAGGATTACTGCGCTATACCCTTGGCTTGGTTAAACGTATCTTCCCATTGCGTCAGCGGCCTAAACCTCTCTATAAAGATCGCACCTGTCTTAACTACGATATCGGTCGCTGTCCGGGCGTGTGCCAAGGCTTGATCAGCCCAGAGGAGTATCGCAAAACCCTATCCCAAGTGGCCATGATTTTTCAGGGGCAAACTGATGAGTTGGTGAAAGAGTTACACCAGAGAATGGCCCAAGCGGCAGAACAAGAAAACTACGAAGCTGCCGCCCGCTTCCGAGATCAAATTCGGGGATTGGAACAACTGGGGGAATCCCAGAAAGTTTCTTTGCCCAACTCCACTGTCAGCCGCGATGCCTTGGCCTTGGCCATGAATGACTCCCGTGCTTGTATTCAACTGTTTCAGGTACGGGCAGGTAAGTTGGTGGGACGACTGGGGTTTATTGCCGAAAATCAGGGGGATGACCCAGCTTTAATTTTGCAACGGGTGTTGCAAGAGCACTATCAACATTGTGATTCCGTAGAGATCCCAGCAGAGATTTTGACCCAGTATGAGTTGCCGGAAAATGATTTTTTAGAGGCTTGGTTAAGCCAGAAAAAAGGGCGTAAAGTCAGCCTGATGGCCCCGCAGCGGCAAAGTAAAGCTGAATTAATCGAGTTGGTGGAACGTAATGCTGAACTGGAACTGACCCGTACCCAACGCTTGGCGGATCGGGATGCAGCGGCTCTGGAACGCTTGGCGGAAGTCCTGGATTTACCGGAAGCACCGCGGCGGTTGGAAGCCTACGATATTTCCCACATTCAGGGATCCGATGCCGTCGGTAGTCAGGTGGTATTCATCGATGGGTTGCCCGCCAAACAACATTATCGGCGCTACAAAATTCGCAATCCTGAGGTGCGATCCGGTCGTTCTGATGATTTTGCTAGCCATGCAGAGGTGGCTCGTCGTCGTTTCGGCAAAATGACCCCCCAGGATCAACCAGATCTGGTGCTGATCGATGGGGGCAAAGGGCAATTGTCGGCAGTGTTGGCGGTACTGGCGGATCTGGGTTTGGATCATCTGCCGGTGATCGGGTTGGCCAAGCGGGAGGAGGAGATCTTCTTGCCGGGGGATCCCAGCCCTATCCGTCTGGATGCCCAGGATCCGGCCCGGTTGTTGTTGCAACGCCTGCGGGATGAGGCCCACCGCTTTGCCATTACCTTTCATCGTCAGCAGCGGAAGATCCGTCAACAGGCTTCCACCTTGGATGACATTCCCGGCCTGGGCAAACATCGACAAAAGCTCCTGCTAGAGGAGTTCCGCTCCATTGCCCGCATTCAGATGGCTTCGGTAGAACAGTTGGCCCAGGTACCCGGCATTGGCCCGAAGATCGCCCGGCAGATTTACCTCTACTTTCACCCCGATGCCCAAGCCGAATCCCTAGAGACAGTGCAGGTGGGGTAAGTCAATAGCCAGGATCCCGAGGATCCACCTCCACCCAGTAAAATTCATCATTTGCGCAATATCCATTCAGCAGATTGGCTGTGTCTGTCTGCTTTCTCCCAACTTTAGAGTGAGGGTAGGTTGAGCGGTTCGGCAGGCACAACGTATGGGTATTTCATTTGTGGAGAATCAGGCTGAAGGAATGAAAGAATCCTTTAGTAAAAACGATCCTGGCCTCTTTCAAGATCAACCCTTGGGAAATTCTTTTTCATCCGAAAATCCTAAAAAAGGGATGAGTCGTCGCTTAGCTATTCTCTGCTTAACTGCCAATTTGATGTTACCGCTATTCTTTCTTTGTCCAATCCCCCCAGGCGGGATCCCAAGCCCATTCACACCTGACTGGGTAACACCCATACATGCCTGAAGAGCATCTCTCAGTTGGGCAATTCAAGGATAAACCTGTAATCTAGAGAACATCGCTCAGGATGAAAATAATACATACTGTTCAGAGGGTGATTCTTTCTCAACACCCCAACGCTGCCGATGAAAACACAGGCAATCCTGATGCAGACTGGGTTCGATGCTCTCCTAGAAAACGCCCCCATCGGGGTTTTCCGTATGGATCTGGAGGGACGATGTTTATTTGCTAACTCCAAGCTAGTGCAGCTCTACGGCTATGCTTCGGGGGAGCAACTGCGGCAGCACCTATCTGACTTTGGCCACTCTCGCTATGCCGATGGTCTCAGTCGTCGTCAATTTTTCCAGGATCTGCTGCAGGACAAAACAGGTAACGGCGGAGCCCCACAAGAGTTTGCTCTCTGTAACCCCCCAGAGGTGTGGGTACGTGAGCAGGTTCAGGTGGTACGAAGTAGCACAGGGGATCCCGTTTATTTCGAAGGATACGTG
>JAUQVI010000007.1:0-19756 GCA_039794885.1 Thermostichus sp. DG02_5_bins_236
TCCGATGCTAGCTCCCGTGCAATATCAGGTGAGTGTGGATCCCATGAATGTGATCACCGTAGAGGTGCGTCTGGTGAATGATGTCTCCGGGGATCATTGCCTGGATCTGCAAGCAACAGGAGCGATTTTCGTGAACTGATTGGGTTGAACCGGTCAAAACGGATCCCTTCACATCATTTTCACGGCTGCTTTCTATACTTTGCAAGGATAGACGCGGGATCCCGCACGGCAGATGGCAACTGACTTTGCTCAAGCCTGACGCTGGGGTTGAGCCGATAGGAGGGTCAATCTGTGGGTCGGGCGTATCGACAGAGAAAGTCTCCCATGACAGGATGCGAACAGGATGATCGAGGTCGATGTCCTAACACCCCCTGTGCCCGTCATCTGTGTGGTCTATCTGTTCTTTATCTTTTTTTTGGATGGTCTCATGAGCGATAACTCTCATTCCTGGTTTCCTCGTGCCTTGCTGATTGGCGCTGCGGTTGTGGGGTTGTCGGGCCTCCCGGTGAGGGCCCAGCAAATTACGGATCCCAGCCCAGCTCAAGCGGCCACCAATGTAGAACCGGCTTCTCCCATTTCAGCTTCCTTTCGTACTCAAGATGGTGTTAGTGTACGCCCGGAAACGGTGAAGATTTTTGTTGATGGCCAAGATGTAACGTCCCAGTCCGTCATCACCAAGGATTTTTTCACCTATCGTCCTGCTCAACCCCTACCTGCGGGTCGTCGGGAGGTTCTGTTGGAGTTCACCAATACCCAAGGGGTAACCCGTCGCGTCACCTGGAGCTTTAATGTCGGTAGCCCGGTTCGTGCCTCCATCGATTTGGTAGATCACAACGCTGGCAACCGCCCCTTGGCTGCTGGTGAGATTCTTCTGGTGACGGTACAGGGTACTCCCTCCAGCCGGGTCACAGTCTATTTGGTGCAGGATGGTCGGCAAGTGCAAACCCTGCAGGCCCAAGAGGTTTCTAGCGGCACCTACGTGGTGAATGCGTTGATCGAGGCGAAAGACACCACCCGTGAGGGGATCGTCGTCGCTCGCTTGGAAAATAGCGGTCAGGTACGCTTCATGACGGCAGAGCAACCGGCCCGATTGATTGAAGGAGCTACCGGCGGTGTTCAGCGGCTTACCACCCAAGAGGTCTCAGCTACAGTGAGCACCCCTGCCAGCAGTCCCCTCTTGCCTCAAGTTACCAATGTACGGGATGGGGATCGGGTATCTGGGTCTTCGTTTACCCTGCAAGGTACCACGGCTCCCAATGCTTCGGTGCGGGTCAATGTGACAGCCTCCACCTCTTTGGGTGGTATCATCAGTGCCCAACAGACTGTGGCCAACCAAACGGTACAGGCAGATGCTCAAGGTCGTTTCACCGTCACCGTGCGGCCCGCCATTCCAGCTTCTGGCACGGTGTATCAGGTGAATCTCTCGGCTACCTCCGGCAGCCAAACCAGCCCAACCGTAACCTTGCGCCTTACTCAGCAGTAGGTTGATTCAGTTCCCTTCCATGACTGTAACAGTCTGGGAGTTATGAACTCTGGTTCTACTCAAGTTAGGCTCTCAATCTGAATCGGGTTGGGAGCTTTTTTCTGTCTCTGCTTCTTCGGCGGCAAGGGATCCCTTTTTTACTGGGGTAGCGGGGGACTGTAGTTGCCAGCGCCACAGGATCCCGGACAGGATTAGGGTGGGCAGAAAGATCATGCCGATCACCACTGGCATTCTTTCCGGTAAAGCCAGGTAGGGGCCACCATATTTGACCGCGATGCTGATCCCGGCAGCTGCCAACATTAATTTCAACCCAAACCAACCTGTTCCTCGTTTCATAGCTTTACTTTGAGGCATTCCCCCCCACAGTGCCAGTAAGAATGCCAGCGATGGTTTTTAATTCTTCGGGCACTCGATACAATGTCAGCCCTTGCTGAGCCGTTTTAATCCCTTCATCAATCAATGCAAACTGGGTGGGATTGCCTCTGAGCTTGGTTTCCAGAACAATCATGGGCGATAAGACTTGAATCTTATGAGTTTATTTCACCATCACCGGGAGAGCAAGCCGATAGATTATTGTCCGGCTCCCCGCACTCCCATTCATCCCGGCACCCCCCCTGCGGGCCTTCTGCTGCTTAAAGGTAAATAAACGAAACTGAAACCATGCTCAGTCCGGCACAGCCAAGGCTGCCTCAATCCGCTCTTTCAGGGTGGCGACAACTTCTTCAATTGGGATCTCTGTGGCTTGACCGGTGGCCCGTTCGGTGAGTTCTACCTTACCCTGCTTCAAGCTACGTCCAGTGGTGATGCGGTAAGGGATCCCAATTAGATCGGCATCTTTGAATTTCACGCCTGCCCGTTCATCCCGTTCATCCCAGAGGGTTTCAATACCGGCGGTGATCAGGTCTTGCACCAGTTGCTCCGCCACGGTCATTTGCTGTTCATCAGAGATGTTGGGAACTACCACTATCACGTGATAGGGAGCAATGGCTACCGGCCAGATAATGCCATTGGCATCGTGGGATTGTTCTACAGCAGCCTGGGCCAAGCGGGACACCCCAATGCCATAACAGCCCATCCACAGAGGCTGCTCGCATCCCTGTTCATCGGTAAAGGTGGCCTGCATGGGTCGCGAGAACTTTAAGCCCAGCTGGAAAATATGCCCGATTTCAATCCCACGGGTGGTTTCCAGGATTTGTTCCGGGTTCAGCAGAGAACGATCCCCCGCTTGGGCTTTGCGCACATCCACCACCTCCGGGAGCGGGTAGTGCTCCCCCCAGTTCACCCCGGCCACATGCTTGCCGATTTCGTTAGCCCCTGTTACAAAGTTCTTCATCAGGGCCGCTGTTTGATCCGCCAAGCGCAAGATTTGGGGGGCTAGGTTTTTCTGGGTTTTGTCCAAGCAGCGATCCGGCAAGTCGGGGGCAATGTAACCCACCGGAATGGGATCCCCCCGCCAACTCTTTTGGATCTCTGCATCCGCCAGGATAAGGGTGAGCAACTTGCTGGCTTGGTAACGTTCCGCCAAGCGGCTAAGGTGGTTGGCCAGTTTTACCTCATTCACCTCTTGATCCGCCCGAATGCTCAGGAGCACCACCACCCGCATGCCGTTGTCGTAAAGGGCTTGGTAGAGGATGTTTTTGAGAATGACCGTGGGAGAAACCTTGAGGAGGTTCGCTAGTTTATCAATGGTTTCCGTATCGGGGGTGTCTAGGGTCTGAACAGAATCATAGGGAGAGGGAGCGGCCTCCGGCGCTACGGACACTGCCTTTTCTACATTGGCCGCATAGGAGCCATCAGGAGTGTAAAGAATCTCATCTTCTCCAGCAGAAGCTAACACCATAAATTCCTGTGAAGCTGCGGTCGGCCCCCCAATTGCCCCAGCATCAGCATCTACCACGCGAAATTGCAGCCCACAGCGGCTGAGAATGCGGCTGTAGGCACGATACATATCCTGGTAGGTCTGGCGCAGGCTTTCTTCGTTGGCATGAAAAGAATAGGCATCCTTCATGATGAACTCGCGACCGCGCATCAGACCAAAGCGAGGCCGAATCTCATCCCGGAACTTGGTTTGGATTTGATAGAGGGTTTGGGGCAATTGTCGGTAAGAGCGGATCAAATCCCGGGCCAGCAGAGTAATCACCTCTTCGTGGGTGGGGCCGAGGCCCTGTTCTCGTCCCTGCCGATCGGTGAGGGCAAACATGATTCCTTCTGCTTGGGTATACACATCCCAACGACCGGATTCCCGCCAGATTTCCGCCGGCTGCAACTGCGGCATTAGGCATTCCTGTCCGCCAATGGCGTTCATCTCCTGCCGAACGATCTCGGAGATTTTTCGCAAGATCTGCCAGAGCATCGGCAAATAGGTGTAGGTGCCTGGGGATAGGCGGCGGATGAAACACCCCCGCAACAGCAGCTTATGGCTGGACAGCTCGGCTTCAGCGGGATCCTCCCGCAGGGTTACAAATAACATCTGGCTCAGTCGCATCCTTCTCCCCACCAACAAGCTGAGATCTCTACCTTGCTCCACACGACGCGGAGCATCCTCATCCTGCCCCAGGGATCCCTTTGAGTGGGAGGGATCCCTGCCTCCATAACCTAACCGCTCACCCGTTTCAGTCCATCTAGGCCGGAGTCAGGGTTCGTCGTTTTGAGACCATTAGATACACATCGATGATGTCCCCTTCCTGCCAAGATTGGAACTTATCGACGCTGATCCCACACTCGAAGCCCGAAGCCACTTCTCGCACATCGTCTTTGAAGCGCTTCAAGGAATCGAGACGACCTTCGTGAATTACCTCCCCCTTGCGCCGGACTCGCACCAAGGCGTTCCGTTGCACCTTACCGGAAAGCACATAGCTGCCGGCAATCGCACCGCGCCCAATCGGGATCACCATCCGCACTTCCGCTTGGCCCAGAGGTTCTTCCACTTCCTCTGGATCCAGTAAGCCCTCCATCGCCGCCCGCAGATCATCGAGCAGATTGTAGATGATGTCGTATTCTCGCACATCCACCCCTTGCTCATCGGCAGCTTGCCGGGATCCAGGAGCCATACTGGTATTGAAACCAAGGATGATCGCCTCACTGGCTGCCGCCAAGTCCACATCGGTCTCGGTAATCTCGCCAGCAGCGGCCAGCAAGACCCGCAACTGGACTTCCTCTTGGGGCAGATCCTGCAATGCGGCCTGAATCGCTTCGGCGGATCCCTGGACATCGGTTTTCAGGATCAGGTTGAGCTCCTTCAGCTGGCCCTCTTGAGCCTTGGCAGAAATACTGCCCAAACTGACGCGGCGGGAGAGGAGCGCCTGTTGCAGTCGAGTTTGCCGCAGCGCATCGGCCCGTTCCTGCGCAATGCGACGGGCTTCTTTCTCGTCTGGGTAGACCTGAAATTCATCTCCAGCTGCCGGCACTTCATCCAGACCCAGCAATTGTACTGCCGAAGAGGGCCCCGCCTCCTGTAGCCGGTTGCCCCGATCATCCACCATCGCTTTGACACGGCCCAAAACAGCCCCCGCCACTAGGGTTTCTCCAACTCGCAGCGTGCCATTTTGCACCAACAGCGTCGCCACAGGGCCACGCGCCTTATCCAGGTGGGCTTCCACCACCGTACCCCGGGCGGAGCGGTTGGGATTGGCTTGTAGCTCAGCTACATCCGCCACCAGCAGGATCATCTCCAACAGGCTATCGAGATTGAGGCGAGCCAGAGCACTGACTTCCACCATCGGGGTATCCCCACCCCACTCTTCCGGCAACAGGCCATGTTCGGCCAGCTGTTGCTTAATACGATCCGGTTGGCTGTCGGGTTTATCAACCTTGTTAATGGCCACGATGATCGGCACCTGAGCGGCCCGCGCATGGCTGATCGCCTCTAGGGTTTGGGGTTGTACCCCATCGTCGGCAGCCACCACCAGAACAGCAATATCGGTTACACGGGTACCACGGGCCCGCATGGCGGTGAAGGCTTGGTGGCCAGGGGTATCGAGGAAAACCACACGGCGGCTCTCTCCCTCAAAATCCACATCCACGTGGTAGGCCCCAATGCGCTGGGTGATCCCGCCGGCCTCTCCCCGAGCAACATTGGCATCGCGGATGGCATCGAGCAAGGTGGTTTTGCCGTGATCGACGTGGCCCATGATGGTGACCACGGGAGGACGCAAGACCAGATGGTCGATATCCTCCATGTCCAGCATTTCTGTTTTCTTGGCTTTGGATTCTGCCTCTGGCCGCCGAATCTCGTAGCCCAGTTCTGTAGCCACCGACTCGGCAATCGACTCATCCAACACTTGGTTGATGGTGACCATCACCCCCTTGAAGAAGAGGGTTTTGATGATCTCGGTTTCTGCCACCCGCAGGCGATGGGCCAATTCCTGTACGGTGAGGCTGCCATTCAACAGCAACACCTTCTCTTCCGGCTCGGCTGCCACATCAGCAGCGTTGGCTTCGGCAGCGACTGACTGTCGCTGAGAGCGGGCGGCAGGACGAGGACGGGCACTGCTGACAGTAACAGCTGCTGGTGGTCGATAGGAGGTGGGCTTAGCGGTGGGCCGGGCCAATGGCTTGAGGGCATTCAGCTCTGCCTGCTTGACTGCCGAAACCACAGCGGTGGGATCCAAATCCAGGTTGTCTCCGTCACCCTCCCCACGTCTACGGCTGCGTTTGCGTTTGGCTTGCGTGCGGGTGGTGCGTCGATTGAGGGCTTGGAGCTCCTCGTCCTCTTCTTCAGCGGTTTTGCGCTTCACCTTGGGCACGGCGGGACGCACCGGGGCATCCGCCAACACCGGGCTGGGACGTTCGCCAGGGATCCCTTCCGGCGAGCGAGGGGAATCCTCCAGGTCTAGGAGAGTCGGCTTAGTTGCAGGACGGGTGGGGGGCCCTACTAACTCCATCCGCCGCTGGGGACGGGGGGTATCGCTACTTCCACTTGGGCTATCTTCCCTAGCCACCGGAGAGCGGGGTTCTTGGGGGCGACTGCCAGGGCGCGTAGGAGCACCCACCAACTGGGGACGCGGGCGCTGTACAGGCTGACGAGAAGCAACCCCTTCTTCTGTGGCACGAGAAGCACGGGGACGGCTAGGTGAGGGTGTTTCCGAGGGGCTAGGACGATTGGACTCAGGAGTACGTTGTTGAGGTTCAGGACGCTCTACTGGCGGCTCGGGCTCAGAGGTGGCTCGTCGGGGGGGAGTGAGCACAGTCGGGCGTTTGGCCACCGGAGCAGGACTGGGCTCAGGGCTGCTGGCTTTAGCAGCAGGAGATTCAGGACGAACCGGGGTAGGCGGAGTGGGTGCAGATTCTTGGGCCACCTCAGCTGGACGGACAGGGGGCGCAGATTGTCGGCGGGGAGGGCCCATCAATTGGGTATTGCCACCGGAGACCGTTTTTTCAGAGGAGCCCCGCTCGGGTCGTTGCAGTGAGGGTTTGGCAGCAAGCGGGGTACTGGAAGGAGTAGCGTCAGTAACCGAGGTCTGCCGCTGGGCAGGCACAGGTCGACGAATGCCAACGATCTGCTGGGGGCGCTCACCACTTCGAGATTCTGGGGTCGGCTCGGGTGGGCGGCTCTCGGGTTGTACCTTGGGTTGTACCTTGGGTCGGGGGCGAGGGGCCTGTACAACACGGGCTTTACCCAATTTGCTGCGCACCTGCTCGGCTTGCTCCGGAGAAATGGTGCTGCTGTGGCTTTTGAAAGGGATCCCCAGTTGTTCACAAACTTCTAAAACATCGCGGTTTTCACGCCCCATTTCACGGGCAATATCGTAAAGTCGAACTTTATCGGTCATTCGTCTGCTAACCTCTGCTCCTCTCTCCTCGTCGGTTTCACTATCCAAATCAAAGTCATTGGGGGGTGAGCCTTTCGAACTTGCAGGTTCTTCCTCGGGCCTATCGAGAACAGCTGGGTCGGCCTCCAGGGATCCGGACTGGAGGGAATCTAGATCTGAAGCTGCTCTGGAAATATCCACATGGGGCATAGGGTGGGACAACCGGGGAAATGAACAAACGTCTAAGGCGCTAGTCTAGAATAACCTTTCTGCGGCCTGAACAGGCTTGCCTCAGGTTCTCCAAACGGATCCCTATTCTGACAGGTGAGTTGGGTTGCCGTGTAGCTTTAAGGAAAATTGTTCCAGTTGAGGGGCCCAGATGGCCCAACTCTTCAGGCTATCGGGAGGGTTCCAACTCCGTGGGCGCACCAGAAAGTTGATTGCTCAGCAGTTGGGCCTCCAGATGTTGAAACAGTTCGTCAGGGACTGATGCTTTCAGAGCTTTGTTCAGCCGTTGCTTGCGTTGGGCTGTCTGTAAACAATCGAGCTGACGACACAGGTAGGCAGAACGTCCCATGCCCTCCTCCAGAAGAACTTGGTGAGAATCGAATTGCCTAACCAATCGCCACAGTTGGGAGCGTGGGAACAACTGGCGACAGGCCACACAGCGACGTAAGGGATCCACGCCTGGCACAGGATCAATCCAACTGGGGCACACGCGATTGCAAAAATTCGAAAAAGGACTCCATCAATTGTGGATCCCGCCAGCCTTTTGCCGTTTCCTCTTGCAGAATGCCGATAGCCTCCTGAACGGTAAAAGCACGTTTGTAGGGCCGCTCTGAAGTGAGGGCATCGTAAATATCGAGCACCTGAAAAACTCGGGCCACCAATGGGATCTCCTCCCCCTTCAGCCCATCTGGGTAACCACTGCCATCCCAGCGTTCGTGGTGGTGTCGGATGAGCGGCAATACATCTTTCATGGTGCGCAAGGGCCGGCAAATTTCCTCCCCGATGAGGACATGGGATTTCATCACTTCCCACTCTTCTGGAGTGTGTCTGTCTAGTTTGCCCAAGATTGCGTCGGGCACACCAATTTTGCCAATGTCGTGTAGGTATCCTCCCCAAGCCAATACCTTAATTATGGGACGGGGTAACTGTAAGAACTCACCAAAGCTCTCGGCCATTTTCACCAGGCGTTCGCAGTGATCCCCTGTAGTGGGATCCCGGCTTTCCACGCTACGGGCAATAACGAACAAGACCTCAGCCGCATGATCCAAATCTTCGTTAAGGTGCTTTTGGTGAACCAATGAGCGCACTCGTGCCAACAATTCCGATTCGTCAAAGGGTTTGCTGAGAAAATCATCTGCCCCTGCCTCAATGCCCCGCACTCGATTTTTGCGATCGCTGGCAGCTGTGATCAACACCACTGGGATTAAGCGCGTCTCCTCACTAGCTTTGATACGCCGACACACTTCAAACCCGTCTAAACCTGGCATCATCACATCCAGCAGGATCAGATCCGGCTGAAAGGTTTCCAACATGTGCAGGGCTTGATTACCACTTTCCGCTTCGCTCACCCGATACCCAATGCCCTCTAGCAAATCCCCCAGCAACATACGACTGTTGGGTTGATCATCGACAATCAAAAGGTGGCTGGCATCTGTTGGCTCCAAAGTAGCTGTTTCGGGCATCCCGATTGTCCCAGGCATCTCAACTTTGGCAAAGGAAATCAGAGTCACGGCAGCAGATCGATGGGAATACTCTACACTAGTGCCCCCTCAGAAGAAGGAACATCCGGCTTTACACCGAACTTCCTCAAGAATTGAGGCAATCCGAGATAATTTCGGAAAGTTCTTAAAATTTCTTAAATTAACAGCTCTGCAAGTGTTTGGTGCAAGCTTTGCACATCCGCAAAGCCTCGGTCTGCTCCAGCCTGATGCAGACGTTCTAGGGGGTGAATACCCCAGCCTACACCCCAGGCCCTGACTCCGGCACGACGGGCCATTTCGATGTCGTATTCTGTATCGCCAATCAGAACGGTGTGAGCAGGGGCAAGGTCATGGTAGGCAAGGATGCGTTCTACAGAATCTGGGTGTGGCTTGGGGTAAGTCACTTCCGCTGGGGAAATGATCGGCTCAAATAGGTCGCCAAAGCCCCATTGGTCGAGAACAGGCAAGATCGATTCTCGCCGCTTGCTCGAAGCAATGGCCAACGGGATCCGTTCCGCTAAAGTTGCGAGTAGCTCGAGGATGCCGGGGAACGGTTCGCTGTAGTGAGGGCGAATATCGTCATAGTAGCGGCGGTAGATCTCAATCCCCTCAGGGATCCGAGTCTGAGAAGGCTGCGGTAACAGGGCAGCCAGTTGTTTTTCCAACGGGATTCCGATCATCTGTCGCCAGGATTCCACCGCTTCCGGGGGCAGATCCAGGGCTGTGACGGTATGGCGGATCGCTTCGAGAATGCCGGCTTCGGAATCGACGAGAGTACCGTCAAAGTCGAAAATTAGGAGTTTGAGTGCCATCCGGCATCCTTGAAATGGAGAATCAGGGTAGGTTAATGTGCAGCTCGGCGGGCCACGGTTTTGAAAGCCCTCATGAACAGAGCACTCGAACGATTCTACCAGGGGCATCCCAGTTCCCTAAGGATCTTATCGTAGGCTGCCGTCGGGCATGGTGGTGTTCAGGAAGATGACTTGGTTCAGTTCCGCTAAGTTCAGGTGGGCTTGTGTGAGGTTGGCCGCCGTCAGATTGGCCCCCGACAAATCGGCGCTGATCAGATCTGCACATTGCAATTGGCAGTGGCTGAGGTTAGCTCGCTTGAGCACCGCCCGTTGCAGGGATCCCTGTTGTAGATTGGCTTCCCTGAGATCCGCCTCGTTGAGGGTGGCCCACATCAGGTTGGTGTTGGCGAGGGTGGCCTTTTGCAACTGGGCATAGTCGAGACTGGCTCGCCGCAGGTCGGCATGGCTGAGATCCGCTTCTGACAACTTAGCTTCAATCAAGATGGCCCGGCGCAGATTGGCCCCTGTCAGGTTGGCTCCGCTCAGGTCGGCCCCCGACAAATTGGCCCGGTGCAGGTTGATGTCCCGCAGATCGGCTGCTCGCAGATCGGCCCGGCGCAGATCCGCCAAAGGAAATTCCCGCTCCCCTTCTTGATACTTGGCAAGCAGTTGAGCCACATCCATCATGGTCGGATCCCTTGCAGAGATTACACACTTCCATTTCACCTGAAGATCGCTGAGTGGCCCCAGAATTGCGGATTGCCTTTCTGATTTTTTGACATTCCCTTCAGGGAACTTAATCCTTCCGCTGTTCTGGCTATGCTGCTGATACCTCAACCCCATGATTCTGAGCCTTCCGCTCATGTGAACCGGGCTGCTTCATGCAGAGTTTTCAGAAGGGATCCCACTCTTGTAACCCCCACTTCGATCATCTCCGGGACAACATTGGCAAAGGACAGCCGCAAAGCTGGATACCCTACCCCATCGGGGAAAAAGGCGGATCCCTCCAGCACCAACACATCGGCAGCCCGCGCCTGTTGCGCTAGCTTTTGCATCTGAAAGCGGTCGTGTTCTGGCAGTTGCACCCAGAGGTACATGCCCCCTTCCGGGATCGTCCAGCGGGCTTCCTCCGGGAAATGGGTTTCCAGTGCGCAGAGCATTTGGTTGCGATTTTGTAGCAGTTGCGCCCGTACCTGTTGCAGATGACGGCGATAGTGACCGTTGGCCAAGTATTCACTCACCACCGCTTGGGGCAGAGAAGCCGTGTGAATATCCGTCAAGTAACGTTGCTCTAAGAGGGCCGAATATTGGGAAGGCGGCACCACCAAGTAGCCAACCCGTAAGTTGTAGGTGATGCCGCATCGCCAAAGACAGACCCTGCATTGCCCCATTCACAATTAAAATCTCATCAGCACTGGCTTCTAATCCCAATTGCAGAAGGAGGTTAGCAATCTGGTGTCGCAGGCGGCTCTGCCCCTCAATGGCATCGTAGAAAAAGATGCTGTTGCTGTCGTTGGAAACCCGGCGAACAATGCGGGCTAAATCGTTGGGGGGATTTTGCGGCAAGGCACAGCTGAGATCGATCACCCCCGGTTGTTGCTTGGCCTGGATGGAACGGGCATAAATGGCAAACGGACGGTTGGACTGGGTTTCGCAGAGCACCACATCCTGTGCGGGCTCAAAGCCACTCGGTTGGCTGGGGGCCGGGATCCCTGGCGGGCGTGGACAACCCCTGAGCCAACAGCCGCTCGTAGGCTTCAATCACCGTCAATTTGTTCACCTGTAGAGTTTTGGCCAAGGTGCGAATTGAGGGCAACCGTTCTCCTGGCAACAGGGATCCCGACTGGATCAGGGCTTGCAGACGATCTTGAATCTGCAGATACATCGGTTGCGAAGAGTCACGATCAAGCAGGATGCGCATAGCCACTCTTAGCTCAAAACCTTAGCTGCAGCCTAAACGATCTCCGCACAGATCCCAGCGGTACAGTTGCCAGTCAGCTAACCAGTACAGTTGCCAAACCTGAGAACTGGTCTAGTCAAAAGAGTGCAAACTGTATCTACTCAAGCTTTAGGAGAGTCAGAGCAGCAGCATTGTGAGTGCCGTCAGCTACACCCTGCGATTGGGGGCATTGCAGCCGAAAACTAAGACTGATTTTGGGTTCAGGAGTTCAGCATCTTGGCCGGCATCACGATCAAGGTATTGCCTTGTCGTTCCACCACGTATAGATCTTGCCCCGCCTGAATTTCCAGGGTGGGGATGCTGCACTTAGCATTCCAGGTGGATCCCAGGTAGGATACTCGGCCCCGCTCACCCGCTGGGATAGCGGTTACCGCCCGTGCCTCCCGGGATTCTTCTAGCTGAGCGGATCCATGTGGCACCAATCGGCGGCTGAGGATGATAAACACAATCGACACGCCAATCCAGGCGGAAAACTGCACCCAGATTGGCAGCCCCAGATAAGCCAAAAGCCCTGCCAGAAGAGCTGCCAAGCCCACGGATCCAGCCACCAATTCTGGCAAAAACAATTCAGCTGCAATTAAAACCAATCCGACGATGATCCAAGGCAGAACCATAGCATCCAGGGATCCAACTGCATCCAGTATGGCCCAAAACCCCCCTCTTCTTGGCAGGAATCCGCTCTGCCAGGATCCCTATGGCACGAGTTGATGGGATCCGATTTAGGGCTGAGAGCCGGGAAAATAGTTATCCAAAACCCTGAGGGGATCCGATTCTTCCGGGGGTAAGTTCTTGGTTTCGGCAATATTCATCAACGTATCCCAGTCGGTACTCATGACAAAGGCAACCGCCTGACGAGCTGCTTCCCGGTGTGGACAAGCCTCGCCCAAAACACATCCATCTCTGCAAAGAGTGGCACAGTCGTGCCCCGCCGCAGCGCCCTGAATGCTACTGGGATCCGAGCCAGCCATAACGTCCTCTCTCAAATACGCTTCCTCTCTCTTCTAAGAATACCTGAAGAGAATGTTGCACTTGAGCTGGATCCTTGCCGGGGCGTTTAGCCTAAGTGAAGTCACAAAGGAGCAGCCGAAACATGGAGTTCCCACAACTGCAAGAGCTGGTGGATCGGGCTTTGGAGGACAAAAAGCTCACCCGGACGGAAATGGATCAAATTGTAACCGCCATTCGAGCCGATGGCAGAGTCTCTCCTGAAGAGGCGCAGTTACTCGATTCTATTCGCCAGATGGTACTGCGCCGTGAGATTCAGGTGGTGGAGATTGCCGATTGAGAGGGAGGCCGTAGCAGGGATCTCTAAAGCGGTGGGGGCGCATGCAGGTCTTCCTCTTTTTGCAGAGTTTGTCAATTTTGTAAATACAAAGTCACCTCGCTGCGGTTGTGAAAGAGTTGTCGGGCTTTCACGATGGGGAAGGCACTGTGCAGAATGCTGAGGGTTTGTTGGAGAACCTGCAGGCGGCGGTGACCCGGTAGCTTCAGGGTCATCACCCCAGCCCCCGAAGGCTCTAGGTGGGGGGCAAAAGCCACCATCAACCGGGCCGAGTCGGGGCCATCCATGCGCATATCGTTGAGGATGAGGTGAAACTGGTCAGGATGACGGGCCAAATAGGCTTGGGCACTGAGGCGACGATGATGAATACCCGGATCCTGGGCCAGGCGTCTGTCCAGCTCCGCCGGATCCACAGCCGTGACCTCCTGGCCATGTTGCCGCAACACCCGCGTCCATCCCCCTGGAGCCGCTCCCAAGTCCAAGGCTCGGCCTCCTGCCACAATCGGCACCCGAAACACCTGGAGGGCCTCTAGCAGCTTAAATTCCGCCCGGCTGATTTGCCCCGGATCCCGTCGGAAACGGTGGATCCCACCCGCCCAATTGGAGAGATTTTGGCTTGCTCTGGATAGACCGATGTATACCCGGAGCCCATTGGTCAAAGCCAAGATCAGCACCGAGAGAATTTGCTGCGGAGCTTTGACTTCTAAAGGAGCACCTACAGCTGAGATCACCTGCTCTGCCAGGGCTTGGTTCACCTGAAAAGGCTTGAGATTCAGCTCCCCAAACAGGCGCGTTTGCACAGAAAAACTCAAGTCGGGATCCATGCCCCCTAACAGAACATCCTCCAAGGTTAGTGTGCTCGGGGAAAGGGATCCCTCTGAAAAGAGGTGCTCCTGGTGAATGGGGCAGAGATGGCGCAGAAAAATGGGGGGGATAGCCTGCCAATCCTCAGCCAGAGCAGCAAAAGAACGCTGGCTACACACCCACATCAGACCGGGTGCGCTCTCCAGCCTGTGTACGGCAGCCTCTGCATCTGCCGTTTCAATTTCCCGGATCGCCAGATCCAAAAACTCTGGGTTGGCGGTGCCCAGCCAGGTATGGGTATCGGGTAGGGTTCTCAAGGGTCTTCAACTGGCCTGCTGCCAACGCACATAGGGCAAAGAGGCTGCCACTTGTTTCACTTGTTCTTGAGCCGCCAGCAACTGTCCGGTTGCATCCCAGGTGCCCTGGATCAACATTTGCCGGGATCCCTCCGGCAAGTCCACAGGGACTGTATGACCCGCCCAGCCGACTTGCTTAGTGGACAGATCTAGGCTGAGCGGCAACTGCGGCTGAGCGGCAATCGCCGCTTGTAAGGTTTGGGCCACCTCCGGGCTGACAGTTACACAGGGGAGCCCCATCGCCAGACAATTCCCGAAGAAAATCTCGGCGAAACTTTCGCCCAGGATGGCGCGGATCCCCCATTTGGCGATCGCCTGTGGTGCATGTTCCCGACTGGAACCACAGCCAAAGTTGGCGTTGACCACTAAAATCTCTGCCCCTTGGTACTGGGGTTGATCAAAGGGGTGCTGTCCTTGCCTCTGGGCGCGGTCGTCCTCAAATACATGCTGACCCAAGCCGTCAAAAGTAACGCATTTCAGGAAGCGGGCCGGGATGATCCGATCCGTATCGATATCATTGCCCAGAAGCGGGATCCCTCGGCCAGTGATGGTCAAAACTTCGCTCGGCATGTGGATTGATCTCAACCTTGAACCCGGAAGACTTATTCCAGAAGACTTACTTACGGTAAACCTGATTTTCCAAGTTGCGCACTTGTCGCTCCAACCGATCCAATCGCCCCCGCAGTTCGTCCATTTCCGATTGGCGCGGCACCCCCAAATCCTGCAAGACGTTGCGCACCTGCCGCTGAATGTAGGACTCCATGTTGCCCTGTTCCGACTTCACTTGGTTGAGCAGGCTGTTAATCACATTGGAGGCATCTTCTGGATTGAGCTGCCCCTTCTGCACCAGATCGTCAGCGGCCTTCTTCAATTGCTCCGCCACTAGGGTGGTTGTACCCACACCCATCAGCAGGAGCTGACGTAAGATACTGTTGTTATCCAATGCTGCCCTCCCGCTGCACGGGCCTCCATGACTACCTATTCTCCTCAGTTTGTCCTCAACTTCGCAACTGGGTCAGCCAGTTTTTCCCTTTCTCCTGAGGCTTCCTTGCAGTTGCGGGAGGCACTGCA
The DNA here is from genome assembly GCA_039794885.1 of Thermostichus sp. DG02_5_bins_236. Classification (GTDB taxonomy): domain Bacteria; phylum Cyanobacteriota; class Cyanobacteriia; order Thermostichales; family Thermostichaceae; genus Thermostichus. The sequence continues at coordinate 15,207 of JAUQVI010000007.1, forward strand.
AACCATTTTAGACCGCCTCAAGATCAATTCAGGGAATACCCAGCGGCAACCCCAACCCCCGGTGGAATTTCGCCATCGTGCCGAAGATCTGAATTTGGAGGTGTTTTGCAACCCCAACATCTGGCCCAGCCCCCATGCAGCCAAAGTGTTGGTAACTTTGAAAACCCAATTGCTGCGTCTGTCTACGGAGGTGGAACTGTCTCGTCTGCGGGAAGACCTCAGCCACTATCTGGAGGCCCTTTGATGGCGGAAGAGCCCAACACCCCCGCAACCGGAGCCAAGGCTCCCCCGGTCATTACAGTGTTACAGCTGCTGGATGAGCCTCCAGGTGGGATCCCGCTCAGCCTTGAGGTGGTCACCCTCACTTGGCATGATCGGCAGCGTTCCCGACAACGGCTGGTCAGCAATCGAGGCAGCGAACTGCAGTTGATGCTTCCCCGTGGCACCCACCTCCAGGATGGCGATTTGCTCTATGCTGATGCGCAGCGACAAATTCGCGTTAGAGCCCAAGCAGAGCCCGTACTCTTGATCCAACCTGAGAATGTGATGCAGATGGGGCAGGTTCTGCATCACATGGGCAATTGGCATCGACCGGCGCAAATTTCCCCGCTAGGGCAGATCCTGGTGCTAGCGGATGATCCGTTGCGGGATTGGTTAACCCACACCGGGATCCCGTTTCAGTCGGTGATGCATGCGTTTGAGCCGAACTTGTTAGCCCATAGCCATTGATCTTGATTGATCTTGAGTTTTTCTGAACTAACATTGGCTCTCTAAGTGCGGATGGGAACTGGCTGTGATAAAGGGTACGGATTGCCCCTGTGGATGCGAGGGATGTCCCGGCAGGTAAACCATACCAGACAATTGGGAGAGCAATTCCATTGGTGGTGCAGATGGAAACGAGCCGTGATGACATATCTATTCTATCTTGGCCAATATCAGTCAATTCTTCTGCTATTCCCATTCGGTTTGATATTTACTCAGAAAGTTTCGGCGTACCGTGCTCAGTTACAGGCTTCAAGGCGTAATCTCCTAGAAATCCTTAAATTTGTAACTTGAGATTATCGATGGCAACAGGTTCAATCTCCTCTGCAAGAGCAAAGCCCAGCACTTGAGCGTAGAAATAAAGCTCCGCCTCCAAAGCCCGTTTGATGTTGGCCGCCTGCCGAAAGCCGTGTTGTTCCCCCTCAAAGGGGACATAAGCCACCGGCAACCCCTTGGCCCGCAGCGCTTCTACCATGGCCTCCGCTTGGTTGGGGGGTACAATCGCGTCCTCTAAGCCCTGAAAGAAAATAACCGGGCAATTGAGGCGATCCAAATGATGAATGGGAGAACGAGCCCGGTAGAGATCCTGTCGCTCTGGGTAGGGGCCGATCAGGCCATCCAAGTAACGAGATTCGAACTTATGGGTATCTTGGGCCAACGCTTCCAGGTCGCTAACACCGTAGTAGCTGGCACCTGCTTTGAACGTGTCATGGAAAGTCAGGGCCGTCAAAGTGGTATAGCCCCCTGCACTGCCACCATCGATCATCAGCCGCTCGCCATCCACCTTGCCCTGCTCTGCCAAGAATTTCGCCCCACAGATGCAATCCTCCACATCCACGAGGCCCCATTTCCCCTTCAGGGCATCCCGATAGGCCCGTCCATAGCCCGTACTGCCTCGATAGTTCACGTCCAGAACCGCAATCCCCCGACTGGTCCAGTATTGGATCCCTAAGTTCAGCACTGCCGCAGTTGCCCCGGTCGGCCCCCCATGACTTTTGACCAGAAGGGGAGGTTTTTCAGAAGCAGGGGCGGTGAAATCTTGATTTTGAGGGGGGTAAAAAAAGGCGTAGGCCACTGCTCCTGCACCGGTTGGGAAGGTGATGGCCTCTGGGATCGACACATAGCCGGGATCCACCGCCAAGCTGTTGGAGCGGGCCAACACCTCTAATTGTCCAGAATCCAATTCCAAACAAACCAATGCCACCGACTCGGTTGGGGATCCGGCCAGGAAGGCAGCTTGTTGGCCACTGACCCGTAAACCGCCGATCTGGGTATAGGGCAACGGGATCCCTTGCAACTGTCCTGAATCGGGATCCAGATAAGCCAGGTGGGAAAGCCCGTCTTGCTCATAGCAGGCCAGGAGGCGCCCATCACGACAAAAGCCATAGGTGCTCATGCCAAACACCCACTGCGGCTCCCCAAACTCAGCTTCCAGCGGGCACAGGGGTTGAACAGGGTCAACCCTGCCCGGATCCCAGCGGTAGAGATTCCACCAACCGGAGCGATCCGAAACAAAGTAGAGCAACCCCTGCGGTGACCATTGGGGTTGAAAAATTGATTCATTGGGGCCACCGGCGATTTTTTGCGGATCCCCTAATGTCCCGTCTGGGGCCACTTCTGCCCGCCAAAGTTCTGTCCCGTCCCAGGGCATCTGCGGATGCTCCCAAGTCAACCACACCAGGGCCTGACCATCTGGACTAAGGCGAGGGTTGGCATAAAAGTCGTGCCCAGAGGTCAAAATTTGCTGGGATCCGCTCTCCACGTCAATCGATATAAGGCTGTTTTGCGGCTCTCCAGCTTGGCTGTGATCCTCCCGTACACAGAGGATGCGCCTGCGCACCCGATCCACCACACCATCCGCATAGCGGTAGGGATCTGCTTCCGTTAAAGGTTGCGGTTGCGAACCTGGAACCAGGCGATAAAGCTGTTGGTCGGCAAAGTTGCAAAAATAAACAACCCCCTCCGACACCCAATAGGCCCCACCTCCATACTCATGCACGCGAGTTCGCACGTTGAAGGGAGGAGGAGTCAGTTCTGTGAGGATCCCATCCGCAGAACGCCGGATCAACACATTGCGCCCCTTCTCTTGCGGGCGACCCTCCGTCCAGTAGAGATCCCCTTGATCCCAATGGGCCTGACCCAAGCGGATGGATCCCGCCACAACCAGATCAGACGTAATCGGGGATCGCCAGGATCCATAACTGGCTTGCTCAACCATGAGAACCGCTCCTGCTGCTAGAGCAATCCTAAGGGATCCCGTTGCAGATCTGTGCTGCTCCACTGCTGCTGGCGATGCAGTTACATTCAGTTTCGATGTCTTGGGGTTGTTGTGCTGCGTGAGCTAAGCAATCTTCAGGAACCTCCAATTTCAATTGCTTCTCCCGGAGCGATAATATCGAGAACGTTTCGGGCTTCTAGTAGGAGTGGAATCAGATCAGTAAATCTGTTATTGGATGCCACATGAACAATAAGAGCAATCCCAGTTTGCTGTAAATTTTGTTGATATCGAAAATTTGATCAGTTGTGAGCAGAATTGCAAAGCCCTCTTGAGCCATGAGTTGCAGTAATTTACCATTCTTTTTACTCGATCACCCCATTTCAGCCACTGGGCGTATCTATAATCAGCGAGTTCCCGCGTCAAACTTCAGGATAGCTTTCAACTTTAGATTACAAACAGATGCGCTTCTGGCATTGTCACCACTGAGGACTAAGCAGTACAACCAGTGATTAAACTGCATAGTCAATTCAGTTGAGAGTGGGGCAGCCTTGAAGATAGGATGGCGTAGGGATAAACCGCCGTAAGGAGCCCTATGAGTGACAGCTTAGACTTGAGAGAGTTGTAAAGCATGTCGAGGAAGGGGGTAGCCCGACAAAAGTCGCACAGGTCTACGATGTCAGTCGTGCAACTGTTTATCGCTGGCTAGGCCGAGATGACCTGAGACCGATCGTGGTGAAGAGACGGGAGCGTTCGCGCCTTCCCCTTAGAGTGGCGTAGGTATAACGGTACCTTGGCGCAAGGATGGACTGGGCTGCCCTAGAAGAACATGTGGAACAGCACCCAGAAGCTCAGTTAAAGGATAGAACCGAGAAGTTCGGCGTTCAACGAGTGCTATTCACTATGCCCTCAGGCAGATGAGAATAACACGAAAGAAAAGAATCAAGGTACCGAGAACGACAAGAGAGAATCAAATACTACAGAGTCTTGAGAGAGTTAATACAGAAATATAGCAGCGATAGCTTAGTTTACATTGATGAAACGGGGTTTAAAGGTTTGAAGAGATACGTGCCTGTGTTTACGCTTCGGCAAAAAAAGAGAAGCGGGGGAAGAGAGAGCCTAGTGGCGGGTAGGAGGAAGAAGAAGGATCTGATAGCACCAATGCTTTTTCAAGGCAGCTTAGATGCGGAAGGATTTGAGGGGGTAGCTGGAGCGATAGTTAATACCGAGCTTCATCTGTTTTGATTATGGAGCATGCACTGATTGAAGTGCTCCGCACTGCTAACGCGAACGTAACGGCGGGATATTTGAATTAACTATAACTCCCGATAGTTGTGCAGCTGGGGTACCTTTCAAATCCCATAGCAGAGCAATCAACAACTCAGTTAGCTTGAACGGAGAGAGTGGGATTCGTTCGCGTCAGCGGGCCGGATGGCCTGACCCACGGTGAGTTGCGGCAACTCAGTTAGCTTGAACGGAGAGAGTGGGATTCGTTCGCGTCAGCGGGCCGGATGGCCTGACCCACGGTGAGTTGCGGCAACTCAGTTAGCTTGAACGGAGAGAGTGGGATTCG
>JAUQVI010000007.1:19856-29745 GCA_039794885.1 Thermostichus sp. DG02_5_bins_236
GTGAGTTGCGGCAACTCAGTTAGCTTGAACGGAGAGAGTGGGATTCGTTCGCGTCAGCGGGCCGGATGGCCTGACCCACGGTGAGTTGCGGCAACTCAGTTAGCTTGAACGGAGAGAGTGGGATTCGTTCGCGTCAGCGGGCCGGATGGCCTGACCCACGGTGAGTTGCGGCAACTCAGTTAGCTTGAACGGAGAGAGTGGGATTCGAACCCACGGTGAGTTGCCCCACACAGCATTTCCAGTGCTGCGCCTTCGACCACTCGGCCATCTCTCCAAAAGTGTGACTTAGCCAAAAAGTCAGCTTTGTGATTCTAGCAGACAGATTGGCCTACCGACCGAACGATTCTGGCCGAAAGACCTGCAGTAGCACTTCCCATCGGGAACAGCGCCAGTAATCGATATGGGATCCAATGCGCCCAGCTTCATTGATTTGCAACTCTGTCCAGCCGGGGATGCGCAGGCGGGGATGCCAAGGCAAAGGCAGCGACCAACTCAACGTCCATTCGCTGCGGATCTGATCCCCGGTTTGTTGAATCTCATGGAGATCGAGGCGAATATCCCGAAACCAACGCTTCATCCAGTCAATCATCTCTTGATACCGACTCAGTCCCCGAAATTCATTCACAGGATCCTTGAAATACACCTGTGGGTCATAAATAGAGTAAGTTTGATTTTCCGGAAAACGAGCGTAGTCCTCCCGCAAAATAGTCAGCAGGTCAGGGCCGGGATCCCTAGAGTGGGGAACTTGAGAGGAAGCACTCATGCTGTTGCCTCTGTCGATAAAGAAATCGTTTCACCGGGAGCAGGGCAACACAATTGGATGGAGGTGCCTGCACGAGCATTCAGGGATCCCAGCCTGTGCCGAAACTCCTCTAAGCTACCCAGGGTGCGAATTTGGGCTGCGAACCAACCGCGGTAATCGACTTCTCCCATTGCCGTTGGAATCACCCGCTGCGGCTGCAAAGCTTCCACCACCTGCAAGGCCCGCTCCGGACCCATAATCACCTCTCCCAAAAGGGGAAAAATCTGCCCCACCACCGGAATCAACAGCGACTGAATGGGCCGGAACTGCTGCTGCAACCGTTGGCGGATATCCGGTTGGCAGAGGTGCGGTTCGTAGTAAAGGCGAGCCTGGGATGTTTCGTCTTCAATCAAGTAGCCCAGCTCGCGAATAGGACCCAAGGGTGCACCCGGAACTGCCGTAATGCGAAGCTCCCCCCAACGAACAGACTGCCAGGGATCCAGGGCTTGTACCGACACAAAGCCCAGCCTTCGCACCACCGCAGCGGCACTCCTGGAGGCCAAAACCGGGATCCGCTTATCCAACCGTTGCAAGGTGGGAGGGTGGCAATGATCCGGTTGTCCTTGGCTGATCAAAATACCATCGATGTGGGGTAGCGTCTCCGGTGTAAAGGGAGGCGGCTGGCGGTGCTCAATGCGGATGAACCAGGGCAACCCCAGAAACACCAGGGGATCCACCAACCAGGGATCCAGCAACAGGGTTTGCCGGCCTGCTTGGATGAACCAACTGTTGAGATCAATACGGGTTAGCTTCATTGGCCGGTAATCGACAGATCCTCCACCCAAATGCGGGGGCACAACCCTCCCGGTGTGACTTGTGGCTCTGGCTCCACATAAACAATGGACTTCAAAAGCTGTAAAAAATCCCCTGCTACTGTGGCCGCCTCAATGCTGATGCGCTCCCCATTGCGTACCCACCAGCCTTGAAAGGGCAGCGAAAAGGATCCCTGCAAAGGCTTTACCCCGGCATGCAAAGCTTGCAGTTCATCGATCCAGACCACATTCTCAGCCGTAGCCAGATCATAGGTGGTTTCTGGCGGGGATCCGGCGAACACATGGTAGTAATGGGATCCCACCGTCACCTTGGAACCGATATTGGCATGTCCGGTGGGCTTGGCTCCCAACCGTTTGGCTGTGCCGGCACTGTGGAGAAAGTGAGTGAGCACGCCGTTGGTAATCAAAGGAACGCGGCGGGTGGGAGTGCCCTCTCCATCAAAGCTAATCGCCCCCACCTTGCTGGGGTGGAGAGCATCATCACAGACCGACAACAGAGGCGTGGCAATGGTGGTTCCTAAAGATTCAGGGGTGGAAAGACTTTGGTTATCCAAAATGCTCTGGGCATTGAATAAATTGGAGAAGGCCCCCAACAAACTTAAAAACGCTTCCCCGGAAAAGACAACCGTGTACCTGCCAGAAGGGATCCGCTCATAGTCTAGGTGGCTGATCAATTTTTCAGCCGCTTCCTGAATACAGCCTTGAATATCCAACTCCTCCAGGCTGCGGCTAACGCGCAGAGCCCCGCCGCTACGCGGTTTGCGGCCCTCCTGCTCCGCTTTGCTGTAGAGAAAGATCGAAGTGAGGGTATGGCCTTCCTGCCGCAGGGCCTGTTCACTATTTAGGTAGAAGCGCTCAATTTGCCGCTGGGCCAAACCGTTGTAGGGCACCCCCTGAATGGCAGGATGGGATCCCAGCAATGCTTTTTCGGCAGCCAGCAATTGTTCCAGCAGATCGCTGGCCAGAGCCAGTGGTGCTCTGTCGTTGGAGGATTGAGGGATAGGCAAAGTAGCTTCCGGGCTAAATTGCGGGGCATGTTCCCGGACACCAAAATGGCTAGCTTCAAAAGCAGTTTGCAGAGCCAGTTCCAGACCGGCCTCATCCACATCCGTTGTGGAAGTAACCCCCACTTGCCCTTGATCATTCCAGGCCCGCACCGTCACGCTGGAACGATTGGAAGCTTTCACCTGGCGGGGATCCCCTTGATCCACCTGCACGCTGGTTTCATCCACCTGCGCTCCATACAGATCAAATTGATGGATCCCCAGACGTTTTGCACAGTTTTGAGCTTGTTCTGCCAACAGTTCTACTTGCACAATCTTGACTCCTTCAGACGAATTGCAGCTGGCCCCCTACAGGCAGGTTAGCCATCGGTTCAAATCCTCCAGACTTTCGAACTCCAAAAGAGCTTCTCCCAGGCTTTCCAGTTGCTGTGCCGGTAAAGTTCGAATTTGCGCCTCAACCTCTGTCGGTAGTTCACCCAGTTTCCGCTGCAACACGCGCAAAACCAGGGTGGCTTCCCCCTGTTGAATACCCTGTTGAATACCTTGCTGGATACCTTGCTGTAGCCCTTCTTGCAGAGCTTCTGCGCGCCATTCTTGATAGATCAGCGATTCTTTCATATCCAGAGACCTCATAATTTGCTGAATTAAGCCTCGATCCAATGCTAGTCCTGCCAAGACAGCCGTTGCCGCTGCCAGCTCCCTCTTGTTTTGCCGCTCTTCAATGGCATCTAGCTCTCTGACAACCTCGCGCAGAGTCTCTGCCGGGTCATCCACTTGACTCAAGACGCGAAAGGGGAGTAATCCTTCCAATCCTTTCCTAACCCTCAGCGGCTGTTCCCACAACCGAATAACATCAAATTCATGGCTGAGTCTCTCCAAGTGAAAATCATTCTGATAAACTCGCTCTGAGTTCGTTTTACGTAGATAAATTACAATTTGTCGTACCGATAAGTTGGGGTATTTTCGGTAAAGACGCAGGCGATAATCCACCATGCGGAAGGGGAGGATCGGTTCAGGATCGGTTTGAAACTCAAGATGCAAGATTCGCTGTTGCCACCCCAAAAGAATGACGGAATCCGCTCGAATGGGATCGTCGGAAAGCTCGGTGGGTTGCAGCTGTACAGGTACCACAGTTTCTCCTAGCAACCATTGCACAAATTGCTCCGGGAATCGCTCCGCCAGGTACTTGCAGACGTTGTCATAGGCCATTGGGGTTAACGTCCACCGACGGTGATCGAATCTACCTTGATGTGGGGCTGCCCGACGGTGACATAGATGCTGCCACTGACCGAACCACAGAAGCCGGCGGCCAAGCTCAAATCTTTGGAGCACATGGAAATTTTGGTCATGATGTCTTTCGCTTCACCGATCAGGGTGGCTCCCTTCAGAGGTTTGGTGACTTTGCCCTTCTCGATGAGATAAGCTTCTTCGACAGCAAAGTTGAACTGACCGGTCGGGCCGACACTGCCGCCCCCCATACGTTTGCAGTAGATGCCTTTGTCAATGGAGGCAAACAGATCTTCTAGCTCGGCATCCCCAGGGGCAATGTAGGTGTTGCGCATGCGGCTAGCGGGGGCGAAGGTGTAGTTCTGGCGGCGACCACTGCCGGTGCGAGGATGACCTGTGCGCATGGAACCAGCCCGATCCGAAAGGAAATTTTTCAGGATGCCCTTTTCGATCAATAGGGTTCGCTGCACCGGCATGCCTTCATCATCCACATCCAAACTGCCAAAGGCACCGCCGGACATGCCTTCATCCCAAGCGGTTAGGTTTTTGTGGGCAATCTTCTGACCTTTTTTGTCGGCAAAGGGGGTGGTTTTGCGTTCAATCTGAGTGGTTTCCAGCAAATGGCCACAGGCTTCGTGGAAAATCACCCCCCCAAAGGCATTGGCCATCACAATTGGGTAAGTACCCGATTCCACATAGTCGGCGTAGAGCATCTGTCCGGCGGCTTCCGCCAGTTCTTCACTGTCGGCCTGGGCATTCCAGAGGCGCAAAAAGGCGGGATCCCCGGTACTGCCAGAACGCTTGCTTACAGAAGAGCGATGGGATCCATCCGCACAGAGCAAGGTTGAGCCCACCGATTGGGTGAGGCGCACATCCCGTACAAAGGTACCATCGCTACAGGCCACCATCATCTCCTGCCAATCGCGGAAGTAGGTGGAGCGGCGAGACTGAACGTGTTGGGCTTGGCGGCGCAGGTGGTCGTTGGCCCCGAGCAAAACCTCGCCCATTTCGGCAATGGAGCTACAGTCGGATAACCAGGCGTCTTTTTGGCGGTATTCGGCGTAGTCCTGTAGGGGTTGCAAGTTCAGGGCAGAGACCAACGCCGTCGGGGCAGGGGGGGTGAGGCCCATCAGCAGTAAGCCTTTCTCTAGGGCTGCTTTTAACCCGGCAAAAGACAGATCGTTGGTGCTGACGTAGCAGTCCGCTTGCCCCCGAAATACCCTGATCCCAGCTCCGGTGGATAGGCGTGGGGTAATGCTGGTGATGGCGTCGTCTTCCGCCAGACAGCTAATGTAGTTGCCGCGCTCCAGAAAGATCTCCACCAAATCCGCTCCGGCAGCTCGCCCCCACCCCAGTAGCGCCGAAAGGGGATCCCGCCAATCCTGGTCAAAGCGCTGGGAAGTGGGGCGGTAATTCAGGGAGGGTAGTTCTTTAGACAGTAACAGCATAGTGGGCCTGAAGTGAGGAGAAAGGCACAAGCAATGGGCCAGTCAGGTCGTCGCGCAAGCGTTGCCTAGACCGTAGGTTGTTCCTAGCAAGAGGGCACCCTGAAGGCAACCTGGATCCTTGGCTCTCATCAGTTTAACAAGATGTAAAGGATCCCCAGTTGGGATGGCTGAAGCTGACGACGGGGCCCACGACTTGACAAGCGTAGAGGGTCAACCGAAGATCGCTGCACAAGGGAACTGCAACTTGCAATGGCTGCCAAAAAACCAACCTCGGGGATTCAGCCCAGCTTATTTGGAGATGAGCCCCAACCTGCGGCTCCTAACCAGGAGGCTGTTCCTGATTTGCGGCAGATTCCTTTGTCAGGTCAAGTGCCGATCCCACCCGGAACCTACACCCATCTGGAACAACTGAAACAACACTGTCTGGCCTGTCAGCGCTGTGAATTGGCTGCAAGTCGTACCCATGTGGTGGTGCAGCGGGGGAACCCGCAAGCCAAAATCTTGATTATTGGGGAGGGGCCAGGAGAAAACGAAGACCTGCAAGGGCTACCTTTTGTGGGCAAATCCGGGCAGTTGCTGGATAAAATCCTTGCCTCTGTGGGCTTGGATCCGGAGCGGGATACCTACATCTGTAATGTGGTCAAGTGTCGTCCCCCCAACAACCGGGTGCCCACCGCTGAGGAGATGGATGCCTGCCGGCCCTATTTGCTAGAGCAGATTCGGTTGGTGGATCCGGCAATTATTCTCCTAACGGGGGCAACCTCCGTCCGCTCAATCCTGGGAGATAAGCGCGGCATCACGAAAATACGGGGGGAATGGATCCAGTGGCAGGGGCGCTGGTGTATGCCCATTTTTCACCCTGCCTACCTGTTGCGCAACCAAGCCCGCACCCCTGGCAGCCCCAAGTGGTTGATGTGGCAAGACATTCAAGCGGTCAAGCAAAAGTATGTAGAGCTGACCGGCGCAACCAGCCCAGAACTGGAGTTTTAAGGGATCCCTCCCATGCCTGCCCCCCAACCCGGCCCGATTACCATCGAACACCTCTGCTTTCGCGTTCCTCCTGGTGGTCAAGCGGAATTTCTCCGGCAGGATGAGCAGATTTGGGGATCCCCACTGCGGCAGCACCCGGGTTTTTTGCGTAAGGAAACTTGGTTGGATGGGGAGGATGCCGAATTGATCCACATCATTATCCATTGGGCCAGCCGCGCCGACTGGAAAGCTTTTTCGCCAGAGAAGGTTGAGGCCCTGGATCGCGCCATGCAGCCCTTCTATATCCGCCTAGAACAGGTTAAGGAGTATCAGTTGTGGGCCTGAGCGTTTGTTTGAGGAAATGACTCTGTCCGTAGGGAGCCTGCTCTTTCACCGCAAGTACAGCCTTTTCCAGCGACATCTACGGTAGTTCATCTAAGCTGATTGCTCATCTGTTTCCGTTAGCGAAGCGTAGGCTTTTAAGGACTCCAGGCTGTCTCAGATCCTAGGTGAGATCCCAAAAAGCTGCATCTCCAGATCCTCGTCGGTCAAGCTCCTCAGATTGCCCGTTCTGCTTCAAAAGTCCCATCTGAAGACAAGGGATCCCCCTTGTGGGCAGCCCGTTCTTGCTCCACCAGCTCCCGTAGGTTAGGCAATGTTACCGCTAGGGCTCCTTCCCGTCGCTGTAAGCCGGCTTCAAAGCTTTCCGGTGTAACAATACCACCGGAAATGAGCATCTTGAAGGCATCCTCCACCGGCATGAACACTTCTACCGTCTGCTCCTCCGGGACGATAGCGTACCAGCCTGTGGTGGGGTTGGGCGTGGTGGGCACAAACAGGCTGAGGCAGCGCTGCGCTCCATCAGGACGAATGGGAGTCTGGATCATACCCGTTACAAACGCCAGAGCCCAAATGCCGGGGCGGGGGTATTCCACCAGCACCACCCGTCGAAAACGCTGGTTGTTGGGGGCAAACAGAACACTGAGCAATTGCTTCAAGGTTTTATAGACCAGACCCGCCACTGGAATCGCATGGAGCAGTTGCTCGCTCAGGTTGAGCAACCACTGGCCGACAATGTTGCGGGCCATAAACCCGATCAGCAGAATGAACAGGATCGGGGTAAATAAGCCCACCGCCAAATCGATTAAATTGATCAAAATCGGGTGCAGTCCCTGGATCGGGTTAAATTGCTTGGGAATACTGGTGAGAAAGCCAATACTCCAGGTGGCCACCTCCACCGTTAACCAGATGGTGGTTGCCAACGGGATCACCACCAGCAACCCGGCCACAAAATAGTTTTTGAGATGCTGCTTCCAGTGTGAAACCATGGTGAGGTTGTTCCGGTGAGTCAAATGGGTGAGTCAAAGGGGGATAGGGAGCGAGCCAGTGCAAGTAAGGCTTGCAGATGGCAACCATGATATCTGGCTTCTGCCTCTGCCCTCATGCGTACAAGCCGCAACCGGCCTGTGAAAAAGTGGAGCTGCTCAAAAGCACAGGCTCCAAAACTTCCACAAGGCTAATAATGTTATCTTAGGTCGATATAAAATTTTGTAAAGGCAGGGATCCCGCCCGGAGGCTCTGTCTGCCGAACAGATAGATTTTGCTGGATGCTGCGCGAGGCCCTATGTCTGAGTCCGATTGGTTAGAGCATACCTGTCAGGTGGAGGTGCCTGTTCCCATCGAGCAGGTTTGGGATTTGTGGGCTAACCTCTCCCTCATGCCCCGTTGGATGAAATGGATCCGTTCTGTGGAACTGTTGGATCAGGAACTGTCCCGTTGGACCCTGGACACGCGCGGCCTCACCTTCAGTTGGATCTCCCGCACCCACACGGTGGTGAAACACCAGCACATTGGCTGGAACTCGGTGGAAGGTTTACCCAATCGTGGCGCTCTGCGGTTTTACGATCGCAAAGGTAGCACCATTGTCAAGCTGTCGGTCTCTTACAAGATTCCGGGGATTATTGGCAAAATCTTGGATGGCTTGTTTGTGGGCAAAGTGGTGGAGAGCACCATCCAGGCGGATTTAGAGCGCTTCAAGGCGTATGCTCTGGAGAATCCGGAGCCAACCGCCGAAAATGCCTCAGCCAGTTAGTTAATCCCCTGTTTTGCCTGTCAACCTCACTCTTTTCTAACCCCCAAGGTTTGTCTGATGTTGGATCCCTCGCTTGAGTCCACGGCTGCTACCCCCCGTCAACCGGTGGATAACCGCAACATTCGCTTTTCTCTGGATCGGGCTGAGCTGGATTTGGATCAGCTGATCCCACTGTTTAATCGCAATGCTTTTTGGGCGCAAAATCGCCAACGGGAACAGATGGAGCAAGCGATTGCCCACAGCCACCCAGTGGTTAGCGTTTGGGATCGAGAGCGGTTGATCGGCTTTGGACGGGCCACCTCTGACGGGGTATACCGAGCCGTGATCTGGGATATTGTGGTGGACCACGATTACCGTCGCCAAGGGATTGGGCGCAAATTGGTAGAAACTTTGATCAGCCATCCCCATTTGCAATCGGTGGAGCGGGTTTACCTGTTCACCACCCATCAGCAGGACTTCTACAAACGAATTGGCTTTGTGGAAAATACCAGCACCACCTTGGTTCTACACGGGCGCTCCCTTGAATTCTTAACCCCAGCCAGTGAAGAACGGCAAGCCTGAATCCCAGGGATCCCCTGGGGGCTTAGGCATGGGTTAATGGCAAAAAGTGTATCTTGAATAACAGTTGGTAAGGACTACGTCCCGCTAACGTGAACGGCCTCAGCAGGAGGACGCGCCAGCATGACAGCAGAGATTCAGTATGTCTATGACCAATCGCCTCGCTACTAGTCCCAGCCTCTACCTGCGTAAGCACGCCGAGAACCCGGTGGATTGGTGGCCTTGGATCCCGGAGGCCCTAGAGAAAGCCCGTGCCGAAGACAAGCCAATTTTTCTGTCGATTGGCTACTCCAGTTGCCATTGGTGCACTGTCATGGAGGGGGAGGCCTTTTCCAATCCCGAGATTGCTGCTTTCTTAAATGAGCACTTTTTGCCCATTAAGGTGGATCGGGAGGAACGCCCTGATCTGGACAGCATCTACATGCAAACGCTGCAGTTGATGAGTGGGCAAGGGGGGTGGCCCCTGAATGCGTTTCTGTCCCCCACCGATTTGGTGCCCTTTTATGCAGGCACCTATTTCCCGGTAGAGCCGCGCTTTGGTCGCCCAGGTTTTTTGGCCTTATTACAACGGATTCTGCAGTTTTACCGACAGGAAAAAGACAAGATTGAAGACATGAAGGGCCAAATTATGGCGGCTCTCACCACCATTAGCGAGTTGGTGCCTGAAGATATTGTTCCTACGGATTTACTGCGCTCTAGCATCCAAAAAATTCAGCCTTTGGTGTCGAATGCTGGGGCTGTGCAACAGTTCCCAATGATGCCCTATGCCCAGCTGGTGCTGCGCTCGGCCCGCTTTGAGGGTGGAGAGGTGGGCTCCTCAACAACAGCTCTGGAGCGGGCTAAAGAACGGGGCATGGCCCTGGTCTTGGGAGGCATCTTTGACCATGTGGCGGGTGGGTTTCATCGCTATACGGTCGATGCCACTTGGACAGTGCCCCACTTTGAAAAAATGCTCTACGACAATGGGCAGATTTTGGAGTTCCTCTCAGATTTGTGGGCGTATGGGATCCAGGATG
>JAUQVI010000008.1:0-29662 GCA_039794885.1 Thermostichus sp. DG02_5_bins_236
CGCCCTTCCACGCTCTTCCACTCCAACCCAATCAAATCCCGATTAAAGCGAAAATCGAAATCGGCATTGGTCATGGTTAAAATCCACAAGCCTTCCAACAAGCAAAAGGCCCGCAAGGCATAGCTCAGGATCTGCAACGGAATTGAAGGTATAAAAACCAGTAGGCCCACCCCCAAGTAACCCCACCCCCAGCGTTTGTGGCCCATGTAAAAGCGTTGTAAGCCCGGTATCAGCAGTCCCAACATCGACAACCAGCCAGCCACCTCTCGGATCAACCGCCGACGGACTGCAGAAGAGGGGGCAGAGGGGCTTTTGCTCTCAGTCATGGTCTGCGTCACCTAGAGGTGCCATCAGGCTAGCTCAAGTTTTGACCTCAGTTCAGAGGCTTTTCGGACTTGGATGACACCTCAGCAGCGGTACATTTGAGCAGAATTCCGCCGCGTATACTTTATGGGTGCAGATCTGGGGGTAGGCATGGCAGAGCGGGAGCTAACGGTGGCGATCTTGGCGGCGGGCAAAGGTACCCGCATGCGCTCTGATTTGCCGAAGGTGTTACACAAACTGGGATCCCTATCTTTAATTGAGCGACTGCTGCGAACCGTATTGACTCTGGGTTCCCACCGTTGTCTGGTAATCGTGGGCTACCAGCAGGAAAAAGTGCGCCAAACTTTAGCCGATTACCCCGTTGAATTTGTTGAGCAAAGTGAGCAACTGGGTACTGGGCATGCCGTACAACAACTGCTGCCGCTGTTATCTGAGTTTCAAGGGGATCTGCTGGTGATCAATGGGGATGTGCCTCTGTTACGAGCGGAAACCCTGCAAGCTTTGGTGGAGCGTCATCGTCAAGCTAGGCCGGCGGTAACCTTGCTATCGGCACAAGTGGCGGATCCCTATGGGTATGGGCGGGTATTTTGCGATGCCCAACAGCGGATTTTGGAGTTGGTAGAAGAACGGGATTGCACCCCGGCACAGCGACAAAATCGGCGCGTCAATAGTGGCGTGTATTGTTTCGATTGGGTGGCCCTGGCGCAGGTGCTCCCCAAACTGGCCAGTAGCAATGCCCAACAGGAGTATTACCTAACCGATGCCGTCGGCTGGGTGGGAAAAGCGATGGCACTGGATGTCTCGGATCCGCAAGAAATTGTCGGCATTAATGACCGGCGCCAACTGGCCCAGGCTTATCAAATTTTGCAGGATCGCCTTAAGGATGCCTGGATGGAAGCAGGGGTTACCTTCGTGGATCCCGATAGTGTCAGCTTGGAAGAAACGGTGCAATTGGCCCCGGATGTGGTGATCGAAGCGCAAACCCATTTAAGGGGAGCTTGCCGAGTCGGCTCTGGAACCCGTTTGGGGCCGGGCAGTTGGATCGAGTCCAGCAATATTGGGTCTGGCTGCCAGATCCTCTATTCGGTGGTCAGTCATAGTCAGATTGGCGACCATGTCTGGGTGGGGCCCTATGCCCATGTACGCCCCCACAGTCAGATTGCCGATCATTGCCGCATTGGCAACTTCGTAGAAACTAAAAACGCCCAAATCGGATCCCATAGCAACGCCGCTCATCTGTCCTATTTGGGAGATGCCAAGCTGGGATCCCAGGTGAATATCGGCGCGGGCACAATCATCGCCAATTACGACGGCCAACAGAAACATTTCACCGAGATTGGGGATCGCAGCAAAACCGGCGCCAATTCCGTGTTGGTGGCCCCCCTCAAGGTGGGATCCGATGTCACCATCGCTGCCGGCTCCACCATTCCCCCTCGCCAGGATCTGCCGGATGATTGTTTGGTCATCGCCCGTCCGCATCCTGTGATCAAGCCCGGTTGGCGACTGGGGATCCGCTCCACCCACCCTTCGGTTCCCAAAACTTTACCTGGAGGATCCCTGAGGATCCATCCGTTGCGCCTCTGCCCCGGACAAGACCTCAAGCAAGAATTGGAACAATTTGCCCGTCAGCAACCGCTGCAAGCGGGATTTGTGCTGACCGCCATTGGCAGCCTCAGCCAAGCGACCCTACGCCTAGCCGACCAAAGCGGCGATCATTTACTGGCGGAACGTCTGGAAATCCTAGCCTTGAATGGATCCCTATGTGCCGATGGCCTACATTTGCACCTGACGGTCGCCGACTCCCAAGGCAAAACCTGGGGAGGACACCTGCGCCCCGGCTGCCTCATCTACACTACCGCCGAAATTGTGCTCGCAGACAGCCTGGAGCATCGTTTCTCCCGCCAACTGGATCCGACCACGGGCTATCCGGAACTGCAGATTGAAATTGCAGATTAAACCGGTGGTGGGGGATCCCTCGCAACCACCGCCAACTTAATCTCGTGCAAACAAAATCGCAAGATCCGGGGATAACGATCCCTTTCGGGATCAGTGAGCCCTGCTTTTCCGTGGGCAAGTGGTATATTAGGCAGCATAATAGCACTAGGATCCCGATCCACTCATGGATGCTGAAGACTAGGGATTTTCTTGAGTGATTGCAGTGTAAGCTAGCCCGAAAATGAGTAGTCAGATGGGCGATCTGTAGTTGCTAAAGTTAATGCACCGATTGGCGGAATCTGGCCATGCCCCGAGTCACAACGGCTGATGAGTTACTGGCAAAGTATGCGGATGGCGAGCGCAATTTTCAAGAATCGAATTTGGTCGGTGTGGATTTGGTTCGTTCTACCCTGCAAGATGCGGATCTGAAGGGAGCCAACCTCTCCTTTGGCAAATTGAGCGGGGTCAACCTGCAGGGGGCTGACTTGCGGGGGGCTGATCTCAGCTCTGCCAACCTAATGGGAGCCAGCCTCTACGGGGCCAATCTTTGGGAAGCTAACCTGATCGGGGCAGATCTCAGCTTTGCTGATCTGCGGGAGACCAACCTGCACGGAGCCTATCTCTGGGAAGCTAAACTCACCCGTGCTCAGTTGCAGGGATCCGATCTGAGCGGAGCAAAAATGGGAGGCGCCATACTCACCGGAGCTGATTTGAGTGGGGCCACCCTGCCAGATGGGACGGTGCGGGCCTGGGCTGCTCCCCTGGCGGACAGGGCAGAATAGAACTGTTGTGATGGGATCCCGTATGTTACTGCTGTTCAACTTGGCCTTGACCTTGCTGCTGGCTTTGGGGGTGGCGGTACTAGCTGGACAAAACCTCACTCCTCTGACCGTGCATTTTTTGATATTGCGCTCAGTGGAGCTACCCTTGGGCTTGCTAATGACCTTGGCAGTGGGTTTGGGCCTGCTGACGGTGATGCTAGGCTCTTTCCTCTGGCCTGGGCGCAGTTTTTCCGCCACGTCCCGCCAATTGCAGGAACGGGTACGCCAACTGGAAATGCAGGATCAGCCACCCCAGTAGCCTCTGATCAGGTGGCCGACACCCAGACTGAGTTAGACAACCCCAGCAGTGGAGTACTGGAACGTATCTCCTTAAGTTGCTATCCCAGATGCATTCATTTCTTCGTATACAAAAGCAACAAAAAATGTTCAGCTCACCTAGGTATCTCAATGCAGTTTCCTCCAGCAGGAATACCATCATCTTCAGAAGTGTTGCATCCTGAAATAACACTTCACACTTCAGGATATCCAGTCATCCAAGTCATCTGAACGACAAAATTACTCTCCTCGTGAATAACCAGTTGAACATACCTCACTAGCTTCCTGTCATATACTTGTGGAATTTCTGTTATTAACAAAATTAGATATGCTAGTGATAGCATATGGATTTATGTCGTTACCCCGTTCACACTCTTTGTTGCAATTTGGTTCAGTTTTAGACGACCTTTCAGAAATTCCCATAACACCTCTATCCTCCATCGTTGTCAATAGGTTTCCCTAATCTCCTCATCATCTACAATCTCTTTTCCTGCATTCGTTGCCAGTCGACACTCTGTCTGGGTCTCTAAATCACAAAAACTAACTACCCTAACCTCTCTCCCATTCACATCTAATATCTCATCATTTTCGACTTTCCAGTTGTTCTGAACACGAATTAAAAATAGCCTATTGCTGTCCATAAACTCCTTGAATAATTTCTTGCTTGCAAATCCTCTGTCTCCCACTGCTAGGTCATTCTCAGGTATCATCCATAAGACTAGTTCACCAAAATAAGCATCATGTCTCTCGCAAAAAAATCAATACCTCATGGGTTGCCTGTGTCTCTCGATTCAAGGATGTTAACAGCTTGACTTAGTGGTATTGCTCTGCCCAAAAGAGCTCACTGGTCAAACTGATTGTTGTTGAGCCAGAAGGACAGGCAATCACATTTGTTTGTCTGATTAGTTCGACGGCGAGCTTGATGCACTAAGTCCACAAAGAGCCAGTGGATAGCTTGTAAGCCTCGACTAAAATAAGCTCTGGAACTCTGAAAAATGATGACAAGCTGCATTGAGTGCCGGTGTGGTTAGGTTGAAAGAAGAGTGCTCTTACTGGCCTTTTTTCTTGCCTTTTAAGCTATCATGAAACACTTCTGTGATTTTTCCATCTAATTGGACAAAATAAGATTCTACTGTCAACCCAGGCTCACGTTGCTGAATCTGGTGGGCTGCTCTTTGCAGATAGTGACGATGGGCTGCTAGTTCCTTGAAGGGATCCTCGGTTAAGCCTGGATCCACTTTTAGACTGAAGGCGCCACAGTCCTGATGATCCAAAATAATAACCCGCTGAATGTGGTGGAGTTGACGAGAAATCTCAAGCTGATCCCAAAAGGCTTGTGCATCTTCAGCATGCGGAAATCCTGAGAGGGCAAGGGATGCTCCTGCTAGAGCTGTCCAATCGTAGTGACCACTTAAGTTAAGGCTTTCTAAAAAATGGAATTCAGATCCAACAAACCGAAAGTCGATACAACTCAAGACCAAAGCATCTGCTTCGTGTGCTTGAGCTGGTTGACTTCGGCACAAACCATAAGCCAAGCTCCCCAGGAGGAAAAAACGACGACCAACCCTCAATCGGTTACAGCCGCATGCCTGCCTTTTCATCCAGAAACCCTTCACTTTTGCAAAAAGAGTTGAACCCAAGTCAAGAGCTGGCAAGTCAACCTACGCTCCTGTTAAAACACCTTCTCAAGCGCAAAAAACTGAATGGCCTGGTCGGTGGTCTCAAAACAGTTGTCTGGGCCTAGCTTCTCTAAGAACCCACTCCGTTCAAGCAGCTCGCGGACTGGTGGTTGCAACCCTGTCAAAACCAACCGACATCCTCTTTGATGGAGATCTCGGTAGATATCTTCTAGGGCAACCAAACCCGTTGTGTCCATGATCGGCACAAACCGCATCCTCAAAATCAGGATCCGCACCGTTGGTTCATCTCGCAAGTAGGTTACAAATCGTTCTGCTGCTCCGAAAAACATCGGCCCATCTACCCGATAAACAGCTACCTGCTTGCTCAGTTCTAGAGGTACACCGGCTGGAAAGACTTCTGTTTCCAATGTTTTTGCCAACTTCAGTTCACTCATGCGTTTGATGAACAGAGCCCCAGCCGCTACCAATCCCACTTCCACCGCCAGGACTAAATCAAACACAATGGTGACCATCCAGGTGAGAATCATGACCGCTAGGTCGCTGTAGGCGGAACGCAGCAAAAGCTCAATCGCTTCCCACTCGATCATCCGTACACTGGTCACCATCAGGATTCCGGCCAATGCTGCCAAAGGAATCTGACTGGCCAAAGGGGCAAGAAGTAGAACAATCAGGGCCAAAACCACGCCGTGAATCACACCAGACAGACGTGTGCATCCCCCAGCTCTGACATTCACCGCCGTACGAGCAATTGCCCCTGTGGCCGGGATCCCTCCGAAAAAGGGAACCACAACATTGGCCAATCCCTGTCCGATCAATTCGCGGTTGCTGTCGTGCTTATCTCGCACGGTCAGACTATCCGCCACCACAGCTGAGAGCAGCGATTCAATGCTGCCTAGGGCTGCCAGCGCCAACGCCGGGTTAATCAGCTCCCGAATCAGACCCAAATTCAAATCCTGCCAGTTCAAAATCCCGTGGGGTGAGGGCAACGACTGAGGGATCTCACCAATGCGAGGAACTTCCAGCTGCCAGTAGGTGGCTATGGCAGTTGCTAGGATCAGCCCCATCAGGGATCCCGGTACGGCCGTACTCAGGCGTGGCCAAAGCAGCTTGGTGAGGATGACAACCCCTGCCAGCCCCACAGCGGCCCAGTTGATCTCAGATATGTGCTTAAAAGTGTCCCCGATATCAACCAAAAAGTGATCGCTATGGGGTAAAGTTAATCCGAAAAAGTTATTTAATTGCCCACAAAAAATAATAACAGCTATGCCATTGGTAAAGCCCGCCGTTACAGGATAAGGAATAAACTTAACCAACTGCCCAAGACGCGCCATCCCAAGCGCAATTTGGATCATTCCTGCTATCACTCCGGCCAGCCAAACCTTCTCCAGTCCATACTTGGCTACAATTCCAATCAAAATGACAGCCATTGCCCCTGTAGGGCCTGTAATCTGGACAGGGGAGCCTCCAAATAAGGCGGCAACAATACCAGCTACAATTGCCGTGTAAAGCCCTGACTGAGGTGGGACACCACTTGCCACTGCAAAAGCTAAGGCCAGAGGTAATGCAACAACAGATGTTGTCACACCGCCTGCTAAGTCTCCCCGAAAACTCACCTGTAAGTATTGCTTGACCTGAGATAAAACCTGAGAGGGCTTGATCCAGAAAAAAGACTCAGATGCCTGAGAATTTACAGCCATAGAAGCCAACAACTCACAAATTAAGAAAAGACCAATTCAGGAGAACTCAACACTTTATCAGAGGATTTGTTAGAAGATTGATTAAGAAGGCTCGTTAAAAGTCTCCTCAAATGTCTCCCGTAATGTAACCAGGTGATTGTTGAACATCACTAGAGAAGCATCTAGGATTTGGAAGATGGCTGGATCCCTGACGGCATAAAAAACAAAATTTCCCTGCTTGCGCGCCACAACCAAGTTTCGACTGCGCAAGATCGCCAGTTGCTGGGATACGGAAGATGGCTCCAGCTCCAACCACTGAGCAATGGAACTGACGCTCATTTCTCCCTGCCTCAGAGCATCCAGAATCTGGATCCGCACCGGATTGGAGAGCACCTTGAAGAGCTCGGCCTTGAAATAGCTTGGCTTGAAGGGCATGAACCTGTGTGCTTCTGTATCTGAAGATGTCTTCAGATAGATTAGCATATTTCTGGAGATTGTCGAGGGTCTTGGCCTTGGGATCCGCTTCACCCTAGTTGGGTGAGGTTTGGCTGATAGCTGGCTGATAATAGGAGTGCCCCTCCATCCTGGTGGACTTCGATGCCCAGTACTCTGATTTCTCCCGAAAACCTGCTGGATCTCTGTGAACAGGGTGTGCAAAAGGCATTGGCTGCCGGGGCTGACCAAGCGGAAGTATTTGCCAACTCGGGTCGAGAAACAGAGGTAACCTTCGAGAAAAACGATCTGAACCTGGCCCGCAGCAGCAGCGAGACTCTGTTTGGCATCCGTGTCTTTTGTGGAGGGCGATTGGGCTTTGCCACCTCCAATCGTCCGGAAGAACTGGCGGATATTGCTGCTGAGGCGGTGGCTCTGGCTAAGGCCTCACCAGCGGATCCTCTCAATGGGCTGCCGGAACCGCAACCTCTGCCCTCGGTTCCCTTTGCACTTGATGCCGGTTTGTTGGAATTGGATGCTGCTACCCTTACCCAACTGGGATGCGAACTCCTAGAACGAGTCCGTGACCAAGACAGCCGTATCAATGTGGACAGCGGCTCCATTAGCGTGGAAGAAGATACCCTGGCTATTGTTTCTTCCACCGGGATCCGCGCCAACTACCACAGTGTCGAAGCGGGAGGATCCCTATTTGGTATGGCTGTGGATGGGGATGAGGTGGGGAGCTTTGCCTACGATGGTGACAGTGTCCAGACGCGGGCAGAATTGATCCCGGCGCTGGAGCGAGCTTTTGACCGCTTCGTTAACAAGTGTATCGGGGCACTGGGAGCCACTCAGGGGGAGAGCTTTCGCGGTACCATTCTGCTCCCGCCCGACTCGGTGGATGAGCTGCTCGGGGATCTGATCGCGGTTTTGGCAGCAGATGCAGTACGCAAAGGCAAAAGCCCCTTGGCCCAAAAAATGGGATCCCGGATTGCTAGCCCGCTGCTGACGGTGGTTTCGGAAGGCTTAGGGTTGCCCGGTTATCCAATCGAGCCGTTTGACCGGGAAGGGATCCCCCGCCAGATTACTCCCCTAGTGAATGAAGGTATTCTCTGCAACTTCATGTACAACAGCTACGAGTCTCGCGCCGCCGGGATCCCGTCTAATGGTCATGCTACGGGGGGGGCAGGGAGCCTACCGGGGGTGGGGCCTGCCTGTTTGAGTGTGGCCCCGGGCAAGACTCCCTTGTCTGAGCTGTATGCCGTGGAGCGGGGCATCATCGTCACCCGCCTCTCCGGCAGCAGCAACCCGATCACCGGCGATTTTTCTGGGGTGGTGAAGGGGGGCTTTTTGGTCAAAAGTGGAGAGAAACGTCCGATTTTGGAAACCACAATCGCGGGCAATCTCTACGACTGTTTGCGCAACATCTCAGCTATTTCACAAGAAGTGACCATTTTTAATGGCAGCACCGCTTTTCCCGCTTTGCGCATTGAGGATGTTTCCGTTACCGCAGGCTAGAGTCTATAGCCCTGCTTGGGTGTGACCCCTGATTTCTCCTACCCAGAACTGTAACAAAATAACGTACCTTGGCCGGTCAGGATCTGCAAGCCAAAGAGCTGAAGGTTCTCACCTGGGTATCATGGGGGCGACGGACAAGGGCTGAACCATCGTCTCGAGTGGAACGGGTCGTCCGTAACCATGCAGTTGAGAGCAGAGGGATCCCATCATGTGGCCAGCGGAAGGGCGGCAACGCGCCATCATCGAGTCGGTTGCGCCGGAAATTGACGGCGGACGCCATGCTATTAAACGTACCGTCGGGGAGTACGTGGTGGTGGAAGCGGATATTTTTGGAGATGGCCACGATCAGCTATCGGCGGTGCTTTGTTTTCGGGAGGCAGGGGCGGATTGGTGGCAAGAAGTGTTCATGGAGCCAATCGGCAACGATCGCTGGCGGGGCCAATTTCAGCTTAGCCAAGTGGGTCAGGCCTACTACACCATTCAGGCTTGGGTGGATCACTTCAAAACCTGGCAGCAGGATCTGCACAAACGGGTTGAGGCCGGGCAAGAGGTCTCTATCGAGCTGTTGATCGGAGCAGAGCTGATTGAGGCAGCAGCCCAACATCACAGCGGCGATATTCAGGACAAGCTATGTCACTACGCCCAAACCCTGCGGTTGGCTCAGGATCCCAAGCATTTGGATGCTGGGATTGAAACGGCCCTTTCGCCTGAGCTTGGGGATCTTATGCAGAGATATGGGGAGCGCCTCTTTCTCAGCACCTACCCGGAACGGCGGGTTTGGGTAGATCCGATCAAAGCTCGCTTCAGCGCTTGGTATGAGCTATTTCCCCGCTCCTGCGGCCCCGATGAACATACCCACGGCACCTTCCGAGATGTAATTGCTCGCCTGCCGATGATCGCGGCAATGGGCTTCGATATCCTTTATCTACCGCCGATCCATCCGATTGGGTTGGCCTTCCGCAAGGGCAAAAACAACTCCGTGAACCCCGAGCCGGGCGATACCGGATCCCCTTGGGCCATTGGTGGACCAGAGGGAGGACACAAAGCCATTCACCCCCAACTGGGATCCCTGGTGGACTTTCATGAGTTGGTAGCCCAAGCCAAAGCCTTGAACATTGATATTGCCCTGGATATTGCCTTTCAATGTTCCCCGGATCACCCCTATGTGCAGGAGCATCCCGAGTGGTTCAAAAAGCGCCCCGATGGCACCATTCAATACGCAGAAAATCCACCGAAAAAATATCAGGATATTTACCCGATTAACTTTGAAACGGAAAATTGGCAGGCCCTCTGGGAGGAGCTGAAAAGTGTGATCCAATACTGGATCGACCAAGGAGTTACCATCTTTCGAGTGGATAATCCCCACACCAAGGCTTTTGGCTTTTGGGAGTGGTGTATCGGCGAGATCAAGGCTAAGCACCCGGAGACGATCTTTTTGGCAGAGGCCTTTACCCGTCCAAAACTGATGAGATCTTTGGCCAAGCTAGGCTTCACCCAGTCCTATACCTACTTCACTTGGCGCAACGATAAATGGGGCTTGACGGAGTATTTCACGGAGCTAACCCAAACCCCGATGCGAGAGTATTATCGCCCCAACCCTTGGCCTAATACCCCCGATATTCTGCATGAGTTTCTGCAAACAGGGGGGCGTCCGGCATTTATGTTACGCTTCATCTTGGCTGCCACCCTAGGATCCAACTACGGCATTTATGGCCCGGCTTTTGAGCTGTGTGAAGGTCGCCCGGTACGCAAAGGCAGCGAAGAATATCTGGATTCTGAGAAATATCAAATTCGCCACTGGGATTTGGATCAACCGGATCATTTGCGGCCATTGATTACTGCTGTAAACCAGATTCGGCGGGAAAACCCAGCCCTACAGAGCGACTGGAGCTTGGTGTTTCATCCTACCGACAATGATGCCCTGATTTGCTACTCCAAACGCACATTTGATGGCTCCAACCGCATTTTGGTTGCTGTTAATTTGGATCCTTTTCACATGCAATCCGGCTGGGTCAACCTAAACCTGGCGGCTTTGGACTTGGAACATTGGCAAACCTTTAAGCTGACGGATCTGTTGGATGGCCGCCACTATTCTTGGCAGGGATCCAGCAACTACATTAAATTGGATCCCTGGACGATGCCGGCCCACATTTTTCGGTTAGAAAGCTGAGACTGTAGGCTTTAGCTGCGGATGTGGGCAAAGTTCGCTGCTAAAAGTGCTAGCGACACAAGTGGTAATACAGATGGGCAATTTGCAAAAGGGATCCCTGCCTGATTTCCATTTACAAGGGATCCCTGTTTGAGATGACGAGATTGAGGTCATTCCCACTCGATTGTGCCCGGTGGCTTGGAGGTGATATCGTAAACGACGCGGTTAACGCCGGGCACCTCGTTGACAATCCGGTTAGAAATGGTAGCCAGTAGGTCGTAGGGCACCTGGGCCCAGTCAGCTGTCATACCATCTTCGCTGGTGACTAACCGTAACACCACCGGGTAGGCATAAGTACGCTTATCTCCCATCACCCCAACAGAGCGCACATCCGGCAGCAATACAGCAAAGGCTTGCCAGAGTTTGGGGTAGTAGCCAGAACGGTTGATCTCCTGCCGCACGATCATATCGGCATCCCGTAAGATTTCCAACCGCTCCTGAGTCACCTCACCAATAATTCGGATCGCCAGCCCTGGCCCTGGGAATGGATGTCGGCGCACAATCTCTTCCGGTAAACCCAAAGATTGCCCCAGTTGGCGCACTTCATCCTTAAACAGCTTGCGTAGGGGCTCCACCAACTTAAAGCGCAAGTTTTTCGGCAACCCACCGACGTTGTGGTGACTTTTAATCTTGACGGCAATGCGTTCCCCGGTGGCGGGATCCACATTGGTATTCGCGGATTCGATGACATCCGGGTAGAGAGTTCCTTGAGCCAGGTACTCAAAGGGGCCTAGCCGTTGTGACTCCTCCTCAAACACGCGGATAAACTCCGCCCCAATACGTTTACGCTTTTCTTCCGGATCCGTGATGCCTTCCAACTGCTTCAGAAAACGCTCTTGACCGTCCACATAGTTAACGGGGATATGAAATTGCTCCTGGAAAAGACGCAACAGCCGCTGCGGCTCCTCCTTGCGCATAAACCCTTGGTCAATGAACATGCAGGTGAGCCGGTCACCAATGGCTCGGTGCAGCAAAAAAGCCAAAGTGGAGCTATCCACTCCTCCAGAGAGAGCCAGCAACACTTTTTTGTCCCCGACACGGGCGCGCACTTCCCGAATCGCCTCTTCGATAAAAGCCTCAGTGGTCCAGGTGGGTTCACAGCCGCAGATGTGATAGACAAAATTGCGAAGTAGGAAGGCCCCCGCCTCCGAGTGCACCACCTCTGGATGAAACTGCACCCCGTACAAATGACGAGCGGGATCCGCAACAGCCGCACAGGGGGTATTGTCGGTATGGGCCAAGGGATGAAACCCTGCGGGTAACTCCGTCACAGAATCCCCATGGCTCATCCACATAATGCTGCTTTCCGGCAGGTTGGTGAGCAGATCCGTGGGATCCGAAATATGGAGGGCGGCACGGCCATATTCTCCTTTTTCAGCCGCCTCTACCTTGCCCCCCAATTGTTGCACCATCAACTGCATGCCATAGCACACTCCCAAAACCGGGATCCCCAAGTTCCAGATCTCAGGGTCGCAGACAGGAGCACCGGCATCGTAGACAGAGTTAGGGCCACCGGAGAGGATGATCCCCTTGGGTTGCAGTTGCTGCAACTGTGCAGCGGTGGTGCGATAAGGAAGAACTTCTGAATAAACGTGGGTTTCTCGAATGCGGCGAGCGATCAACTCGGAATACTGGGATCCAAAATCGAGAATAACGATCATCTGACGCTGCACCTGCATCGGGGTAGGAGGCAGACTGGGATCCAAAGTGTGTGTTGAGCTGATCACAGAACCTCTTAAGCGCAGAATTGAATTCACTCGCAAGTCAAGCTCTAGATTAAGAAACTTAACTTCTGCTGATTTTCTCATCCTAGCAGGGATGTAGCTTTTTCTGGCTTGATGCTGTTTGGCTGCCTGTCTTCCCTGAAGTCGGAAAAAACCGTAGGGATGTTCCTGGCTGTATTGGCCTCACCCCCTTGCCCAAAGCTGCTCTTGTGGGGCATCTCCTGTAGCAAAGGGCGCACTATTCTATGATCAGGAGTAAGACCTATGTCAGCAGGGATCCCATCCAGACCATCCTTCCATGCTCATTGCTGCCGAGTCCTTTCAAACCTACTTGCATCGCCGCCGTCGTCAGCTCACTCGCCGCCTTAAACGACAACAGGGCTGGGGTTTGGTTCTAGCTTTGTTGGCTTTATATTTGATCCGCTGTGAGGGACTCTCGCCTCGGCAATGGGCTGGGCAAACTTGGTGGCTGATGTTGATCCCGCTGTTGGGGGGAGGACTTTACAGTTTGGGCGCAGGGCTGATCTGGATGCTGCGGCAGCAAGGGTTCGCTCCTGCTTTAGTACAAGGATCCCGGTGCTCAGCCTATGTGTTGGCCCAAATGGTCAGCTTGCCCCACCTGGCTTTGGCGGCTCTAATCTGGCTGGGACTAGCGGTTTGGGGAGAGCATCTCATGCCCCTCTTGGTTCGGCAAAAACCGCAACTGTTGGCGGGTCTGTTGATCAGCTGGCTTTTGGCCCAGGGGTGGATTTTTATCCGACCGGGGTGGATGGTGGAGGCAGGCCAGTTATGGGCAGATTACCTGCAAGAACTGCGGGGATCTGTTTTACAGCCCTGCTACCAACGGCTGGAAACCTGTCGCCATTCACTCCGTCTTTATCACGCCATTTGGCAAGACCTACAACTGGAGGAGATGGAAGCTCAACACTTACTGCAGTTATTCTCGGAATCTTTACCGCCCCCCACTTGGCCCCTTCAGGTTTATGCTCAGCAGGTACACCGCTGTTGTCAGCAGCTTTCGGCTCTATTGGCGCAAATGCAGGAGCGAGTTGAACGGCTAGAGCAGGTTTTATTGGATGTGGAACTAGAGTTGGAGGCCCATCACCCTTTGCAGACTCAACCCCAACCGATCAATTTGCTGGCGGAAGATTGGGCCGGTTGGCAAGAGCTGGATTTACAAGAGTTGGTCTGGTTGAACCAGGAATTGCTGGGTACAGATCGCTCCCTACAAGGGTTGACCCAAGAGTTGAAAGGCTGGGCCGACCAAGCCATTCCAGTGGGGGTGAAAAAGAACTCCGTTCCGCTGATGCGAACGTGGCGATGGCTGGGATCCCTGGGATGACGGAGACAGAACCCTCCCCGTCGGATTCCCCGCAAGCTCTTTGGGAACGTTGGCCTCTTGATCTGGGTTGGCAGCCGTCCCCTCTCCAGCAGCAGCAATTGCAACAGCTTTATCCGCTGGTGATGGCCGGGAACCAAACCCAAAACTTAACCCGCATCACCAACCCCGTGGACTTTTGGGAGAAACACCTGTGGGATTCTCTGCGGGGGTTAACCCTCTTGGGGGACTGGGACACCCTGCAAACTCAACCTTGGCGGGGCATTGACATCGGCACCGGTGCGGGTTTTCCAGGGATCCCGGCCCAAATTGCTCTACCCCAAAGTACTTTTACGCTGCTAGATAGCACCCAACGGAAAATTGCCTTTGTCCAAGAAACTCTGCAAAAGCTCTCTCTCAGTCAGGCTCGGGCGGTGGCTCAGCGGGCAGAAACTTGGGGGCAAAACCGGCAGGAACGGGGTAGCTACGATCTAGCTTTGGCCAGAGCCTTGGCTGCAGCCGAAATTTGTGCTGAATACTGCCTGCCGCTTTTGAAGGTGGGTGGACGGGCCATCCTCTATCGAGGGTACTGGACAGAAGCGGAAGCCCAAACCCTGCGACAAGCCCTTAGAGCTTTGGGGGGAAGGTTGGCCCAGGTGGAAGCGTTTACCACGCCCCTCAGCCAGGGGATACGCCACTGCCTGCTTCTGGAAAAAATTGCCCCTACTCCCGAGATCTATCCTCGCTCTCCTGGCATTCCCAAACGCCAACCTCTTGGGCAAAGTAAGCCTTCAGCATAAAGGCTTGGATCCCTGGCTTGGGTACCCGGTTGTGCTCTGTACAAATGTGTCCTTAAACCCTTGAAAAAGACCTTGAATGGGTGGGTTTGCAAACGTCAATGGGGGGACTAAGATGTGGTTGGCATCAAGTTCGGATTTAACGGGTGTCCTGACCAGGTGAGCTTCCGAACTGAACGCTAAAGGGTAAGGTTCGGAGATTCGCTACATCATGACCATTTTTGTGGGTAATCTGTCCTTTAAGGCTAGTGAAGAAGACCTGCGACTCGTGTTCGCTGAGTACGGTGCTGTCAAGCAGATTAAGTTGCCTGTCGATCGTGAAACCGGTCGTAAGCGGGGATTTGCCTTTGTGGAACTTGAAGACGAAGCCGATGAGCAAAAGGCCATCGATGAGTTGGATGGAGCTACATGGATGGGACGGGATCTGCGGGTCAACAAAGCATTGCCTCGTCAGGCGGGTGCTGGAGGCGGTGGTGGCGGTCGGGATGGTCGTCCTCCCCGTATGTAGGCTGGCCCCGCCGTAGCTTATCCCCCCTTCTCAGAAAGATTTAGACTGGGGATCCCGATGCTGCGATCCCTGGTTTTTAGCGTGAGTGTAAAAACACTTTGCCCAGTATCTTGCCTAGAAAAGCCAGCCCAAACCACAAAGAGGCCACCAAAACGATGGCTGGGCCAGAGGCAATATTTAGGTAGTAACTGGCATACATACCGATTAGGCTGGCGCTCACCCCAAACAGGGATCCGAGCAGCATCACCTGTTGCAGTTGAGGCACAAGTAAATAGGCCGTAGCCGCTGGTGTGATCAGCATCGCCAACACCAACAACACTCCCACGGCTTTCATGCTGGCCACCAAAGTCAGGGAGGTGAGCACCATCAACCCCCACCCCAACTGGGCTGTGGGTAAGCCTGCTGCCTTGGCTCCTAGAGGATCGAAGCTATAGAAGGTGAGTTCCTTAAAAAAGAGAGCCACTAAAGCCAGCACCAATAAGGCAATGGCCACCACCGTCAGCACATCGGCAGCGTTCACCCCGAGGATGTTACCAAATAGAAAATGATTCAGATCGATGCGGGCCCGCCTTTGGATCAGCGTGATCAAAACAATTCCCAGGGCAAAAAAGGCGGAAAAGACGATCCCCATGGCAGCATCCCCTTTAATGGGGCTGGTGGAACGAATCCACTGGATCAACAAGGCACTGAGCACCCCCGCCACAAAGGCCCCGACAAAGAGATTGAGGCCAAACATATAGGCCAGGGCTAAACCCGGCAGCAGGGAATGGCTGAGGGCATCCCCCAGCAGGGCCATGTTCTGCACCAGTAGGTAACTGCCCACCACCGCACAAAGGATCCCAACGGCCACGGACACCAGCAACGAGCGCTGCATGAAGGCAAAACTGAGGGGATCCATCAGGCTGTGCCAAAGGAATTCCATGGAAGCTTTTGGAACGGTGCTGCGGTGTGGATTGGGTTAGGCGGCCAAATCCAAAGTCATGGAGTGGCCATAAGCCTGCTGCAACAGATGCGGCTGTAGAACCTGAGCTGGGGATCCCTGGGCGATCAATACTTGGTTTAACAGCAGCACCTCATCAAAATAGGTCAGCGCCTGCCCCAGATCATGATGCACCACCATGACGACGTGCCCGGCATCCGCCAGTTCCCGTAACACCTGAAACAGAATCACCTCGCTGGGTTGATCGATCCCAGCAAAGGGCTCATCTAAGGCGTAGATCTCTGCTTCCTGGGCCAAAGCCCGCGCTAAGAAGACCCGTTGCTGTTGCCCTCCGGACAACTGGCCAATCGGTCGATCCCGGTAGTCCTGCATGCCCACACGCTCTAGGGCTTGAGCAGCCCGCTGCCGACCCTGCCGACCAATACGGCGCAACCAGCCGGTGGGCTTAACTCGCCCCATCAACACCACATCCCAAACCGTGGCGGGAAAGGTCCAATCAATCAGTGACCGCTGTGGCAGGTAGGCGACTTGCTCAGATCCAAGATTTTGTCCCTTGTAGCGCACCTCTCCCTTTTCCAAAGGGACTAAGCCCAGAATCCCCTTCAAAAAAGTACTCTTGCCCGCCCCATTCGGCCCGAGGATGCCGGTTATCCGTCCCGGCTGAATCTCACAGCTCATTCCCCGCAACACCCTGGAGCCGCCGTAGCGCACTGACAGATCCTGCACCGACAGAGATCCCCTCGGTGAATGAAGACGGATTGAGGTGGGGTGTCCTTTCATTTTGATTTCATATTTTTGCTAAGCCCAGTGTACACTATGGACATTGTCAAATGATGAAACGATTATGAAAAAAAGTGTTTTAAGGCTCTGGCTACGGCGCTTGGGTAGCAGTTGCTGTTGGGTGGTAGGCGGGATCCTGGTTTTTTCAGGCTCTGCCTTGGCTCGTCCCCGCGTGGTGGCGACCACCACCCTGATCGCCGATTGGGTAGAGCAAGTGGGGCAAGATCGCATCCAGCTCACCAGCCTCCTGCGGCCGGGCGTGGATCCCCATGTATACGAGCCAACCCCCGCCGACGGGGTAGCCTTGGAGCAAGCGGAACTGGTGTTTTACAACGGCTATAACCTGGAGCCGGGCCTGATTCGGCTAATCAACGCTACTGCCCAACAGGCGCGACGGATCCCTTTGGCAGAAACGATTGACCCGATTGTGACCGAGGAAGACGGGATCCCAACCCCCGATCCGCATGTGTGGGGCAATGTAGAAAACGTGATCACGATGGTGGAGCGGATTCGCCAAGAACTCAGCGAATTGGCTCCGGCTGAAGCAACCTTTTTTGCTGCCAACGCTGCTGCTTACCAAGCTGAACTGGAGGCTTTACACACCTGGATTACTCAGCAAATTCAAACCATCCCCCCCCCCAACCGGGCTTTGGTCACTACCCACGATGCTTTCGCCTACTACACACAGGCTTACGGCCTGACCATGGGTGGATCCCTGATCGGTATCAGTACCGAAGAACAGCCCAGCGCCCAAACCGTAGCCCAACTGGTGAGAGAGATTCGCGCTCTACGGGTGCCGGCCATTTTCGCCGAAACCACCCTTAACCCGGCCCTGATTCAAACGGTTGCTGCCGAGGCTGGGGTGCAAGTAGCCGAACAGGAGCTGTACTCAGACTCTCTCGGAGAACCCGGTAGCGGGGCGGAAACCTATCCGGAGATGATGCGCCTGAATACTCTGACGATTGTGAATGCCTTAGGCGGATCCCCCAATTGAGCATTCAACCCTGAGAGATCCCAGGCAAGGGAACCGAGTTTTGTATGATGGGTACTCAGCCTTTCGTCATCCCCTTTCATCCATGTCCTCTGCCATCCGTCGCCCGACCCGTTCCCTATATTGTGGCGAAGTGCGCTCTGCCCACATTGGCAAAACTGTGACCCTTTACGGCTGGATCGACCGCCGCCGCGATCACGGGGGGGTGATCTTCCTAGATTTGCGGGATCGCTCCGGCTTAGTGCAATTGGTGGCCGATCCCCAAAAAACCCCGCGGTCTTACCCTCTGGCTGGAGAAGTTCGCAATGAATACGTGGTACAGGTGAGGGGGGTAGTCCAAAAACGGCCTACCGATTCCCTCAATCCCCGTCTGGCAACTGGGGAAATTGAAATCTACGCAGAACAGCTAGAGATTCTCAGTCGGGTCAGCAAACAGCTCCCGTTCAGTGTTTCGGGAGAAGAAGCGGAGGATGTACGAGAAGAAATTCGCCTACGCTATCGCTACCTCGATTTGCGCCGGGAACGCATGTCTCGCAACCTGCAACTGCGCCATCAGGTGATTAAAGCGATTCGCCGCTTCTTAGAGGATGAGGCTGGGTTTGTGGAGGTGGAAACCCCAATCCTGACCCGTTCTACCCCAGAAGGAGCCAGAGACTACTTGGTGCCCAGCCGGGTCAACCCTGGTGAGTGGTTTGCTCTGCCTCAATCCCCCCAGCTTTTTAAGCAGCTCCTGATGGTGGCCGGGCTAGATCGCTACTACCAAATTGCCCGCTGTTTCCGGGATGAGGATCTGCGGGCGGATCGGCAGCCGGAGTTTACCCAACTGGATATGGAGATGAGCTTTTTGGATCAAGAAGGGATCCTGGAGCTGAATGAACGCTTAATCTGCCACATCTTCAAAACCATAAAAGGTATTGATTTACCCCGTCCCTTTCCGCAGCTGACCTATGCAGAAGCCATGAGCCGCTATGGGTCTGATAAGCCGGATACTCGCTTTGGCATGGAACTGGTGGATGTTTCTCAGTTGTTTCAGGGATCCCGGTTTAAAGTCTTTTCTAAGGTGTTGGCAGAGGGGGGCTCGATCAAAATTTTGCCCGTACCGGGGGGAGATGAAAAAATCTCTAATACCCGTATCAAACCGGGTGGAGATCTGTTCAAGCTAGTCACTCAATACGGTGCGGGCGGCTTAGCCTTCATTCGGGTACGGCCCGATAGTCTAGACACCATTGGTGCTCTCAAAGATAGCCTCAGTCCAGAACAGGAGAAGGAATTGCTCTTCCTGACAGAAGCCAAGCCGGGGGATTTGTTGCTCTTCGGAGCCGGACCGACAGCGATTGTCAATGAATCCCTGAACCGTTTGCGGCTTCATTTGGGTCAGGAACTGAATCTCATCCCGGAGAATGCCCTCAACCTACTCTGGGTTACGGATTTCCCCATGTTTGAATTTAACCCAGAAGAAAATCGCTTCGAAGCCCTCCACCACCCTTTTACGGCACCTCATCCCGAGGATTTGACCGACCTGAAAACAGCACGGGCCCAAGCCTATGACTTGGTGTGGAATGGAGTGGAAGTGGGCGGGGGATCCCTGCGGATTTACCAGCGGCAGATTCAGGAGCAGGTGTTTCAGGCTATTGGTCTGAGTCCTGAACAGGCTCGTGATAAATTTGGCTTTTTACTAGAAGCATTTGAGTATGGCACACCACCTCATGGTGGCATAGCTTACGGTATTGATCGATTGGTGATGCTCTTAGCAGGAGAAGACTCTATTCGCGATGTGATTGCTTTTCCCAAAACCCAACAGGCCAGGTGCTTGCTCACAGGTGCCCCCTCAGCCGTTGAGAAGAAACAGCTTAAAGAGCTCTACGTTGCTTCTACTTATCAACCTGAGTAGAAGAACTTGTTTCGACATGCCCAGCCGAATACAATGCTCAAAGGCTTAGTTGGGACATCGGTTGAGATGAAAGGATGATTAACCTTATCCAAGGTTTTCCAACAGAGCTCCTCACTCTAGAGAGCAGGTATCCGATACACTTTACAACTGGGTGAATTAACTTGCCATATTGACTCACTATTCATTGACTCACTATTCTCTATCTTCATCCTCCACTCAACTGCTATGTATAGTAAGTTAACAACACTGAATAACTGATACACAGCCTGTGCACCTAAAAGAGGGGAAAAAGAATATGAAAGGTGCTACCTTTCCCCGATTCACTTTCAGCCCAAATACGACCATCATGCTGCTGAACGATAAGTCGGCAAATAGCTAGTCCTAATCCGGATCCTCCTTTCTTACGAGCATCGGAAGCATCAACTTGTTGGAAACGCTCAAAGATTTGTTCCAGTTTCTCTTGAGGGATCCCTCGCCCTTGATCTTGGATGCGGATATGGACTTGCTCCCCTTCCTGATTTGTATAAAGCCAAATTTTTCCTAATTTAGGTGAGAATTTGATGGCGTTGCTCAGCAAATTAGTGAATACTTGGATTAAGAGATCGGGATCCCCTTGTACCTGTAAATGGGGCTGTGCCTCAAAGTGAATCTGGATATTGTCTTGCTCAGCAACCATTTGAACCGTTTCAATAGAGCGGAATAGAATTTCCTGGATAGGACAAATCTGCAGATTAAGGCTGACTTTCCCAGATTCTAAACGCTCTAAGTCGAGAATATCGTTAATCAGTTTGATCAATCGAGTTGTACTTTGCTCAGCAATTTGAAGTAGGCGTTCTCCAGCCGGAGTAAGGGATCCCAATTTTCCAGTGTTAAGAG
Source organism: Thermostichus sp. DG02_5_bins_236 (assembly GCA_039794885.1). GTDB lineage: Bacteria > Cyanobacteriota > Cyanobacteriia > Thermostichales > Thermostichaceae > Thermostichus. Next base: position 20,657 of record JAUQVI010000008.1, read on the forward strand.
CTGTCAGGGATCCATGAATCGCTGTAAGGGGAGTTCTAAGTTCGTGGCTGACTATCGAGACAAACTCCCTTTTCATACGCTCTAATTCCCGCTTCTCTCGAATATCGCGAGCAATCCAAGACAGACCAATCCACTCCCCTTGAGGATTGCAAATGGGGGAAACCGATAGAAAAATCTCCAGGGATTCCCCAAGTCGATTGCGATGCACCGTTTCGCGGGCATCTTCAACATGAGCAGGATCCAGATTCAGCTCTTCACCCAAAATTAAGCTCTGGATGGGGATTCCTATCGCTTCTGCGGCGGAGTATCCATAAAGATGTTCAGCTCCTCGGTTCCAACTGGTCACCACTCCCTGTAGATCGGTGCTAAAAATTGCATCCACCGAAAATTCCACAATCGCAGCCAAACGAGCCAATTGTTCTTCTGCTAATTTGCGTTCGCTAATATTTTCACTAAAAGATACAATAAAATCGGGATTCCCTTCCTGAGCTCGCACAGTAAATACATGAAATCTTACCCAAATTAAGGATCTATCCTTGCAACGAAACCGGCGCTCATAAGTATATTGGTCCCGTTCTCCTGAGATTAAAGATTGCCAAAGAGCTTGCGATTTCTGAAAATCAGCTTCTAATATGTGGTCTTTTGACTCAAGTTGTCGAATCTCCTCTAGACTGTAGCCACTCTCCCGACAAGCTAAAGAATTAACAAACATATAACGCGGAGTTGGAGTATCTGAAAACTCCATAATAACAATGCCAAGGGGTGCATTCTCGAAAATACCTCGAAACAATTGTTCGCTCTTTTTAAGGGAAGCCTCAACTCGCTTACGTTCAGTGATATCTTCGGCAAATGAGACAACTAGGTTTGGGGATCCCTGTCGATCTCGAATGGCAAAATTACGAACTTGTAAGTTTATTGAGGATCCATCTGAACGAGGATAAACAGTCTCGTAGTCTACAAATAGTCTAGATTCGTCGAGAATCTTATACCAACTCTGCTCATTGATTCCTAAGCATTCTAAGAAGCTATTATTTTCCCAACATAATTGACTCAGATCTTTCTCAGAAATTCCCATTAAATCTAGAGCAGTGAGGTTTGCCTGTAAAAGTTGCGGAGGAAACTGAGGAGATAGCAGCACTATAGAGAGAGGAGCAAACTCAAAAAGGCTACGGAATTTCTCTTCATTTTGGCACAATGCTTCAGTGCGTTCTAGAATCTGTTGCTCGATGCGTTCATTGATTTGTTGTAGTTCCTGTAGGGATCCTGTTGTTGCTAGGCTCATTTGATTGAAGGCTTGTGCAAGCACATTCAATTCCTGAATCCAACCTTCAGAGTTAACATCTTTCAACTCTCCTGCTGCCAATAGCCTTGATTTTTCTGTTAAGGATTGAATGGGTTGGCTAATCCATTGATAGACAATCACTCCTACTATGACTGAGATAGACAGGATGATCAAGCTACTAAAAAGGATTGGTTTCTTGATGGCTTGAATCTCTTGAGCAAAATCTGTTTCTGGAATTGCTACTACCAGAAGCCAATCCAAATCTCGATCATTTTTCAGAGGTGCTACCTGTATAAAGAACCGCTCTCCCTGTGCTGTTTGAATCAGACCCATCTTTTGAGAAGTAATATCTAAAAATCCGTTCCATTGTTGATATATTGCCTGAGTGGCTGCTCTAATCAGCGGATCGGAACTCTGAGCAGCTGGTAACCTTTCCTGACCGCCAGGGGTGCGAATAAAGGGAACTTCTTCTGTAGAAGTTGCGACCAGATCACTACTGCGCTCCACAATAAAGGCTTGCCCAGACTCTCCAATTCGTAGTCTTCTGAGAAACTCGGAGATTTGTCCCAGAGTTAAATCAATTCCCAAAACCCCCTGCAGATCACCCGAGCGATCCCAAACCGGTAAAACGGCGGTGATGCCCAACACTGGCTCGGCTGCATAGACGTAAATAGGTGACCAAGTCGCTGTTCCTGCCCTCACAGCTGCTTGGTACCAAGGCCGTTGGCGCGGATCAAAGTTATCTGTTTTGATCAGCTCAGTCGGGATGCCCTTTTCATCAACACGCCAAATCTGCCTAAGGTTACTGGTGGATGGATCCCGTTTATGCAAGATAGCTGCTGGTGAAGCTTGCACCAACAAAAAATCACCGCTTTGAGAGCCGAGATAAAGAGTATTTAAAAAGGGATCGAGCTGTATCTGCTGCCAGAAGAAAGCCTGCAAACCCTGAAAATCCCGAGGCTTCAAAAGACCTTGGCTCAATACAGCTTCATTCACCCCTAAGACCAAAAAGGGTTTCTCGGCAAAGGTTTTTATGTGCTCTCCAACGTTATTGGTAATCTCCTGTGCCAGTTCTGCCACCAGATTCTCAGCATTCCGTTGCCCCTGGCGAATGCTAAACCAGGCTGTGTAGCCAACTGCCACCGTCAATTGCACAACACAAGGTAAAATCAGTACCCAACGAATGGGAAATTGCAGCCAAGGTTTCGGCAATTGAGCCACCAGTGCCATCCTTACAATCACAGTGGCCAGGGAGCGGCCTGTGAACATCTTTCTACACAGACTATCCTAAGGTTATTCTCAACATCTTACAGTTCAAAAGGGGAAGGAAAGGGGTAATGACGACGCAGACGGTTGTTAATTCGGGCGACCAATTCTACTTGAGTCACGGGCTTGCTGATAAAGTCATCCACTCCATAGTCAAAAGCCCGGGCGATCAAGCTCGGATCCTGGTGGGAGGTGAGCATGAGGGTCGGCAAGTGTTGGTAGCGAGGAGAGCGGCGTAAAGCTTGGCATAAATCAAGGCCAGACTGCTGTGGCATATCCCAATCCAGAAGCACTAACTGAGGTGAATAGGTTTCTAGGTAGTGCCAAAACAAGGTTGGATCGGCCAACAGCTCCACCTGAAAACCCTTGAGGAAATGTGCCAAGATTTGCAAATAGGTTGGGTCATCATCCACCACCAGCAATCGTGCCTGGCTCAGAGAGTCTATTGGAAAATGAGGGGTAGGGCTCGAGATTTGGGGCTGAGTGGTATCCAGTTCTTTCTTCAGGGCTTGCCAGAGCGTTCTGCCTTCTTGAGGATCAGGGTATTGGCTATCGATCCACTGCTCTAGGCGACGGGCCAGTTCTGTACCTGTTGTCAGACCAAAAGTGCCCAGGGATCCGGCCAACATGTGCGCCGCTTTGCGGGTTTGAACTTTCAAGTCTAGGGTGAGGGCGGCTTGTTCGAGAGCGATCAGTCCGGCTTCAATTTGACCAAGGCGGGCCAGCATTTTGGGCCGAAACTCCGGCCAGGCAGTACTGATCAGGGCTTGGGGCTTGGTTGCATTGAGGGTATTTAGGGTATTTGCATCTGGGCTAGAGGCGGGATCCTGTACTGGAGAAGGGCCATATTCAGTGTTAAGGCGAAACCCCATTCCATACACTGCTTGAATTAGTTCGGCAGGCGCACCGGCTTTGCGCAATCCTTGGCGTAGACCCTTGATGTGAGCCTTGACGGTTTCTTCTTGGGGAGTATCTTCCAACGACCAGAGGTGCTCGATGATGTCGCTGCGGCTGAATAGACGCAGGGGGGAGCGCAAAAACAACTCCAGCAGACGGTACTCTTTGGGGCGCAAAGGAACCGGGGTGCCATCGTAATGTACGGTGGCTTGTAGTGGATCCAAGGTGAGGCGTCCCCATTGCAACAGCACCTGTTGAGGTTGAGTAGGTCGCCGCAACAGAACTCGCAAACGGGCTAGCAGCTCCATCGTGCTACAGGGCTTCACCAGGTAGTCATCGGCCCCTGCATCCAGCCCCCGCACTTTGTCTTCCTCGGCAGCTAGGCCCGTCAGGATCAAAATTGGGGTGGAGATCCCCTGAGCGCGGATTTTTTGACACAGTTGGATCCCGTCCAGTCCAGGCATATCCACATCGATGATCATCAACTGCGGCTGCGTGGCCAAAGCCATTTCGTACCCCAGTTGACCATCTTCTGCCAGTTCTAAGGTGTAGCGTTCTTGCCGTAGTACGGAGGCTATCCAACTGGCCAGTACAGGATCATCTTCGATCAAGAGAATTTTCATGGCAGACAGGGGAACCGAACAGGAAGTCTAATACCCTCTTTCAGCCCTGCCCACACCTACAGAGCAAATTGCTCCATAACAGCAAACACAAACACCAAGGCTGCCGGAGAAGTTCTTAGCGAGCAGTCTACTGCAAATGTGCAAATGTTCTTTGAGATGTAAATTTTCACAAAACCGCCTCTGGAAGTGGCAATCAAGGGGATACCGCAGCCCAGCCTTTGTCCTGCTGTGGGAGTATGGAAAAGCGCACATCCCTGTTCCTGTTTCTCATGTTAAACCTAACCGGAAAAAAAGCCCTGGTAACGGGCATTGCCAACGAACGCTCCATTGCTTGGGGCATTGCCCAGCAACTGCACAAAGCGGGGGCCAGTTTGGGGGTAACCTACCTGCCGGATGAACGGGATCGCTTCAAAACCAAGGTGCAGCAGTTAACGGATCCCTTGCAGCCGGATTTTCTCCTCCCCTGCGATGTCCAAAGTGATCAGCAGATTGCGGATCTGTTTCAAGCCGTTGGCCAAAAATGGGATCAGATCGACATCTTGGTTCATTGCCTGGCCTTTGTAAAAAAAGAAGAGCTGAGTGGTGAGTTCAGCAGCATCTCCCGCGAGGGCTTTGCTCTGGCGATGGATGTGAGTACCTACTCCCTGATTGCCCTCTGTCATGCCGCCAAGCCCCTGTTGAAATCTGGCAGCAGCATCCTAACGCTGACTTACTTGGGAGGGGTACGGGTGGTGCCCAATTACAACATGGCCGCCGTTACCAAAGCGGGCCTGGAAACTTGTGTGCGCTACCTAGCAGCCGAGTTTGGCCCCGCCGGGATCCGAGTCAACGGCATTTCTGCTGGCCCGATTCGCACCTTAGCCTCCTCAGCCATTTCTGATTTTCATGCCATGCTACGGGCAGTGGAGGAGAAGGCCCCCCTGCGGCGTAACATCGATCAGGTGGAAGTGGGCAATACAGCCGTCTTTCTGGGTAGCGATCTGGCCAGTGGTATTACTGGGCAGATTCTTTATGTAGACAGTGGCTATAGCATCCTTGGTTTTTAGGATCCTCAGGATCCCTTTTGGGTCAACTCTGGCATGAATCGTTTTTCTCCTTTGCAGCGGTTGCTGCTCACCTGGATTCTGATCGTGATCAGTGGTTGGCTGGCCATGCAAGTAGGTCAGCTATTTGGCCATTTGCTCACCAATATCCTGACGGCAGCGGTGCTGGCCTTTTTGCTGAACTATCCGGTGCAGGTGTTACGGCGCTATCGGGTTAGTCGGGCTTTGGCGGTGACCTTAGTCTTTGCCCTGTCGGTGGTCATTCTGGTGCTGGTAGGGATCGCTGTGGTGCCGATTTTGGCCAAGCAGGTAGTTCAATTGGGGGCGCGGATCCCGGATTGGGTGGATACGCTACAAAATTGGCTGAATCAAATCAGCCTTTGGGCCGCTGAACGGAATATCAATCTTCCTTTTGGCCAAACGGAGCTGGTGAATACCCTCCTGAATCGCCTGCAAGCTAGTGCTGAGAAAATTGCCGGACAATCTTTGGATATTCTCTTGGGTACTTTTAACCAGGTGATTGATTTGGTGCTGGTGCTGGTACTAGCTCTCTACATGTTGCTGTATGGGGGGCAGTTTTGGTATGGGCTGCTCAGTCTCTTTCCCAAACCTTGGGGACCCCGTATTGGCGAAGCCCTCACCCTCAGCTTTCAAAATTTTCTGATTAGCCAATTGGTGTTGGGGTTCATCATGGCTCTGATGCTGGTGCCAGTTTTCGGCGTTTTGCGGGTGCCCTTTGGGCTGTTGTTTGGCTTATTGATTGGTTTACTGGAGGTGATCCCGTTGGTGGGCGGGGTGATTGGCATTGGGGCAGCGGCAGTGTTGCTGGCTTTTCAGGATATATGGCTGGGCCTGAAGGTGGTACTAGTTTCTTTAATCGTGCAGCAGGTGAAGGATCGGGTGATCGCCCCGCGCTTAATGGGGGAGTTGATCGGCTTGAACCCAGTGTGGATTTTGATTGCTCTTTTGGTAGGGGCACAACTGGGGGGTATTCTTGGAGTGATTATCGCCATACCCTTGACCAGTGTGGTGAAAAGTATTTATGAGATCTCCCGTTCTGCCGATTTGTTCGCAGAGGGTGGGTTAAGTTCTGGTGCAAAAGGTGCTTCTGATAGCGATAACAGGGTCGAAACTTATCGGGATCCCAGTCCGACTAAGCCCGAGACCAAACAGATTTGACCCAGCCCAACTATCTATCCGCCATTGCGATGGCCGTTTTCTCGAGAAAACCGGATATACGAGCGAATTTCTTGAATGGCTTCTGCTAGCTGTACAAGCATTTCGCTGTGTTGGTTGAGGCGTTGTTCTTGGTTCATCACCACCTGAGCAAGTCGTTCTTGGGTGCGATTGGATTGCAGTGTTAAGTCCAGCAGCAGTTCCTGACTCCGTTGGTTTGCCAGCACAGCCTCCTCTAGCACCCCTTGACTACGAGACAGATTCTCCACCCGAGCATCTAAGTGTTGAACAAGATTGATCAAAAGCTCTTGGTTGCGCTCAAGTCTGTCCAGATGCGTTTCTTGCCGGGTCAGGAGTTCTTCGAGTGTGTTCTGGCGGGTTTCTTGCCGGGTCAGGAGTTCTTCGAGTGTGTTCTGGCGGGTTTCTTGCCGGGTCAGGAGTTCTTCGAGTGTGTTCTGGCGGGTTTCTTGCCGGGTCAGGAGTTGTTCAAGTGCGTTCTGGCGGGTTTCTTGGCGGCTTAGATTTTCCGTTAAGACACGGAAGTTTTGTCTTAGCTCAAGAATGGCAGTAGTCAGTAGCTGCTCTTGCTCAGGGGTCATGCTCTCGGAACGGCTCGGCCTGCTCTGAATCCTAACACCCTGGCTAGAGTGGCATGGATGAATTCCTGTTTATTGACCAATAAGGGATCCCATTCCCACAGCCAAAAGGGCAGCCAAGCTGGTTTGTAGGCCGTTCACCACTTCGTTGGTCATCCAAGTAAAGCGAGGCTGCAAAACCACTCCAATCCAACTTTCTGTTAAGGTGGCCAGGATCCCGGCCAGCCAACAAATGCCCAGCCAGAAGGGATCCCTGCCCACCCATTCCCCGCCGATGTTCCAGGCCAGTAGAGAGAGGGCTGCTGCTGCCACAACCCCCGCTAGGGATCCCTCTAAGCTTACCGCTCCTTCTGTGCCTGCCGGTACGGCTTGCCAGGTGGTGATCAAAAATGTCTTGCGGCCATAGGCTTTCCCCACTTCGCTGCTTACCGTATCGGCTAGCTTGGCCGCAAAACTGGCGCTGTACCCCAGCCACCACAACGGATGAGGAAAGAGAGCATAGCCAACGGCACAGACTGCCCCTGTTAGGGCTGATCCCCAAACATTTTCCGGCCCCCGCGCCCCACCCCGTTTCTCGGCGATCCCCTGTGCCTGTTTGCGAGCGATCCCCAGCTTGGTCACGGCTGTCCCGAGCAAAAAATAGGCAGCTACCACCCCGTAACCTCGGCCTCCTAACCCTCCCCAGACCAACAGGCCAAGAATGCCTGCATGAATCACCCCTGCCCGCGTCAAGGCCTTCTGGGGACTGAACAGACCCAACAACACTAGAGCAAGATTAAGCCAGAGAGCTACACCCCATTGACTCAGGAGCCACACCTGCCACATATACCCACAAAAGTTAGGGAGATGATTCAGCAAATCGAACGGAGAGGGAGGGATTCGAACTACCCCCGAAAGCCCCGCGAATTCCGCACGTCTCGACGAGCACGCTGCAAAAAGCGCTGCACTGGCCATCACCGACCCCGAACTGCTGCAAGTCGTACAATCCTGGCCCGACCTGCCGGAGCCGATCAAGCTGGCCATCCTCGCCCTGGTGCGGTCGCGTCTCGCGTAGTGTCGCATGGTTCCTTCCCGGCGAGGATCCGAGCGTGCTGGCCGGGGAACACGCCGCGATGGTCAGCACACTTTGTTTCGTCTGTCCGAAATTGGGGACGATCAACCTACGCACCTAACACGCCCCGCTTGCCAGATATTATAAAGAGTACTTCTGCGGCAACGTGCATCCAACGGAAACGGATCATGGCAAAAGACAACGGTAGCAAGGGCAACGGGGCCAACCTCGGGTTCGAGACGGAACTCTGGCGGGCCGCCGACGCACTGCGCTCCAACATGGACGCCGCCGAGTACAAGCACGTCGTCCTCGGCCTGATCTTCCTCAAGTACATCTCGGATGCCTTCGAGGAGCAGCACGCCAAGCTCGAAGCCGAGAAAGCCAGCGGGGCCGACCCGGAAGACCCGGACGAATACCGCGCCGTCAACATCTTCTGGGTGCCGCCCGAAGCCCGCTGGTCAAACCTCCGCAACCGGGCCAAAGACCCGATGATCGGCAAAATCGTCGATGACGCCATGCTCGCCATCGAGCGCGACAACCCGACGCTCAAGGGCGTGCTGCCCAAGGATTACGCCCACCCGCGGCTCGACAAGCAACGGCTCGGCCAACTCATCGACCTGATCGGAAACATCGGCCTGGGCGACCGCGAGAACCGCTCCAAGGACATTTTGGGCCGCGTCTACGAATATTTCCTCTCCGAGTTCGCCAGCGCCGAAGGCAAGAAGGGCGGCCAGTTCTACACGCCTCGCTGCGTCGTCCGCTTGCTCGTCGAGATGCTCGCACCGTACAAAGGCCGCGTCTATGACCCCTGCTGCGGCTCCGGCGGCATGTTCGTGCAGTCCGAGAAGTTCATCGAAGAGCACGGCGGCAAGATCGGCGACATCAGCGTCTATGGCCAGGAGTCGAACCATACGACCTGGCGGTTGGCCAAGATGAACCTCGCCATTCGCGGCATCGACGGCAACCTCGGCAAGGAGCACGCCGACAGTTTCCACCGCGACCTGCACCCGGACCTCAAGGCCGATTACGTCATCGCCAACCCGCCGTTCAACGACAGCGACTGGCGCGGCGA
>JAUQVI010000009.1:0-29086 GCA_039794885.1 Thermostichus sp. DG02_5_bins_236
GGTCAGGTGGAGGCGGCACGGGCTGTGGGCCTCAACCCGTTTCAGATCACAGCCTTGGTTATCCTGCCCCAAGCCTTGCGAGCCTCGGTTCCGGCATTGGTGAATGAGTTTCTCACCCTGTTCAAAGACACTTCGCTGGTGTTCATCATCGGCATGATCGATCTGTTGCAGGCGGGTCGGGTGGTGTTTACCAATCCCAACTGGCTGGGCACCCAAAAAGAAGTGCTGTTCTTCATTGGGGTGGTCTACTTCATCTGCTGCTTTGCCATGGCCTATGCCGCCAAGCAGGTGGAAAAGGCGCTGGGTTTGGGCAAACGATAACTTTGCTTTGACATCCTCCCCGCGCTGAAGCGACGGGGATTTCCAGTCTGACTGCATTACACAGCCTCCTGATGGGTTGACAGACAAGCAACCGCCCCGGACTGGGGTCTTACACTGCTTAACGCCTGCCCATTCGGGTCGGCAAGTCCTGCCGCCAAAATGTTTGCTCCGGCGTTCACATCTCGGTCGTGTTCAGCCCCGCAGTTGAGACACAGTACAGACCGCACCGACAGGTCTAACTTGCCCCACCGATAACCGCAACACGAACACGTTTGAGAAGTTGGCTCCCATCGGTTGATGGTTCTCACTTCCCGATCCGCAATCATGCCGGACTTAGCTTCACACATCGCCCTGATTTGCCGCCATCCCGCTCGACTAATCGCCCTGGCGAGTTTCCGATTCTTCATCATGCCGGACACGTTCAAGTCTTCCAGCACCACTACGCTGTTTTCCCGCACTAGGCGAGCAGCCAGCTTTTGGTTGAAGTCTCGGCGAATATCGCGTTGCTTGGCTTCAATTCGAGCAATTGCTCTCCGTAACCGTTCACGCCGCTTCGAGCCTTTTATGGCCTTTGAGAGTTTGCGTTTCCCTTTACGGATTTTGCGGTCCAACGCACTGGTATCAGGTGCTTTCACCTTTTCGCCAGTGCTCAATGTGGCAAGGGTTTCTAACCCAAAATCAACACCGACCCCTTGGTTCTTAGGCTCAATGCTGACGGGCTGAATCTCCACCGCAAAGCTTATGAAATATCGTCCAGCACAATCTTTGATGACCGTCGCAGAACTTGGTTCGGCAGGCAACAGTCTAGACCATTTGGTTTTGATATTTCCAATCTTGGCTAGATATACCTTTGCCGACTTTATCGAAAATCCCCCCCTGCAGAAACGGGCTGATTGCCGATTTGCCTTCTTTTTGAACTGCGGGAACCCAACACGCCGCCCCTTCCGTTTACCCTTCCTTGACTCAAAGAAGTTCTTAAACGCTGTTCCGAGGTCTCGGATGGACTGCTGCAGCGGAATGTTGCTGACTTCAGCCAGCCATTTTCGACCCTCTATCTTTTTTGCTTGGGTGATGCAGCGCTTTTGTAGTTCAGCGCAGCTCGGCCACTTCTCGCCCTTGGGCAGGGACTGGATGAGCGCCAGCGCATCATTCCACACGACACGGCAACATCCAAAGACTTTGGCCAAGTCCCTGCATTGTTGGTCGGTGGGGTAGATTCTGTACTGGTATCGTACTTTCATGCACACTACTATAGGTTGGTCGTAGTGCTAATAGCAATGCGATATCGGCGAGATCATAGTGTTTCAGACCTGAGAGCACACCTCATTTTTGTAACCAAGTACCGACAGAAGGTGCTGAGTGCCGATGGGTTGGCGGTCATTGAGGCTGCCTGTCGGGACGTGTCCCTGAAGATGGGCTTCCAGATTCTTGAGTTCAATGGCGAGGACGACCATGTTCACCTGCTGGTAGAGTATCCGCCTAAACTTTCCATCTCGCGGATGGTGAATGCGCTGAAAGGGGTCTCCAGTCGGCGGTATGGGCAGGCTGGGCTACCTAAGCCAAAAGGGAAGGTATCGCTATGGGCGCCTGCTCATTTCTCAGCATCGGTAGGCGGAGCGCCCCTGGAAATCTTGAAGCAATACATCCAGCAACAATAAAAGCCGCCCTAAAAGGGCAGGGCTTGCATCCCATTATTTTTAGGTCAACTGAGCCAAGATCAAGCAGACCAATCAACTTGACAATCAAATTCCCTAAACAGAAACAGATCCACCTGTACCGATCCATCAGCATGCCCGCGCAAGAAGAACCCGATGGCGAGGTGTATTGGGCTGAAGGGTAATGTCTGTAAACCCCTCTTGTGCCAAAGTTGCAGCCATATCCAGGCCGAAGTATTGGTCCAGGTAAGGCTCTGTGCTTTTCAGGAGGGTGAGAATGGCTGGGGACATCTGGGCGTACACTGGTGAGGCCGGGTTCATATCCATAAGGGCAAAGTAGCCGCCGGGTTTAAGCAAACGGCGAGCCTCTGCCAAAACAGCCCGAGCTGCCGACTGAGGTAACTCGTGAAACAGCAGACAGGCGGAAACCAAATCAAAGCTGGCTGCCGGTAAGCCACTGGATTCTGCTGCAGCATGGATCCACTGCACCTGCCGCTGCTGCTCCTTAGCTCGGATATTGCCCACCGCCAAAAAGTAAGGAGAAAGATCCAACCCCACCACCTCAGCTTCTGGGTAGAGATCCTGAAGGGCAAAGGTGCTCATGCCAACGCTACAGCCCAAGTCCAAAATGCGTTGCGGTGAGGCCGGGATCCGCTCCTGCAACACCTGATGGTAGCTCTGACGCAGACGGGCATCCCCTTGGGCACCGGCCTCCGGCCAGATACGGGCATGAACAGCATAGGCAGCCACTTCCACTTCCGTAGCAGCTTCCCAACTCAAGTTCCCGGCCTCATAGGCATGAAAGGGGCGCAGGTAATAGTCAGGGTAAACCAGCTGCGGATCCTCTACAGCCGCCAACTCTGCCGATAGGTCTTCCGCCATAAAAGTTTTGACCCGACCAAACCAATCCACGCCAATTTCTGCAGCCCGATTGATCATCAGGGTGCGAGCTTGGCCTTTTGCCCAGTTAAACAGGGGTTTGATGGACAGCAGGCCATTCACTAGGCGACTGGTGAGGGTGGGGGCAGCAACAGGAGAAGCAGTCATGGGCACCAAAACAAAACGCAGAGCAATCTCTAGGACTATCTTAGGGGGCTGGCCGGAGCATTCCCCAAAAAAATCGGCCCCAGGGATCCCTGAGACTAACTAAGTTGCAGCTTTTTCCAGCGTTGCGTAGCGGGACGGAGATCCTTGCTGATTACAACTTATGCAAGCACATCCGCTGCAAGATGAAGGATCCTGTTTAGCCCCATGTCTTGCATGAAGTCGGAAAAAGGTGTTAAGAGCGGAGCAAACCTGAAATTTGAACCTCAGATTAACTGCCGTAGTAGAAGTGCTCGTGAATGATTTTGCCATCTCGCCACTTGGAGACGGAAACTTGGTGGTAGGTGCGTTTGCCCCATTCGGCATGGGTGTAGTCAGCAAACCACTCCGCAAAAATGGTGTCTTCCCCAAAGGCTACGTTTTTCAGCTCAAGGCCACGGAACTCGGTCACTTTTGAGAAAAAATCTAACTCGCGGGCACGATTGGCCTGTTTGCCAACGGTCGGGGGAGCTTCGTTTTCCTGCATTACCACATCGTCCGCGTAGTATTGCTCAAACACATCCATTGCCTTGCCCTGCAAGACTTTCTCGTGAATGTCCTGGAAGATAGTTTTCAGATCTGTACTCATGGCCATGTCCTCAAAAGTGAGTTTCAGGAAACATAAAAAAGCGGCCCGGACGGGATCCCTGATTCTGACAGGCAATACCTTAGTTGACCTCTTACAGTTTAGATCAATATCGTACTAGTTAGTACATTTTATCCGACTCGTTGGCAGCCCTTTCCATCTCGGGAGTCTGCCAAGTGGGGGGTTGGATCCCTGTTGGCACCTTGAAAGGATCGAATCACTGAGCTGTTTTGGCAGCGCTTTTGCCCTGTGGGCGACCCGGAAGGTCAACGCTCTTGCGGCGCGGCAGCGCTAAGATATCGGAGAACATTTCATCACCCCTTGGCCCATGACCCTTGCCTCTGAGACGGAGTCCCTGGAGCAAGCCTCCAAAACAGACGCCCCTGAGCCTGCTCCAGAGACGGATGCTGAGTTTCCTTATGAGGTCGAGATGACCTTGATGGAACATTTAGATGAGCTGCGTAGCCGCCTGTTTGCCAGTGTGATCGCGGTGGTGGTGTGCATCATTGCCTGCTTTGTGGTGGTGAATCGCATCGTCGCCCTTCTGGAGCTGCCCGCCCAAGGGGTAACCTTTTTGCAACTGGCGCCCGGAGAGTATTTCTTCGTATCTATGAAGGTGGCAGCTTATTCGGGACTGGTGCTGGCTACCCCGTTTTTGCTGTATCAAATTGCCCGTTTTGTCTTGCCAGGGCTGAGCATCAAGGAGCGGCGGTTGCTGGGGCCGGTGGTGTTTGGCTCGAGCATCCTGTTTGGGGTCGGTCTGGTTTTTGCCTACTATTTGCTCATTCCGGCAGCCCTGAACTTTTTCATCCGCTACGGCGAAGGGGTGGTGGATCAGGCTTGGTCGATCGACCGCTATTTCGAGTTTGTGTTGCTGCTGCTATTTAGCACGGGGCTGGCGTTCCAAGTGCCGATTTTGCAGGCTCTGCTGGGGGGCTTGGGGCTGGTCAGTGCGGAGCAAATGTTTAAGGGCTGGCGCTATGTGGTTCTCGGCTCGGTGGTGGCGGGGGCAATTTTAACCCCTTCCACGGATCCCCTTACCCAAAGTCTCTTGGCGGGAGCAGTAACGTTTCTCTACTTGTTTGGCATCATCCTGGTGAAGCTACTTGGTAAGTGATCTCATCCTGCACGCACTGATTTTGTCCGCTGGGTTTTCTACTCGTATGGGAGAGCCCAAGGCTCTTTTGCCGTGGAAAGAGGGACAAACACTGCTGTCTTATCAGATTTCTCAGTGGCGACAGGCGGGGTTTCAACCTTGGGTCGTGCTGGGATCCCATAATTTGGCGGCTGCCGAACCCCATTTGCAGGGGGCGGAGGTGCTGATCAACCCGGATCCCGAAGCGGGCAAGACCCATTCCATTCGCATCGGCATAGAAGGGATCCCGGCGGATTTTCGCTTGTTGGGCATTTCGGCGGTGGATCAACCCCGTCCTGCTTGGATCTACCACAGTCTGCTGGAGTACCATCTGCGCCATCGTTCCCTAGCCACTGTACCGGTGCATCGGGGCCGCCGTGGCCATCCCACCCTGATTGATCCACGCTTGCGGGAGGAACTGTTACACCTCAAAGAAGAAACCTTGGGCTTGCGGCAGTTGTTGCATGACCTAGGCAAACGGGTACAAGAGGTGGAGCTATACACGGCAGATATCTTTCTGGACTACAACACTCCTGCTGATTTGGAGGCCGGGGCTACTGCAGGGAATCCCACCTATTGACCCAATCAATTGGTTTGGATTGAGCTGAGATCAGTCAGAGTTGCTTTGGGCAGAGCAGATATCGCAGTGAGGATTTGACAGGTATTCGGGAGCACACCAACCAAAAACTGTGTTCCAGGACAGGGCGTAGCAATGGCTGGGTGTTCTATCAGTTTCGTCCGTTTCTGGCTTACAAGTGTCTGAAAGAAGGGGTCAAGCTGATTTTGGTGAATCCGGCTTACACGAGCCAAATCTGTCACCGGTGCGGGGTGAATCCTATCGCTGTGGCAAGGCTTTCTTCCATGTGGGGATTGTGGCTGGCAGGGGGCTGTGGACTTAAATGGGGCGGAGAACGTTGCAACATGGGGGCGACTTGTAAACTTGCCTGAAGGTGTGCGCGGGGCGCAGGCTTTCCTTCGGAACGTTCCACGAACGCCAGCAAGTTGGGCGTGTTCTCTCGTAGAGCATTTTCGGCTCACGGCTATTGAAAACCCTCTCCGTACCCCTTAGCGGTCAGAGTTAGATAGTTTACTCCCAGATAAGCCAGGATGGACAACCTGGGAACGACTTATCTCAGACCCTACAACCGTTTTGGCCAGGGCGGGGAAAATAGCGACCTTAAGCCAGGCTATCGGTTACTGTCAGAGATCTATGAGATGATCTATCGGCTGCCGCCTGAAGATGGGCCATCTCTGGAAAGGGGGCTTGCGCCGTCGGGAACCCCAAGAAAGGGCTCTGCTCTACTGCCTGTGTGGATAGAGTAAACAAGGGGTTGGAGAGGATCCCGGCGAAGATGGTCGCCACCAAAGTCAACACCATACCCACCCGCAGAGCTTGCATGCCTTCCTCTTGCCAATTGGTCTCCGGGTAGTTTTGCACCGAAACCGACATTTCCTGGGGCTCTTTCACCACAATCGTTTTCACCACCCGCACGTAGTAGTAGATAGAGATCACACTGGTAACCAGCCCCACCAACACAAGGGTATAAGCTCCTGCCTGCCAACCGGCCCAGAACAGATACAATTTGCCGAAGAAACCGGCCAACGGGGGTAACCCACCCAAAGAGAGCAAACAAATGCTCAAACACAGGGTTAGGAAGGGATCCTTCTGGTAAAGGCCGCTGTACTCGTTAATTTCGTCGGTGCCGGTCTTGAGACTGAACAGGGTAATGCACAGGAAGGCCCCTAGGTTCATGACCAAATACACCAGTAGGTAGAAGATCAAGCTGGCGTAGCCCGCTTCTGTCCCCGCCACCAGCCCAATCATGACAAAGCCCGCTTGCCCAATCGAGGAATAGGCCAGCAGCCGCTTCAGGCGGGTTTGGGTAATCGCCACCACATTCCCCAGCACCATGGTCAAGATTGCCAGCACTGAGAACACGGCGTGCCACTCTTCTGTCATGGCCGGGAACACCGTTGCCAAAAACCGTACCGCCAGCGCAAACCCTGCCGCCTTGGATCCTACCGATAGGAAAGCCACCACCGGCGTTGGGGATCCCTCATAGACATCGGGAGTCCATTGGTGAAAGGGCACCGCCGCCAACTTAAACCCGATACCCCCAATGCAGAGCACCAAAGCAATGATCCCCACCAAGCCCGCATCCCCGATGTGCAGCGCAATCGCCTGCAGCTGGGTTTGCCCACCCGACAGGCCGTAAAGCAGTGACATGCCGTAGAGGAAAATCGCCGTGCTACTGGCCCCGATCAACAGATACTTGAGGGCGGCCTCAGAGGAGCGGGGGTCTTTTTTGGTGTAGCCGGCCATCAGATAGCTGGCGATGCCCAGAGTTTCCAAGGCAACAAACACCATAATTAAATCGGTAGCACCGGAGAGGAACATGCCCCCCACGGTGGCGGTGAGCAGCAACACATAGAACTCGCCGGTAGCAGCCCCCGACTGGACGATATAGCGCTCCGCCATCATCACCGTCAGCAACGCCGTACCCACCACCAAGCCCCGGAACAAAATGCTGATGGGATCGGCGGCGAAGCTACCCAAAAAACTTTCCAATTGTGGATGCTGCCACTGCAAAACCAAGGTCACCCAAGCCCCGATTAGGCCGAAAATGGAGAGAACCGGTAGGCTTTTGCGAACGGACGAGCCGCCCACCAAGTCCACCACTAGCACCAACAGTAGAGTCAGGGTGACAACCACTTCTGGCCAGATGGCACCAGCATTCAGATTGGCGGTTGGGGCAAAGATATCCATAGGGAAAAACTATGAAGAGAGATTACAAGTAGTCTGAAGCCAGCATACCGCGATTTATTTCCCCCTCTCATCTCTTCTCTCGATAGTCTCGATAGAGTCTCAATAGAGCTTGGCACTGGAGGTGAGCACCAATTTCAGGCGGGCATGGATTAAATCCAACTGAGCCAACCCCAGATCAATTTCTCCGTCAATGACAATGCCGGTGTTGATCAGCCGATCCAATAGTTCCAGTAGGGATCCCTCACGGTGGGGTTGTCCAGGGTAGTAATCGCCTTTGCGGGGCAGGAGTGTACCCAAATCCCCCAGATCCACATTCAAGTCGGCGGGGTCAATCTGAAACAGGTCACAAAGGTGCAAAATCTGATCCCGCAAGGTTTGCAGGCTGGTACCAGCCCGTTCGATCTGTTCGGGGGAAAGACGTTCAGCCTCCATTTGGCGCACCACCTGCGCTTCCATCAGTTGCCGCAACAGTTCCACCAGCGTCAACACCAACGAGGCTAAACCCGCCTCCGGGCGATCCGGAGAATGAATGAGTGGGGAGCCCGACATCTGGCTCAATTCTTCTAGGCCGGCAGGAGCAATGGAAAGGCGGGGCAGAGCCTTTGCTGTCGCAGTCGAGATCCAGTGCTCGAAGGGCTGAGACAGTTGTGTCAAATCCAACAGGTGCAAACGCGGATCCTCGGCGGCCTGGTGTCGTTCTTCTGGCAGGTTGTAGCCCCAATTGGCCAGAAACAAAACCGCATCCTCCAGAGCGGGTACGGCCTTAACCTGTTCCAGGGTTTGTAGGCGATCTTCCACAAACCACAGATCCGCAGCCGGCAATTGGGCTGCCGAGAGTAACCGTTGCAAAGTTGTGGGTTTGTCGGCACGCACCTCCTTACCCAAAATGTGGTGGCGCGGTAGCCGGATCCCTTCTCCTTCCAAAAGCTGCTGAATAAACCGCCCCTCTTTGGTGCTGATGATTGCCAGCCGCGGCTCTCCCGCCGTTCTGATCTGGCGTAACCAGGCTCCAACTCCAGGGTAAAACCGATGCAACCCCAGCCAACCCTGCAAATCTGTGCGGATCCAGACATCTCGCACCTGATCCAGCACCTCAGCCAGCTGTTGGTAAGGGATCCCAGACTGTTGCAACAACTGCTGCCGCCAACCGGGCCAATCCTGGCGCAAGTCCTCCTCTGGGATCCCCTGCTGCAGCCCCCAAGTTAGTAGGGACATTTCCCAGCCCGTCTCGATCAGGGGCCGCAAGCGATCAAAAGCCGGACGCAAGTGAGCCAGCTGAGGCAGGGTGAGTCCCCAAATCTGCTGGCAGACCCGACAAGCGGTGGCGAAATATTCCGCCAACCCATCGCAAATCACCCCATCAAAATCCAGAGCCAAAAGGCGGGGGTGCATGGGTAAGAACCCCTAGAGCAGTAGCTCGATCAAGATTCTGAGATGGTTACGGACTTAATTTCCACCGGAGCCACCGGACGATCCTGCTGGCCAGTGCGCGCAGTTGCAATGGCATCCAGCACCTCTTCCCCTTCGAGCAGCTGCCCAAAAATGGTGTAGTTGGGGGGCAGTGGATAGTCGGCGTGCATGATGAAAAACTGGCTGCCATTGGTGTTGGGGCCAGCATTGGCCATCGCTAGAATACCCCGGTTGTAGGGGCGCTGCACGGGCTCATCCTGAAAGCGATAGCCTGGTCCACCGCGGCCTGTACCGGTGGGATCCCCGCCCTGGATCATGAAACCCCGAATCACCCGATGAAAAATCACCCCATCGTAAAAATGATCATTGGCCAAGAAGACGAAATTATTGACGGTAAGGGGAGCCTCTTGCGGGAACAGTTCCAGCGTCATCGTACCGGCGGTGGTCTCCATCGTGGCCGTGTAGGACTTGGCCGGGTCGATCACCATCGGCGGGGGACTGTCGTAGGTTTTCACTTCTTTGCCCAATTGTTGTGCCAGGAGCAAGTCATAGGAGGAATGGGGACGAGCTAAAACAGGGACAACGCCTAACCCTACCCAAAGCAATACTACTAGCACCATTAGCTTCAGCAGGTGGGTCATTCCAGGTCGCACACGCATATCTCTCGCAAGAACGCTCCGTGATTATCCTACCTCCTCTTAAGGTTTTCTGGAGGCTGACGGGATCCCTTGCGGGGATCTACTAGTGTGAGGGTAGGTCTGGTTTTAGCCGGATCAGTTCAGGCAATCGCTGAGGTGTAACTGTGGAAACTGCCATCGAGTGGATCACCGCCCATGAGATCCTCGACTCCCGCGGGCGTCCTACCCTAGAGGCCTTGGTGGGTTTGGCCAATGGAGCAACCGGGTTGGCACAGGTGCCCAGTGGCGCCTCCACCGGCACCTTTGAGGCCCACGAACTGCGAGATGGGGATCCCAGCCGATATGACGGCAAAGGGGTCTTGCAGGCGGTCGAAAACATCCTCAGCGAAATTCAACCGGAACTGCAAGGAGAAGATGCCCTAGAGCAGGCCCAGATTGACCGGCTGATGATTGAGCTAGACGGCACCCCCAACAAGTCTCGCCTCGGGGCCAATGCCATTTTGGCGGTTTCTTTGGCCACAGCCAAAGCAGCAGCGGATGCGGTCGGCCTCCCCCTCTACAAATACTTGGGTGGGCCCTTTGCCAATTTGCTGCCGCTGCCCTTGATGAACGTGCTCAACGGCGGTGCCCACGCCGACAACAATGTCGATATTCAGGAATTCATGATCGTGCCCATCGGGGCGGCCAGCTTTCGGGAGGCGCTGCGCTACGGGGCAGAAGTGTTTGCGGTACTGAAAAAAGTGCTGCATCAGAAGGGGTTAACCACCAGTGTCGGGGATGAAGGTGGCTTTGCTCCTAACCTGGATTCCAACGCCGCCGCCCTGGATCTATTGCTCACGGCGATCGAACAGGCGGGCTACAAACCGGGGGAAGATATTGCCTTGGCTTTGGATGTGGCAGCCAATGAGTTGTTTCAGGATGGCCAATACCACTTGGAAGGACAGACCCGCAGCGCCGCCGAAATGGTGACTTACTATGAGCAATTGCTGGGCAATTACCCAATTCTCTCCATTGAAGATGGTCTGGCGGAAGAAGATTGGTCAGGCTGGCAAGCCTTGAATGCTCAACTGGGATCCCGGCTACAACTGGTGGGGGATGACCTGTTTGTAACCAATCTCACCCGCCTACAGAAGGGAATCAACAGCGCTGCCGCCAACGCCATTTTGATCAAACTCAACCAAATCGGTACCCTCACAGAGACCGTCTCCGCCATTCAACTGGCCACTCAATCGGGTTTTCGCTCGGTGATTAGCCATCGCTCTGGCGAAACCGAAGATACCACCATTGCCGACCTGGCGGTGGCGACCCGCACTGGCCAGATCAAAACCGGATCCCTCTGCCGCAGTGAACGCATTGCCAAGTACAACCAGTTGCTGCGCATCGAAGACGAGCTGGGAGAGGCGGCTATCTATGCCGGACGGGCCGGATTGGGCTTGAAAAGCACCTGAGGAACTGTGGAATCTTGCACGTGGACTAGAGCAAGTACTGCAGCCATTCTTCCACCACCTCAGGGGTGCCATACCAGCGCCGCCCGCCCCGCCCAGAGTGGTAACAATCGGGCAACGTGAGGTTGGTGGCCCCCTGCAGATGGGCGGCTTCAATCGGGGTGATGCCATCCCCCCACAGTTCCCCTTCTCCAGCGGTGAGCCGATAGCTGTTGTAGGCCAGCCAGGTGAGAGAGTTTTCCCGCAGGGATCCCAGCCCCCATCGCCGCCCTTGAATGGCTTTGCCTGCCACGCAAACGTAGTTCACCTGCGGCCAAAAAGCGCCGGGATAGTGATCGTTGACAAAATCCAAGTTGCGTTTTGTCCAGCGTTCTCGACTGGTATGGGGGGATCCGAGGCTGATCAAGGTAGCCACCTGGGCGCGTCCCTGCCACACCTGCCCCCAGTAGGGCACGGATCCCAGATAGATGCGGGCAATCCATCCACCTGCCGAGTGGGCCACCAAGTTGATCTGTTCAGTGCCGAACTCCCGCAGGGTCTGTTGCAGGGTGGTGTGCAAAACCTTCAGGATTGGGGTGATCGGCCTTCCCCCCACTGTTGGCAACCAACTGCGCACCCGCAACGGCACCACCCGAGCCGGAAAACCGCGTCCCTCCAGCGTTTGCCGCAAAGGCTCGTATTCCAGGGCACCCGCCAGATAACCGGGCAAAATCACCGTTGGTAAAGGTTTCATGGTCAATTGGATCCAGCCTCAACGCTAGCGCGGGTACCAAAACATGCCTTTGATCCCCTCCGGGTCGGGGGTGAACCCCAGCCGTTCATAAAAGCTAACCACCCCTTGATCGGCAAACAGGGTGATGTTGCTGATGTCTTGCGCCCGCAGCTCGCGGATCACCTTTTCCATCAACACTTTGCCCAATCCTTTCCCTTGGAAATCCGGGTGTATCACCACATCCCAAATGGTGGCGTTAAAGGCGTGGTCGGAGGTAGCACGGGCAAAGCCAATCAAGCGGCGATAGTTGCCCCGCTGCTGCCACATCGATACCACCAAAAAACTGTGGTGCAGAGCTTTTTTTACCTTGTGAATGGGACGGCGGGACCACCCGACAGCATCACAAAGCTCCTCCAGCTCATACAGATCCAAATCCGGATCAAGGCTGAACAGGATCGACTCCCCCTTGACCGCCACCGCTTCTTGGCGATGACTGGCTTTGGCTGTTCGCGTCAACTCTTTTGCCGAGACTGTCTCTGTTGCCCCGAACAGGCCCTTCCAAAAGCTCATCTGAATAATGGGGAATGAAAGCCTACATCTGGGTTTGGCAGGCGTGTCATCAGTATAGCCAGGATTGGAGTGAGAAATGGCCGGATCTTCCACCTGTGATGCGCCCCTAGAGCAGGACTCCCGTGAACAAGGGACATGATAAGGTCTGATCCGACGGACTAGCTCCCTCTGAGATCTCTGCTGCTATGGCTCTTCCCGGCACCGGTACGCTTGTGAATACCCTCGCCATCGTGGTGGGTAGCGCCATTGGCTGGGGGTTGGGTAGCCGCCTACCGGAACGCATCACCCAAACGGTGCTACAAGCCCTGGGATCCCTGGTGTTGATCCTGGGGATCCAAATGGCTCTCACCCTCAGCAGTGCCGCCCAATCGGTAACAGTCTTGATTGCCCTGGTCTTGGGAGCCGTATTGGGGGAGTGGTTCAACATCGAAGCCGCCTTCGAGCGCGTCGGACAAGCCCTAGAAAAGCAAGTGAGCCGCTGGCTTGGCCCCAGCCCCATTACCCAAGCCTTTGTCGCCACCAGCATCCTGTTTGTGGTTGGACCTATGACCCTGCTGGGATCCATTCAAGATGGGCTAGGGGATCCCTCGCTGTTGTTGGTGAAGGCGGCTCTAGATGGCATTGCCACGGTTGCTTTTACCGCCAGCCTCGGCTGGGGCACCCTGTTTTCTGCGGTGCCCGTGTTCTTGGTTCAGGGAGGAGTAGCGCTGTTGGCACGGCAGTTACAGCCCCTATTGCGCCCAGAGATGATTGCGGCTTTGGAAGCTACCGGCGGGATCTTGATCTTGGGTATCGGCATCAACCTGCTCGGCCTAACCCGTCTGCGGGTGGGGAATCTATTGCCAGCCCTGTTGATCGTAGAACTGTTGGTGGGATTCTTGCCGGTCTGGGATCTGAACTTTTAGGGGGGCGGTTGCGTCCGCTTTGGCTAGAATCCGGCTCCACCTCCAGTTTATGGTAGAAACATCGAGTCGGATCCCGCATGAGTTTGCATTGGTTGACTTGGGCTCAACAACTTCAAGCAATTGCCCAGAACGGCCTCACCTACAGCCAAAACCCCTTCGATATTGAGCGCTACCAAAAGCTGCGACAGATCGCAGCCCAGATCCTGGCCCAGCACACCGATTTGGAAGCAGGGGCCATCTTGAAAGGGTTTGAACAAGAGCAAGGCTATGCCACGCCGAAGGTGGATGTCCGGGCTGCTGTCTTTCGGGAGGATCAAATCTTGCTGGTCAAAGAGCGCATCGATGGCTGTTGGACACTGCCGGGTGGGTGGGCGGATGTGGGAGACTCACCTAGCGAGGCAGTAGAGCGGGAGGTATGGGAAGAGTCGGGGTACCGGGCCAAAGCGGTGAAATTACTGGCGGTTTACGACAAAAGTCGCCATGAGCACCCCGCCTATCAAGACTATTCCTACAAGCTGTTTTTCCACTGTCAGCTCACCGGGGGATCCCCCAGCACCAGCTTGGAAACCGATGGGGTAGAGTTTTTCCCGGAAGACCAGCTACCTCCCCTCTCTTTGCCACGAGTGACTCCCGCTCAGGTCGCGCGTCTGTTTGAACACTACCGCCACCCGGATTGGCCCACCGATTTCGACTGACTGCCCCGTCTCATCAGCTTGCTTGCATCCCCCTTTTTGCCTTAAACCGCAAGTTGAAAAGGGGAGTCGTTACCATGAAACAAAGTGCGAGATCGTGCATGGTTCCCGTCCCACTCGAGCAATTTTTTGAACATTGCCCCAGCCTACTTTGGGCGATTGACGATGCAGGGCGGATTTTGTGCATGAACAGGGCGTGGGAACGATATCTGGGCTACCCCATTCAGGCGCTGCAGGGACAATCTCTCCTAGAGTTCATCCACCCCCAGGATCGCCCCCACATCCAAGGCCAGTGGGAAAACCTCTGGCAAGCTCCAGAAGCAACTGCCTCTATTACCTTTGCCGGGCGCCTGCAAGCTCGGGAGGGTCTCTATCACCGATTCAACTGGACGGCCTCCCGTTTGCCTCTCCAGGAGGGTGAGGCGATGGGGTTGTGTGGCAGTGCTGACCCGGATCTCCCCAGCACGAGAGCGGATCCCCCAACCGTCCAAGCCCTACGAGACAATCACCATCATCTGCAAGCCCTGATTGAACAAACCAGCGTCGGTATTGGTATTACGGACTTGAATGGGTGTGTGGTGAGCCTCAATCCCGCCGCTCAGCGCTTACACGGCTACAGCCATGAAGAACTGCTACACATGAACTTCGCGGAGTATACCCATCCCGAAGATCTGCAAAAAGACCAAGAGCTGTTTCAACAATTGGTGGCAGGAGAAATTCCCGCCTACAGTCTGGAGAAACGTTACCTGCGCAAGGATGGCAGCCAATTTTGGGGACGTCTTACCATCAGTCTGGTTCGGGATCCACAGGGGCAGCCCCAGTTTGCCGTTTCTGTCTTGGAAGACATCACACAAGCCAAACAAACAGAAGCTGCCCTGCGGGAGAGTGAAGCAGAGAAGCAGGCCATTATCCAAGCCATTCCCGACCTCATGGTATGGATCGGCAGAGGGGGCCGTTACCTGAGCATGGTACGACAGCCAGTTGGCTTCCCGGCCTTGGTCAGTATGGAGGGGATTCAGGGGCTAACCATTCCTGAGGTGATGCCCCCGGATCTGGCGGAACGGGAGCTGTTCTATCTGCAGGAGGCGCTGCGCACCGGGCAACAACAAATCTATACTTATCCGCTGGTTTTGGCCGGGGAGGAGCAAGAGCGATACTTCGAAGTGCGCATGGTACCTAGCGGCGGCGAGAAGGTCTTGGCCGTAGTGCGGGAGTTTACCGATGAAAAACGCGCCGAAACCGCCTTGCGCGCCAGCGAGGAACGACTGAGAGCGATTCTGGAGAATGCCCCCAATGCCATTAATATCCTCAATTTGGATGGGCGTATTCTGGAATGTAATCCTGCTACCCTCAACCTACTGGGCTATACATTTGAAGAGCTGCAAACCCTAAGCTTTTCCGACTACACCCATCCCGAAGACCACGGTCTTTCGGAAGGGATCCTGAGTGAGTTGCTAGCTGGACAACGGCAGAGCTACCGCTACGAAAAACGCTTTGTGCACAAACAGGGGTATGTGGTGTGGACGCAGGTGGCGGTGTCCCTGTTGCAAGATAGCAGCCAAAGACCTACCCATATCATCAGCATCATCGAAGACATCACCCAGGCCAAGCAACGGGAGCAAGAGCGACTGGCGATGCTGGAGTCACTGCAAGAGAGCGAGGCTCGCTACCGACTGCTGGCGGAAAATGCCACCGATATGATCTCTCGTCATAACCCCTTGGGCGAGTTTTTGGATGTTTCCCCCGCCTGTTTGGCCATCCTGGGTTACCAACCGGAGGAATTGAAGGAGAAAGTCTTTTTCGATTTGGTCCACCCCGAAGATTTGACCAATATCCAGGCTGCCTTTTCTCCCAACCTGGGGTCGGGGGTAGACAGTGAGCCGCGGGTGATCTACCGGGTGCGGCATCAGCAGGGGCATTTCGTTTGGCTAGAAACCAGCAATCGGCTGTTAATCGGCCCAGAGGGATCCCTGGAGTGGGTGGCAGTATCACGGGACATCAGCGAGCGCAAACGGGCGGCTCATGATTTAGAACGCTCTCTGGCGCTGTTGCGGGCCACCCTGGAAGCCACCACCAACGGCATCTTGGTCACCAACCTCCAGGGTCATCTTCTGGTGTACAACCACCTCCTGGTGGAGATGTGGGACTTGCAGCCGTCTCACCTGGAGCCGGAGACAGAAGAGGGGCGTACGCGGCACATGGCTGAACAGGTGCAAGATCCACAAGCCTTCTTGAGATTAATCGAGCGGCTGATGGCCCACCCAGCGGTGAGTCACAGTGCTGTTCTGGAGCTGCTGGATCAGCGCATTTTGCACCTGGTCACCAAGCCCCTTTGGATTCGTGGTACTATTACAGGCCGGGTATGGAGTTTCCAAGACATCACCAGCAGCAAAAAAATTGAGCGGATGAAAAATGAGTTTGTCTCCATGGTCAGCCACGAGTTGCGTACCCCCCTTACCTCCATTCGCGGCTCCTTGGGGTTAATCTTGGGAGGGGTGGGGGGATCCCTCAATGAACAGCTGCGCAACCTGCTGGAGATTGCCCAAAAAAACACCGAGCGCCTGCTAGTCTTAATCAACGACATCCTGGATATCGAGAAGATCGAGGCAGGGCGGATTAACTTTGAGATCCGACCGCTGTCCTTAGTCCCGCTGCTGGAGCAAATTTTGCAGGTGAACCAATCCTATGCCGACAAATACGGGGTACGAATGCATCTGGAGGTGGCTCCTGGTTGTGAAGAGGCTCAGGTCTGCACCGATAGCCACCGCTTCACCCAGGTGGTGACCAATTTACTCTCCAACGCCATCAAGTTCTCCCCCCCAGGAGCATGCGTAGACTTGCGGCTCAGCCAACAACAGGGCTGGGTACGCCTAGCCATTCAGGATCACGGCCCAGGGATCCCGCAGGCCTTTCGTCCACAAATATTTCAGCGCTTTGCCCAAGCGGATGCCTCCGATACGCGCCTACGCGGAGGAACAGGTTTAGGGCTGAGCATCAGCAAAGCGATTGTCGATAAGCTCGGGGGGCGCATTGATTTCATGACCTGCTCTGCAGAGGAAGGCGAAGGAGAAACCGGCACCTGCTTCTACCTAGATTTTCCCCTGTTTTTGGCAAGGGATCCCTTGGCACAGACTGCTTCCGAAAAGGATTTTCCTCTTCAGGGATCCTAAGTTAGAATTATTACCTAAATTACCGAAGTCTCCTGTCCCCTCTCCGCAATTTCCCCATGGCAGCCTCGTTGCAACGCATTCTTCTGGTGGAGGACGATCCCGATATTCAAGCGGTGGCACGGTTGGCATTAGAAGCGGTGGGAGGGTTTACGGTGGGGATCTGTAGCTCCGGCAAAGAGGCTCTGGAGCAGGCGGTGGGCTTTGCTCCCGACTTGATCCTGTTGGATGTAATGATGCCGGTCATGGATGGGCCAACCACCTTAAAGGCGTTGCGGAAGTTATCTCCCCTAAGGGATACCCCAGTTATCTTTATAACAGCGAAAGTCCAAACCCATGAGGTGGAAAGCTACAAGCAATTGGGAGCAGTGGATGTCATCTCCAAACCCTTCGACCCTATGAACCTGTCCAGCACGATTCACGCCATCTGGGCAACTTACTATGCCTAGCTCCCCAGCCACCCCCAGCCAAATTCAAGAACAGGTGCAGGCACTGCGGGCCGCCTATACCGAGAAGCTCGGTGAGCGGGTGTTGCAAATTGAGCAGTCTTGGGATCGGCTGGTTAAGGATGACTGGAACCTAGAAACCCTGCGGACTCTGCATCGGATGGTACACAGTTTGGCCGGATCGGGGGCCACCTTCGGCTTTGTCTACTTGGGTACAATTGCCCGCACTCTCGAGATTTTGCTCACCTCGATTCTAGAAACCGGTAACCCACCGATCGCTCTGCAACGGATTCAGGTACATGCGCTGTTGGCCTCACTGCGCCAGTCCATTCACGAACCAGAGCAAAGCCTGCCGGAACTGACGGCCTTTATCCCTTCCCAAAACTCACCTCCGAACAGTAGTGACAGTCACCTGATTTATTTGGTGGATAATGACCCCGAGTTGGCGGAAGATTTGGCCCTACAGATTGGCTATTTCGGCTATGACGTGGTGCGTTACCACAACAGTACTGACCTTAAAGAAGCGGTGTTGCAACAACTTCCCGCCGCAATCTTAACCGACATCACCTTCTCAGAAGGGGATTCTGCCGGTATTGAGATGATCTCAGCATTACGTAAGCAACTGGGATTCAATATGCCCCCGGTGGTGTTCATGTCGATGCGGGAGGACTTGACCGCCCGCTTACAGGCTGTCCGCGCTGGGGGCAAAGCCTACTTTACCAAGCCCATTAACCTGTCTAGTTTGGTGGATAAGCTGGATGAACTGACCCGAGCTCGCCCCCAAGAAGCCTACCGTATCTTGATCGTGGATGACGAGTCTCATCTGGCAGTTTACTATTCCCTGATTCTGCAGCGCACGGGCATGGTAACCCAGGTGGTGACGGATCCCTTTGATTTGATCCCGGTGATGTCGGAGTTTAACCCCGATCTGATCCTGATGGATGTCTATATGCCCCATTGCAGTGGCCTGGAGCTGGGGACGGTGATCCGCCAACAGCCGGCCTATGTCGGGATCCCAATCGTCTTTCTCTCCACTGAAACCGACCTGAACAAACAACTGGATGCCGTGAACCTAGGGGGTGGGGATGAATTTCTCACCAAGTCGACCCAGCCGGATTACCTGATCATGGCGGTCTACTCCCGCGCTCAACGGGCTAGAACCTTGCGTTCTCTGATGGCCACCGACAGCCTGACTGGACTCTTAAACCACACCACCACCAAAGAACAGTTGCTGCAGGAAACCCTGCGGGCGGAGCGCTCCCAGAGCAGTTTAGCCTTTGCGATGCTCGATTTGGATCATTTCAAATCCGTGAACGACACCTATGGCCATGCCACGGGCGATCGAGTGATCAAGAGCCTCTCTCGTCTGTTGCAACAGCGCTTGCGCCGCACCGATACCATTGGCCGTTATGGAGGGGAAGAGTTTGCGGTGATTCTCCCCGATACGGATGGTACCGCTGCCTGCAAAATCATGAACGATATTCGACAACGCTTTGCTCAAATTCGGCAACAGGCGGAAGACGAAGAATTCTCTGTAACCTTCAGTTGTGGTATTGCCATATACCCCACCTTCTCGGATGTGGGAAACTTGAAGAAGGCTGCGGATAAGGCCCTCTACCGAGCCAAGCATCAGGGGCGCAATCGGGTGGTTTTGGCGGAGAGTCTATCCATTGGCGCTAGGGAATAGGCACTCATAGCACCAGCTCAACCCGTTCGAGAGCCTGGTTTGGCCCCACCAAAGCAAGCACAGGCATCACCAGATAAGTCTGTACGGCTTGATGCAACTGTTCTGCATTCAGGTGCCTCACTAGGCTCAGATACTGCTGGTCGAACTCCATCCCCAATCCCAAGATTTCGTACCAGCCGGCCAGTTGTGCCACCTGGGCATTGGTTTGTTTGCTGAGAGCGTATTGACCCAACAATTTACGCTGGGCCAGTTCCACCTCTTCCGACGTCAAAGGGTGCTCGTGCAGGCGGTGGATCTCCGCTTGTAGACGATCCAGCGCCATCTCCGTGTTGTCTGAGGCGGTGCCCATATAGGTAACAAAGGGCGCCGGATCCCGACGGGTGGCATAAAAAGCAGAGACCTCATAGGCCAGCCCACAACGCTCCCGCAACTCCACAAACAGGCGGCTGGAGAGGCCATTGCCTAAGTAAGTACAGAGCAGCTTCAGAGCCGCATAATCAGATGTTCCGGCAGCAGCACCCCGAAAGCCAATCATCATCGTCGTTTGTTGGGTCGGTTGCGGTAGCTTTAGAAGCTTGGGTTGCCCCAAAGGAGACAAGGGTAGGGCGGGATCCAAGGGGGAATGGGCGGGAGCGGACCAGTCTACCAAGGCCGCTTCGATGTGGTCAGCCATCTGCTGTGGCGGTTCTGGACCAATCACCACCATCACCATGCGGTCGGGGCGACAATAGGTGGCGTGATGCTTCCGCAAGTCTTCACGAGTCAGGGATCCCACCGTCTCCGGCCGACCAATTCCCGGCAGGGCATAAGGATGATCGCCATAGAGGGCTTGCCGCACCTGATCAAAAGCCAGACTAAAGGGTCGCTCCTGCTGGGCACGAATCGACTGCAACATCAGTGCCTGTTCCCGCTCCACTTCCGCTTCAGGAAAGCTGGGATCCTGCAAAATTTCAGACAGCAACCCCAATAGCTCGGGAAAGTCTGCTGCAACACAGCGCAGGCTAACCTCAAAGTAATCGGCAGCGCTATCGATGGAAAGGGCAGCCCCCAGAGATTCCACCCAGGCGGCGATGGCTTGGGAATCCCGTTGCTGAGTACCTTTGGTGAGAACAGCAGCCATTAAATTGGTTAGCCCCGCCTGCTCCGGTCGCTCCACTCGGCTACCGCCACGAAAAAAACAATGGGCCGCCAGGATATCCACTGTTGGATTTTGCCCTAACAGCAAAGTGGCACCATTGGCCAAGACAACACGTTGTAAATGGCCACGCTGGGCGGCAGAGAGGGTGGAGGTCATGAATTCTAAGCGGGATCCCGTTGAGGACTTAACGGTAGGCCAGTTGCCGCTCGGGCGAGGAGGCCGAATCAAGGCCAGCAGGCTGGAGAGTGGTGACTACGTAGGCATCGGGAGACAGGTGTTGCTGGGCCAACTCTCGCACTTGGGTTGGGGTGAGAGACTGCAACAGCTCCAGATACTCCTGAATGCGCTGCACGCCCCCTAGGGTTTCGTAATAGCCATAGATACTCGCCAACTGACTGGGGGACTCGGCTGAGAACAGAAACTCATGGGTGAGGATGCGACGGGTGCGATCCAACTCCGCCTGGCCGATGCCATCCTGTTGTAGCTTTTCAATCTCGTGCAGGATGGTCGCTTCCACCCGAGACAGATGCTCCGGATCCAGTTGGGCGCTGACGCAGAATAGCCCCCCCTCCTTCAGCACCATCGAAGAGCAGCCAATGCCCCTCACCCAACCCCGCTGTTCCCGTAGCAGATGAACCAAGCGGGAGGTACGGCCATCCCCAAGAATGGAGGCCAAGACTTCTAGACCACAAGCCTCTTGCCAATCGTGGGCACTGACGGTGGGCCAAGCCAACAGTAAGCGGGCCTGTTCCAAACGAGGATGGGTACTGTCTTGCCGCAGGATCCCTTGGGGACGCGGCTGTGCAGGGGCATGGGGGATCTGCAATCCTGCACCGCTGGAGGAACCCCCAAATTGCTCTTCCACCAAAGCCAAAGCCCGCTCCGGATCAATGCCACCCGTCACCACCACGGTCATTTGCTCCGGTCGGTACCAGCCTTGATGGTAGGTGCGCATTAACTCTGGGGTCAGATCCATCAGGCTGGCGGGCGTGCCCAACACCGGTCGCCCGTAGGGATGATCCCCATAGGCAGTTTGCATCAACTGTTGATAGGCGTTGTAGTCCGGGTTATCTGCTGCCCGACGAATTTCTTCGAGAACCACCTGGCGCTCCCGCTCAAATTCATCGGCAGGGATCCCGGCTCGCAGCACCACTTCTGCCAGATATGGCAAGCTCTCGGGCAGATCGCCAACCGCAACCGTGATGTAGTAGTGGGTGTAGTCTTGGCTGGTGGCGGCGTTGGTCACTCCCCCTCGCCCTTCTATGGCTCGATCCAGTTCCCCCGGAGCCAAACGGCTACTGCCCTTGAACACCATGTGTTCTAGAAAGTGAGACAGACCCAACCATTCGTTCGGTTCGTTGCGCCCGCCTGTCTGTACCCAAACATCAACGGTGACGGAATCGGCAATTGGAATCGGATGAAGAACAACCCTTAACCCATTGCTCAGATGGTGGGTGTGGGCAGGCAAAAGGCGAGGGGAGCGATTCAAAATTCTTAATTGATGGAGAACACTCTTATTGTAATCAGGGGAGGTCCCCACAGGACAGTATTTGCGATTACTTTTCATCAGGTGTAGAGAGGGAAGGGATCCCTGCCTGGCATCCGCTTAAGACTTGGGGTGAAGGTCTCCCTGCAAAGACAACCCGGAAGAGGATCCCTCGCTAGCCAGGGTTTCTTCCGCTTGAAAGCCGGGGGGCCATTCCTGGCTATCTCGAATCCGCTGCACCACCTCCTGCGGTAACATCACCCCCAACTGACGGGCGGCCATTGCCACTACATCCCCTCGATCGATCAACCCAGCAATCGCTCCGGTAGGGGTCAGCACCAAGACTCGGCGTGGCTCCGACTGGCGCATCATCTGAATGACTTGCGGGATTGGGGTTTCTTCTCGTACCCCCTGCAGTTGCTCCATCGGCTTCAGAATCGCCTTGAGGCTGAGGTGATCCCATTGACTGCGCTCGATATCGCTGAGCAACTCTGGCCTGACCAACCCCCGATAGCGGCCATCTTCTTCGGCAAAATAGACCTCGGGCTCCGGCTGGGCTCCTTCCGGCTCGATTTTTAGGGAGGAAGGCACCACATAGCGATCGACAAACTCCCGCAGACTCATGCCGGCATCCAAAACCCGAAAATTGCGGGTCATGACATCCCCAGCTTTCAACCGACCCAACACCTGCTGTAGCTGAGCGTATTGGCTGTAGCGGCGAGCATTGTTCAAGATAAACAACCCAATCAACCCCAGCCACAGGCCATTCAGGCTACCGGAAAACACCACCAGCAACCCCAACCCCAGCAGGCCAAAACCCACCCACTGACCGGTGCGAGCCGCCCAGATCAAACCCCGTTGTCGATCCCCAGTCATACCCCAAATGGCGGCTTTGAGCATTTGCCCTCCATCCAACGGGAGCCCCGGCAGCAGGTTAAATAGGGCAAGCGTCAGGTTGATGGCGGCCAAACTGGCTAATGTGGAGGATAACAGGGTCCCTGGAGTTGCCCAAGCCAGCGCCAAGCTAAGGATGGCAAACAGACTCAAGTTGAGGAGAGGGCCAGCTACAGCGACCCAAAAGGCTCCCAGCGGATGAGGCACCTCCCGTTCAATGGCTGCCATCCCCCCGAAAATGAACAGAGTAATGGAGTTAACGCGGATGCCGTGGGCACGTGCCACCAGACTGTGGGCCAGCTCGTGAGCCAGCAAAGAGAGGAACAACCCCAAAGCGGTCAGCACCCCATAGGAGAGCATGAGCAACAGCGCCACCGGGAACCAGGTGTAGTCGATGAAGAAGGGGATCCCCCACAGGCTACCGATGCGCAGGCGATTGGTCATGGTGATGAAAACTCCTTCTTGTGCTGCACACGGGGTACCGCGTCATGGGAAATGGGCAGCCCAATCTGCTTTTCAGGACAACCCAGAGGGGCAGCAGGAAGCTGACCCAAAATTTGCGGATTTCCACTGCTCAATCAACTTAGCCCCAGTGGCATCTCTCTCTTTCACTTTAGCCCTCCTGTTGTTTCTCTGCTCACTCGGCTGGATCTACAACCCTTTCAAGGGAATCACAAAACCGATAACGAGTCTTTTGATCTGGAGCCGGTCTTGAGGGATCCCTGTGGGGCATTGGGGCTCGAAGGGATCCGATCCAAGGTGGGGAGCGGATTTGGGCTTGCTCTATCCCTAGAGGCGCTTGAGTAGCAGAACACGGAATCGCACTAGATGTGACATCTGGCCTGCGAGGATTGTGATAGCCTGATGGGCATCGTGTTGGGTTACTGCCTACAAACGCAAGTCTAGGCAGAGGGTTGGTCAGCCCACACGGGGTCAAAAGGTTATCGCTTGGTTTATTGTGCTCCGCACAGTTTGGAGCGTCATCGCAGGAGGGGTGTGGATATGGTTCAGAGCAAAGAGGCGCGTTCTGGTGAGGTATCGGGATCCCTGAACACGGATGTGTCGGCTCCCCTCGACCGTGGTGGGGATTTTCCTACTTCTGCTCCAGCAGCTAACCCGGTGTTTTATCGTACCTACAGCCGGCGTCAAACTGACAAAGGCCGAGAAACCTGGAACGAAGTTTGCGATCGCACCCTGACGGATATCGCCGAATTGGGTCAGTTCACCCTAGAAGAACAGCATTTGATCAACCGCATGCAGCGGCAACTGAAGGCTTTGATCTCGGGCCGAGCCCTGTGGGTGATGGGCACCGACTGGATTCACCAACCGGAAAACTTCTCGGGAGCCTACAACTGTACCAGCACCAACGTCATCGACTGGCAAGCCTTTGGTTTGATGATGGATCTGGCCATGATGGGCTGTGGCACAGGCGCTGTTTTGGAACCCAAGTTTATCAATCGTCTACCGGCCATCGTGAATCGTCTTCACATTCAAATTACGGGAGAAATCGGCGCGACTCCCCCCGAACGACGTCAGGACAAAACCCGCGTTCAACGACAGGGATCCCAAGCTCATATTCAAGTGGGAGACAGCCGACGCGGCTGGGTAGATTCCTATCAGGTGTTGATGGAGTTGGCTTCGGATCCCAGTTTTGGCGGGGAAGTCCAACTGACGGTAGATCTGAGCGATGTGCGGCCTGCGGGTGAAATTTTGAAGGGCTTTGGCGGAGTGGCTAACCCGATTAAACTGCCCACATTGTATGAGCGATGCGCCGCCATTTTGAACAAGGCCGTTGGTCGTCAACTCAATTCCGTCGAGTGTTGCTTACTAATCGATGAGGCCGCCGCCTGTGTGGTGGCTGGCAATATCCGCCGCTGTCTGCCCGAAGATGCCCTGGTACATACTGATAAAGGTCTGGTCGCAATTAAGCACATCCAGGTTGGAGATTTCGTACAAACTCCCTTGGGGTTCCGACGGGTCACGGACAAGTTTGACCAAGGCATTCAGGATGTCTACGAAATTGAGACCAATAGCTCCCTACCGAGGGCTACGTTAAGTCATCGGGTTGCGGTACTGGCCGATGCTAAGGGAGAGGTGCAGTGGAAGCGGGTAGATCAACTGGAAGTAGGCGATCGCCTGATGCACAGTACTCAGATCTTGCCGGGTAAAGTGACAGCGCTGCCGGTGGACTTCACCGCTGATCGACCAGAGCAGAGCCGCACGGCTAAGGGGCTGATAATTCCAGCCCTAACGGCTGATATCGCTTGGCTGATTGGCTATACCCATGGCGATGGCTACGTAGCCCTAGGGCGTAATAAGCATGGCAAGCCCTACGGTCGGGTGGAGTGGGCCACGAATGCCAACGATGTTAAAACCACCCAACACCTGCAAGATAAGCTAGATCGAGCCTTGGCTCAGTTTGGTCTCACGGCCACCCACGGCACGGTTAACGGTGAGAACACGGCTAAGTCCGTCTGTTCATCGATTCGCTTGGCGGAATACTTCCATCGCCACATCAAACAGCCTAACCAATCGCTGACTGTCCCAGCCTTCATCTTGCAAGGTTCCATCGACCTTCGAGCCGCTTACCTAGCGGGCTTGATGGATAGCGACGGTGCGATTAACAATCGGCCTCCCCACCTGGTGACGACAGTCTACCCCACTTTTGCTCGTCAGGTGGCAGCAGTACTTTCTAGTCTGGGGATAGCTGGACGGGTAAAGCTTACTCGTCCTCAGAAGGATAGCTGGCAGGTCAAATACACCCTCACGATTCCCGCATTCAAAGGGCAATACAATAATCTGATTGCACCCCATTCTATCAAGGGTGAACTTCGTCAGGGACTCAAAATGTATGGCTTCACAGTGCCTGCACCCCTGATGCGCGAGGTATATACCTACAGCGAAATGCGCAGTATGGGCTTTGAAGGGTCTCGGCAAGTGGATGCGAATTACGAACGCTACATCGCCGAGGCTGATATTAATCTGGATATTCCGGTCACGGTTAAAGGCATCGGTAGCTATACGTCCATTCAAACCTATGATATTGAGGTAGAAGAAGCCCATTGCTTCTACTGCGACGGCTATCTCACGCATAACTCAGCCGGGATGCGCCAGTTTGGCCAGGAGGATCCTTTAGGCTCTACAGCTAAGGACAACCTCTGGCAACAGGATGAAAACGGGAACTGGCGCATTGATCCAGAACGGGATGCTCTGCGCATGGCCAATCATACTCGTGTGTTTCATCGCAAGCCTACACTAGAGGAAACCATTGAGGCAGTCCGCAAGCAGTTCTACTCCGGGGAAGGAGCGATTCAGTGGGCGGGGGAAGCTGTAGCCCGTGCCAACTGTGATCTGATTCCAACCGAGCAAAAATCCGATTTTCTCAAGGCTTACGAGGCTGGATCTGCCAAAGATTGGTTACAAAAACTGAATCCCCATCTCAGCGAGGAAGAACTGGAAGATAGGGTATCCCGTTACGGCCTGAACCCCTGCGGCGAAATTATCGGCACCAACTACCACTGCAATTTGTCAGAGATCCACCTCAACCAGTTGGATCCCTGGGATTTTAAGGAACAGGAGGAGGCATTCACGGCGGGGGCATTGGCCGTGGCAGCACTGCTCAACCATCGTTTCCAAGAACCCCGTTACCAACGCTCACGCGAATGGGATCCGATTGTCGGGGTTTCCTTCACTGGATTATTTGATTTCTTCGTCAAAGCCTTTGGCGTGGATTGGCTGCGTTGGTGGCAGGAGGGGCGACCGGAAACCATGACCGGTCTCACCTTCAAGCAGAAAGAGCAAGAGTATCTCACCCGCTGGCGAGAAATCGTACACCAAGCGGTTTGGGAGTACTGTGACCGCCATGGGCTGCGCCGACCCAACCGCTGCACCACTGTTCAACCAGCAGGAACCAAATCCCTTTTGACCGGGGCCTCCCCCGGATGGCATCCGCCCAAAGCGCAGCGCTACATTCGCCGCATTACCTTCGGCAAAAACGATCCGGTGGCTTTGGCTTGCTTAGAGTATGGCTACTCGATTGTGCCCTCCCAATCGGACAAAGATGAAAACGGTAACCTGCTCAATGATCCTTTTGATCCCCGGTGCACCGAGTGGTTGGTGGAACTGCCGGTGGAAGTACCTTGGGCCAATTTGCCCGGTGCCGATCAAATCGAGATCGAGCAATTTTCTGCCCTAGCCCAATTTGACTTTTACATGCAGGTGCAG
Organism: Thermostichus sp. DG02_5_bins_236; assembly: GCA_039794885.1. Taxonomy (GTDB): domain Bacteria; phylum Cyanobacteriota; class Cyanobacteriia; order Thermostichales; family Thermostichaceae; genus Thermostichus. The sequence goes on from JAUQVI010000009.1 coordinate 26,962, forward strand.
AAGTACTACACCACCCACAACACCTCTGCCACGATTGAGCTGCGGGAAGATGAGGTGGAAGCCCTGGGATCCCGTATTTTTGAGGCGATTCGGGATGATGAGGGGTACATGAGTGCCGCCTTGTTGGCTCGCTTTGATGCTCCCTTTCCCCGCCTACCCTTCGAGAAGATCAACAAAGCCACCTACGAGCAGCTCTCGGCAGAGGTTCTGCGTCGTCGGCAAACCGAGGATTTCTTTGGGGCACTGATGCGCTATGACCGTGGCTTTTTGAACATAGAAGGGCCAGCTGGCTGCGATGCCATGGGTTGTCTGTTGCCAGAAGCCACTCCCCAAAGCCAGAGTTAGAGGGATCCCCATTGCAAAACTCCGTTCCCCTAACGGGAGCAATCAAGCCCACCTGAAACACCTGAAAAAGGAAGAGCCCCAAATCCGGCCAGGGCCTGTGATACTTTTGTAAAAGTCGATTCCAGCCCGGCTGGAGCTTGGAGCCTAAGAATTCTGTCCCGCACGCGCTGCGTAGCACTATTGGAATTGGACTGCATGCAAGATCAGCTTCTCACCCTACAAAGCGAAGCGCTCGCCCAAGTGGAGCAAGCCACCGACCTTGAGGCCCTAGAACAGTTGCGCATCGATTACCTGGGCAAAAAGGGCAAGCTCTCCAAAATCTTGGGAGGAATGGGGAAGTTACCCCCTGAGGAGCGGCCTGTGATTGGGGCGTTGGCTAACACCTTCAAAGGGGCTTTGCAATCCAGCTTGGAGCAACGCAAGCAAGCCCTTGCCGAAGCTCAACTGTTGCAGCGGCTAGAGGCGGAGCGGCTGGATGTCACCATGCCGGGATCCCGTCGTCTACTGGGGCGGGTTCACCCTTTGCAGGCCACCATTGACCGCATGCTGGATATCTTTGTGGGCATGGGCTATACGGTGGTGCATGGTCCTGAGATCGAGACCGAGTATTACAACTTCGAAGCTCTGAATACCCCTGCCGACCACCCAGCCCGGGATATGCAGGATACGCTTTACCTGGAAAACGGCTACCTGATGCGCACCCAAACCTCTTCGGTTCAGGTGCGCTACATGGAGCAACACCAGCCCCCCTTACGCATTGTCCATGCCGGACGGGTGATGCGCCGCGATACCGTCGATGCCACCCACTCGGCTGTGTTTCACCAAATGGAAATTTTGGCGGTAGGCGAGGATCTGACTTTCTCTGACCTGAAAGGCACCCTGAACGAGTTCATCACCCGTCTGTTGGGCAAACGGGAAACCCGCTTTCGCCCTAGCTACTTTCCCTTTACGGAGCCTTCGGCGGAGATGGATGTGCGGTTTGGCTCTAAGTGGCTGGAAATTTTCGGCTGCGGCATGGTGGATCCCAACGTCTTCCAGGCGGTGGGCTACGATCCAGAGCGCTATACCGGGTTTGCGGCAGGGATCGGCATTGAACGGATGGCTATGCTCCTGCACGGCATTCAGGATATTCGCCTGTTCTACACCAGCGATCTGCGCTTTCTCTCCCAGTTTTAGGCAAAGGTTTGCTTGTAAATCACCTGTAGTTGCTCTAGCTCATCCTTACGAGCAGCCCGACGCATCAGGCGCATCTGTTCTTCGATTAGCTGGCGGGCCTCATTGCGGCTAATCGGATCAAAGATCAGCTCTTCGGCACCCACATTCTGGGGATTTGTCCCGTTCTCAAGGGATCCAAAATAAACCCGAAAAAACAGCCTTTGGGCATAAAGGGTCGTAAAAAGAGCCTGGCTTTCATTAAACTGACACAGGCTGTAGAGCAGACCAAAAGTGGGGTGATTCAGGTAAGACTCACTCATTCTCAATATCGTATCACCCTTGGGGAAAAAGGGAGGCCTTCCCTTGGCATTGGAGGGGTGGGATCCCTGGAATGGCATTACCCTTGCTCCTTAGACTGAGGGACTCAGACCATAAGTTCCATCCAACCCAATTTTTGTTCCCTCAGCCGGATTTAACAAAGTCTTTAGCTATTAGGCAGGAAGCCCCGCGCTGTACCGGAACGGTCAGCGTCGGGATGAGAGCCGCGTGACTGAGCGAAGCGAAGGAACAAACTATCTAGGAATCCTGACAGATAAGCCTTTATCGCAATGATGGGTTTATGCTA